>NZ_JSZM01000010.1:0-86283 GCF_000801965.1 Lysinibacillus sp. A1
ATAGGGAGCATATCAAAATTAGCCAAGCTGGTCTTTTTAAGTTACGTCGTTAATTATAGGTCTTAAGCCTGAAAGGGGATAAGTCTATCATTGTATTTACGAACATAGTATACTACGATATTCTATTTATAGAAAATATTTCTTTTTTTCTAAGAAATATTTTCTTAATATCTATTACTTCACTAAGGAGGAAATTTTTTTTATGAAAAATAAATTATCCGGGGTGTTAGCGGCTACTTTAGCGTTAACGATGAGCCTACCAACAGTAGCTATGGCAGTTTCTGACAATCAGACTACGGTTGTAGTGAGCCAAGAAGTTGCAAACCATAAACTGAAAAAAATTGCAGCAGAGAAGGCAAATCTACTCACGCAGTCCTATGAGACGACTAGTGTGCAATATGCGCTAATTGATAACGGTAAAGTTATTTTGTCGGGTCAAACAGGCAAGAACGATATGGAAGGAAAACAGCCGCTGACTAAAAATACCCTTTACGGGATTGGTTCAGTTAGTAAAATCTATACAACGGCGGCTGTGATGAAATTGGTCGACGAAGGAAAAGTTGATTTAGATGTTCCAGTCGTTCATTATGTTCCTGATTTTCAGATGAAAGACGAGCGTTACAAACGCATTACGCCACGTATGCTGCTGAACCACTCCTCCGGCTTGCAAGGTACTGGGTACGGTAATAGCTTTTTATTTGATGATAATGATACGTATGCCCATGATAATTTGTTGCGACAATTGTCCAACCAGAGCTTAAAAGCGGACCCAGGTGCATTCTCGGTATACTGCAACGACGGCTTTACGTTGGCTGAGATTATGGTGGAAAAAGTAAGTGGAATGAGCTTTACCGAATTTATCCATCAACAGTTTACGGAACCCTTAAAGCTCAATCATACGAAAACACCGCAGAACACAGGGAAAAACGACAAGTTTGCTGGACTTTATTTTCCAACATATGAAGGGCAGCTTCCTGCTGAATCGGTGAATGTGATTGGAACGGGAGGAATCTCATCCACAGCAGAAGATATGGTGCGTTTTTCACAAATATTTATGGGACAGGGAAAAGGAATTCTCTCTGATAAGGCAGTCAAGGCAATGGAGCAAGAGGAATATAAAAAAGGAATGTGGCCAGGAGATGGGGATAATATTATCAACTATGGTCTTGGCTGGGATAGTGTGAAACTATATCCATTCAGTGAATACGGGATAAAGGGCTTGGCTAAAGGTGGAGATACAGGACTACAACATGCTTCATTGGTCGTACTTCCTGAGCAGAAGATGGCAGTGGCTGTGTTGTCATCTGGCGGTAGTAGCTCTACAAATCAACTGATGGCGACAGAAATACTGCTCGCAGCGCTTAAAGAAAAGGGCGTAATAAAGGATATCAAGCCGAACAAATCCTTTGGCAAGCCGGTCAAGGCCAAGATGCCTGAAGATATAGCAAAGAAAGCGGGTTTTTACGGCAATAGTTTCAGTCATTTCAACATAGAAATTACGAAAAATGGAGAACTACTCTTACCCGGTAATTCAGAAGAAAAATATGTCTATACTGCAGATGGAAGCTTCATTCATGAAACAGGCACTTCCAAGCTCTACTTCATCAAAGAAAAGAATGACCGAACATACTTGGTGGAGAGCTCATTTATTTCGTTACCAGGTTTAGGGCAAGTAGCGGTTACTCAATATTTAGCCGAGAAATTAGAAGACAATATGCTATCGAAGGAAACGACTGTCGCATGGGCACAAAGGGAAGGGGTTAAGTATTATCTCGTAAATGAAAAATATAGTTCTGCTCTATATCTCTTACCAATGATGCTGACAACACAAATTAATCGTAATGAAGGTCTAGATGGCTATTGGAATGGCAGAAAAATTACAGGTCCAAACACGGCTGCGCATCAGCTTCAGATCCCTGTATCGGCAGGTCGTGATACGTCAGAAGCTCGTTTCTATACAGAAGGTGGTAATGAATATATGGAGATGGGCGGATTGTTATACGTAAGTGGGTCCAACGTAAAATCACTTGATGCAGATCAAACATCCAAAGTGAAGCTACAAGCAAATGGTCATGCGGAATGGTTTACGATCCCGCAAGCGGCAGCAGGGAAAACGATGACAGTGTCATTACCAGCAAAAAGTTCGTTCGCAGTGTATGATGAGGAAGGTCTATACGTCAATTTTACTGTTGTGAGCGGCAATAACAAAGTAAAGCTACCGAAGAACGGAACGGTTGTATTTGCGGGTGCACCGAACTCGGAATTTACAATTACGTTGAACTAGTACTACTACAATCGGATGGGTATTCTGAATATACATTTAAACCACTGCCCACATGATAACATTCTTATTTTATGCCATGAAATAGATAGAACATAAGAATTAATACACACAAAAATCACTCATTTGAAAAATAATGAGTGATTTTCATTTTATTCTTCTATTAATAGTGAAAAGATACACCTACTGAACTTCATTTACTAATATTCCATAGAAGCATCCTACACATTGCAAGATAGGGTCAATTGATTCTGGGAGGGAAGTAAATTAAAAAATTGAGCCATTTCCATAATAGGAAATGGCATAATGGGCAATTAGAATAAGGGTACAAAATGGGATACGCGAAGCTAAACAATAGGGCTTAATACTATTATATATATGATTTGATATTCTATGTTTTTTAGTTAATTGTCTTTAAATAAAAATTATATGGTCTCCATTGAAATTAACAGGAACACCTTTTAATTTAGTATTTAGGAATAGGATGTTCTATGTGTTATTTTATGTATCAAAAGTTTTGTGATAGAAGCGTTCAACTCAGATAGATGTTCTAGAAATAAGAGCTGTAGCGGTACACACGCTACAGCTCGTTGGTTGTATTAACAGTCTTCTTCTCTTTTTAAGAAAGTTGCACCGACAATGATTAAAAGAATAAATAGAACAACAATTAGGGCAAATGTTGAGCCATTATTAGATCCGCCGCCATAATAGCCTCCATTTTCTATGCCGCCTACATTTCCACAGTATCCCATAATATATCCCTCCTTTCTACAATACATAGTATGTTAGCTGTAGACAAGGATGGGGGTGTTAACCTATCAATTATAGGGCTACATAAAGTATATTTTTGTTAGACAAAACAATAATAAAGCCATTTGGGATAGGAGCGATCATTAGATAGATAATTAGGGTATGTGTGATCAGGTTAGCTTTACCTTACTATTCATAAATGTGATAACTAATCATGAAAATAGGTAAAGCAATTCAAAAACTGTCGGAGCAAATTTGAAGAAGATATATACTGAAAAAAGCCCCTTCAGATAGTTTGAAGGGACTCTCCTATACGATTCGTGTATGACGATAGTTCTGAAATGGTTATTTGTATTTTTTAGCTAGAGATTCGCTGCCAATTGCTCCAATGATCGTCATAAAAAATGGTGTAATTTGAAAGAATAGAGAATCCTTTAGGAACACAATATTTAAATCAAATAACTTATTTCCTATGACAATGAATATCTTAGCCAGTATGAATAAGAATCCAATGATTAGAAGAATATCAAAAAATAACTTCCATCTTGGATAGACTAATTTTTGGCTATCTTTGATGAGTTTCTCTTTCAAAGAATGATCCTCCTTTACTAATTCATCAAGCGTAATATCAAAAATGTCACTTAACTTAATTAACAATTCAATACTAGGGTAACTTTCTCCACGTTCCCATTTAGAGATAGATTGTCTACTAATAGTAAGTTTTTCTCCAAGCTGTTGTTGTGACATATTATGCTTTTGACGTTCTTCTTTTATTTTTGAAGAAAAATACATATGATCAACTCCTATCCACAGTATATTTATTTGCATTTAAAAACTAAAGAACCGCATCGTTGCATAGGGTGTAAACTATTAGTTTCCCCTTGGAAAATGCGCTTATTTCTGTGTATAGTCCTTTATTTATATAGTGTTATTACAAAAAAGATGTTTGGTGGAATTTTCGTGAACAAACCATTTTGTCTGTATCTTATAATAACGGGTTCTGTTGTTGATTGCGAAATGTAAAAAAAGTAAAATTAAAGGGAGAGCATTTCGCAAGCGAATAAGACTCCCTTATAAATATTGATTGATCAGTATTTTATCATGTGTAAGTTTCTAGCAATATACATTAGGATAGTGACCAGCAGTCAGTGGTCAAATGTTTAGAATAGGGGTGAGTATGATGTCGAAAATTTCCTATAGTGGTTTGAAATATGGAAAAAGTGATGTAGAAATAAAAATTTTAGTGGATATACAAAATGATTGGTTAGAGATAACGCATACCAAGGAAGTCTCTCAAGTGATGAACAAAACAACAGGTGAATATATCATAGTCAATCGAAATACCTTGAAACTTGAGATAGTTTAAGCTTTCAATGAAGATTCCAAAGAGGTAAAGCCATTAAACGTTGTGATAACGTTTGTGAAGTATGAAGAGGGGAAAAGCAAAAGAGGTTTTAATCCTTTTGCTTAATTTCTAAAAATACTGAGAAACTGAATGCACTAAACATAATGATTGAAAAAATAATGGTAGCGGTGGATTTGAGAGAAACTGATGTAAACAATAAAACAAGAGTACCAATGGTAATGGCTAGGCGCACTAAAATATTTGTTTTTTTACTTGGCTTAAAAAAATCCTCCAATAGGCCAAGAAAAAAACAAAATGCTATCAAAATGAGATACTCATAAAGTAGTATTGGTTCTAAATATTCAGGACTGAACCTTGTTAACTGAATAGCAGAAAGAATCATAAGAATATATTTGGTATATGTAAAAATGACCGACAAAGTATCACCTCATTTTTATGATAGGCAACTAAATAATGTAAGTCTAGATGAAATTTGGAGTAATTTTAATCGGAAGTCGCCTAGTTAGGTGGCTTTTTAATTTTGCCATGTATCTCTCACACTAAATAAAAATACTATACAAATGCTATTTAATTTTCAAACAAGCAAACCCCGATTTAAGCAAGGGCGGGGGTAAAAGTATAATTGTTTAATTTTTGAAGTAGGGTATTTTTCACACTAAAAAATCCTTATATTTAAAAAACTATTCAATTTTTAGAAAGAACGGCATCAGTTTTTTTGGAATTGTCTCGTATCGTGGTTGAGATTTTAGATAAAGTTCAACATGGCGGCACAAATTGAGGTTAGAGCTGGTAAAGTGTTAGGGAGGAAGAACCTAGTTAGTTGAAAGGTATAGGGCAGTAGAATAAGTATTTTTTAAGCAAAAGGTGATAAACCGGGAAAGAATTTCCCGGTTATTTGAAACTTATTATGCTAATGTTTTATTTTGCATTAGATAATTTTTCAATCGCTTCTTGTTCAGTGGAAACAAAAAATATATGGTTTCCTTTATTACATTCATAAATAAAATCTTTCAGTGCTTTACTACTATAAACTGAAAAATCACCTATAATAGCAAACTTAATATGGTAATTAACGAACTTTTGAAGGATATTACCTGCAAGCTTTGTACTAAGATTAAAAAAATCTTCTGAAATGGCTTCCTTATTTAGTGCCAATCGATTACTGCCTGTTTCATAGCTAGTTGTCATAATAAAGTCCAAAGCACTTTGTTCATCTTTCAATAAAATAGTATCTTCATGAACGAGTGCTATTTTTTGTCCGTTAACTTCTGTTATTTTTATATTCATTTTCATTACCCCTATTAACTATAATGATTTCTATTATAACCTAAATTTTCAATTGTGAAATGTATAGAGTAATAGGGAGACACATTACGGTGATAGTAAAAATTTTCATTAATATTAAAGGGTTTGATAGTGGTAATTATATCCATATTTTCTTTTGTATTGTATAATAAAAGTACATTATTTAAAAGGTGATGGTCATTTTGCTAACAATCTTACAAATTGTTTTTTCAATCCTAGTAGTATCATTTTCAACTTACGGAATTATCACAGGTGATTATCGGTTAAATTTCTTAATGATATTGTTCTTAGGTGTATTGCTTTTAATTTTAGGATTGAAAGAATTTCAAAAAGAGAGAAAAGTTAATGGCTGGCTCTTTATTGGGGTATTTTTATTTTCAGTATTTGTGTCCATTTCTAGTATCTTTTAATAAACAGGAGGTATAAAGTTACCTCGATTTTTTAAGCTTTCACCTTTGGGTGGAGGCATTTTCTTGTGCTTTGAAACGGCATCCAACAGCTGACATGCTCCAAATTAAGAGGGGAGAGTTTGGTGTGGTTATGAGTGGGCTTGGTAGAATAAGATTCCAATTCGGTAATTTTTGCATTATGATAATGTATGGGAGATGTAGGTTTCCTCGCCATCATGGATAATAATGGAGGGTTTAAATGACACCAGAGCATATTGTTAAGAAATTTTTTGAAGAAGTACGTTCAGGAAAAAATCCAGATTATGCAACTGAATTAATGGCAGACAAAGTATTGGCACACCAAGTTATTTCAGAAGAAGAAATAACGGTTGTAAGAACGCCAAAGGATTATGCTGACCATGTAAAAGAAATGATAGACGCATATGGCGATTTTTCATTAGAAATACAAGAATTCATGGTACAAGATCATAAAGTATATGTACGTTGGAAACAAGCTGGTAAGCATGTTGGAGAGGTCGATGGTTATCAGCCAACCAATCTTCCGGTTATTGAAATAGCGAGCGCGGTTTATAGAATAGAAGATGAAAAAATAGTAGAATACTGGATACAAATTGATCGAGCTGGTATTGAAAACCAACTCAAACGCAATACGAATAATTAACATCCTTCGGGGTGTTTTTATTTTGTTCAGAACTGTGAGTATTCAACAATTTCTCGCCTCGTATTCGTTGATACTTGCTGTTGAGGCTCATACAATCAGATTGTTTATCATATTTAGGGGAAGGTAGTTAGCCGGATAATTTCTTTTTCGTAAAACAGGTATGGGTAATGTCATTAAATAGGCATTAATGATAGTTGATATAATCATCCATAAAATAACTGTTCTAACTATAAACATACTACTTTCCCCATTTCTTTGCGTCCATATCAGACGTAACATGTGTAGTTTTTTATTGGATTCATTTTAAAAAAACGAAAAGCTCTAATCAATCCTTTGTCCTTTACCCATAAGCTTCTATCTTTTTAAAGCAATTTGAATTAAGCATCCATTATATACCCGCCTAGATAAACTTATTTTACCATGCAGAGGAAGAGAGGTAGGGGAAAGGAAGTACGCCGTATAATCCCCAACAATTTATGTAAAGGACATGTAACACAAAAAGTTTTAGAAAAAACACTCATTTTTCCCTAGCATTCATACCAAGCCTTATTCAATAGCTCAATACCTTGAAAGATCTCTTCCTCATTTAAGTTGGCAAATCCAAGCATTACTTTTGCAGATAATTCTTCTGTAGGGGTAGCGTAAAAAATGGAGGTTGGATATACTTTTACTCCTTTGATTGATGCTTTTTCAATTAGTTCATCTTCGCTCATATTATTATTGGGCTCTAGCAGTATATGCAGACCACCACTGTCCCCATAGATTTTCATCTTATCGCCAAATATTTGGTGAATGGCTTTTATGAGGGCCTCATATCTTTTCTTATAATTATTTCTCGATTTATTGAGATGTCTCTCCCAATGACCACTTTCCATAAATAGCTGTAAAGTATGTTGATGTAATCTCGATACGGTTTGAACATAATAGCTGTTTTTACGATATACATTTATTAAATTTTTAGGTAATACCATATAGCTTATCTTGATAGAAGGAATTAAGGATTTAGAGAAGGTGCCCATATAAATTACATGATCATATGAATCCAATCCTTGAAGTGCGGGTATTGGTTTACCAGCATATCTAAATTCTCCATCATAATCATCCTCTATAATGTAGGCATTCTCTTCTTTTGCCCACTCTAATAATTCTAGTCTTCTGGAAATAGGCATCACATGACCTAGTGGGAATTGATGGGATGGTGTGACGTAAATGGCTTTTATGTGGCTATTTCGTAAATGAGTAATACTCAATCCTTTTTCATCTAATGGTATGGGCTTCATCTTGATATGATGATCTTTAAATAGATAACGAACTCGATGATACCCTGGATCTTCCATCCCAAAAAGCTCATCTCTCCCAATTATGTTACATAGCACGCCTAAAAGATACTGTAAACCAGCTCCTATGACAATTTGATCTGCTGAACATTTAACTCCTCTAGCTTCATAAAGATAGGTTGCAATATATTGTCGTAATTCAAGCTCACCTTGTGCATCGCCATACATAAAAAGGTGACTCTGTTCTTCATGAAGGCTGTGCATACTCAATTGACGCCAAATTTTATAGGGAAAATCTTTTACATTAATATCTCCATATTTAAAATCAAACTTAATGACAGAACTATCTTTTATTTGGTTAGATTTTTGGGGCATCTCCATGGATTCTAAAACAGAACCTTGGAAATAATGCTTCTCCAGCTCTTCAACATAAAGACCTTGTCGTTCCTTACTTACCACATAACCTTCTGCAAGGAGTTGTTGATAGGCTGTATCTACAGTATTACGACTAATGTTTAAGTGATGTGCTAGACTTCGTTGAGAGGGCAGCTTGGTTTTAGCGACAATGTTGCCAGCTTGAATTTCAACTTTTAAATATTTATATAACTGAAAATAAAGTGGTTCTTCATTGTTTAAAATGGGGGTAATTTCAATCATACGTTTCACTGGCTCCTTCCAAAATTACATATTTGGCTCTGTTAACAGGTGCAGTCAACCTTTTATAATCAAAATACATGGTGAAAGGGAAACTGTAAACAAATTAAGACGATCGTTTTTTTCATTTCACAATGAATGTAAAGAGGAGGGGTTTATATGTTTATCCCAAAGTATTATAAAATAACAGATATGAAAGAAATACAAGAATTTATTAAAATGAATTCATTTGCGACAATTGTGGCGATAAGTAAGGGGAGACCCATAGCGTCCCATATTCCATTACTGCTTAATCAAGATCAGGATGACTATTACCTAACAGGTCACTTAGCTTACGGCAATCCGTTATGGAAAACTTTTGAGGAGACGGATCAACTATTAACTATTTTTAATGGTCCACATGCTTATATTTCTTCGTCTTGGTATGAACAAGAGAATGTACCCACTTGGAATTATCAAGCGGTTCATATTTATGGGAAAGCAAATATTATGGAAGGTAAGGAATTAGAACAGGATTTATCAAAATTACTAGAAAAATATGAGAAATTCCGTGAAAACCCTGTCCTGTGGGAAAAGCTATCTCCTGAAATGTTACAAAAAGAAATAAAAGGAATAAAAGGATTTAAAATAAAAGTAGAAGAGGTTCAGGCTGCCTATAAATTAAGTCAAAATCGAAATAGTACGGATTACGCCAATATTATTAAAGAGCTTTATCAAGAAAACGATCCACATGCTTCTGCAGTAGCTGAGGCAATGAAGAAAAACAGAAATGACTAAAACAAAAGGCAGAAACGAGGTATTAAGAGCGTTTCTGCCTTTTAATGTAACTGAAGAAAGAGAAGATTAAAAAGAAAAAAGAGCTGTCCTATAATAGAACAGCTAATAACTAGTAAAATTATTTAGCAGATTTAAAAAGTGCTTTTCCTTTTTTGTATACAAATCTTTCCCACTTAGCTAACAGCCCATTTCCATTCTCGCCATTTTCTAATGCTAACGCATGATTTTTATGGAAATCTTTTACTCGATGATGATGTTCTTTTTGCCATTGGTGTATAGGACGATGGTTCATTGTCTAACCTCCTTTTAGTGATTTAAGTATATGGCGAAAAGAGATGAATGAAAAGCAATCTGTGAATTTTAGGAAAAGGAAAATAATTCGTTAACTTATTTCAATCGAGAAAAGAATTTAGCGGTCCATGATATTTCTCCTATTCATTTCGTAGATTGAAAGGGTACAATACCATTAGTTCTTTTAGGCATAATTTTATGGATAAAGAAATTAGGTTATTGAAATTCATTCAGTAAGTTTTTTTCTAGATCAGAGAGGTAGAAACATAGGTATGGTAACCTTTAGTACTTTGATAGCTTTTGCACTTGTTTCACTTGGGATGGTTTGCTCGCCAGGACCGAATATGATGTATCTCATTTCTCGCTCTATTACACAAGGACGGATGGCAGGATTCATATCATTATTAGGTATAATGCTAGGTTTTATCATTTACATAATTGCCACAATGTTTGGACTTACAGTGCTGTTCATTACGGTTCCATTTTTATATGAATTGGTGAAATGGTCAGGAGCCATGTATTTATTATGGCTCGCTTGGAATTCGATAAAACCTGGCGCAACATCTATTCTTGAACCTCGGACAGTTTCTATAGAACCACCAAGGAAACTATTTTTAATGGGACTTATGACGAATTTGCTAAATCCCAAGATTGCCATTTTGTATGTATCACTTTTACCTCAATTTGAAGATCCCACAAAGGGTTCTTTACTGATTCAGGGGGGGATATTGGGGCTAACACAGATCACCGTGAGTTTTATTGTCAATCTCATTATTGTTTTGGTAGCTAGTCGAGTTGCCAAATTATTGGGCACACGTCCTACTTGGATAAAGGTCCAACGATGGTTCATGGCAAGTGTTTTGACATGTCTTGCTGTTAATCTTGTATTTCAACGCAAATAAAGTTTGATAACTAGTTCTTAATGAAATGAAAGATTCGGGCGCAGTGGGCGTTGTCTATACAAATGGGCTAAAATTTGCATTCCTACAACGGCATTTTGTTCGACTATTCGAAAAGGCATATAGAGGGTGAATAAAGTTAGTGGGAGAAGGGCGTTTATAAGAAGTGTATTCTTAAATTAATAAGAATTTTTTATAGTTTTTGGATGTCTTATGTGGGGAGCGGTACAACTCATTTATACCACTTTACAAACAAAGTTGGATCATGATATTGGCGGGATAGCAATATACATCATATTATTCATTCTGTATCGTAATAAGTTACAATTCTCAGGCTTTTATGAAGGCCCCCATCAAAAAGTATTACCCCAAAAAGTAACTCTTGTATGAATGGCTTGCTCTCTATTACTATTCATACTACCAACCATCATACAATAACAAGAGAATTTAGTGGCAACAGGCTCAGAGCTCGTTTTTAGAGTCCAGGTCTTTTTATTTCACAAATTTTCCGTACTTCGTAACCTAGCGTGAAGTACGAAATCCTATTGTTGTTGGGCTGTTAGGAAAAAGAGGAATGAAAATTAAAAAAAGGGTCAATTTTCGGGGCGACCCTTTTATGGTAAACATAGAAAAGGCTGTTATGATTATTTTATCTCGAAGAAGGAAGGCTATATGGAGACTATTTATTATTGCCCGACATGGATGTTGAACAAAGCTAGCGCCTAGTGCCGACAATAATTAAAAGTATGAATAGGACAACGATTAGTGCGAATGATAAATTATCGTGTTTGTCATAGTTTGTACCCATTATAAATCCCTCCTTTCTATCATCTAGAATATGTAAAGTTATAGATAGGAGAGATGCTATTCAACTAATCAATCCTTTCTTTTGAAAAATTTAATATGAATATTTCGTCCATAAAGTTCCTATTTATTTCATGCAAATAGAAGATTGCTGAAATCAGTCGCTTAGTGCTGTAATATGAATCGATAATGTCAGTTCCTGCGCTTACCCGGGAAATTTTTTTCTTATTTCCTAGGCGAGTAACCCAATTGATTAGGGAAATATAAATCATGGCAGCATATGAAATAACAGCGGATGAACGAATTACCGAGGAAATAAAGCTGTACAGGGAGCGTCATTTGGTAGTGAAATGATTGCTAGCATAAAGAGAACATTTAAAAAAGGGAAATAAACTTGATCTATTATGTAATGGATCTTTTTACAGATATCAAGTTTGATGAGAATCCAGCCGGCTTAATAAATAAACATAATCCAAGAGTGTTAGTAGATGGACATGTAATTACACGGTAAAAGGTCTACTCACAGCTCTAAAGATATAAATTTTGTTTTAAAAACAGGATACAATTTGTGTTAAAATGATACAAAATTAAGGGGTGATTCATTTGATCAACTATCCATTTTTAAAAGAGGACGTGACCATTGGAGTTACAGCACCTTCCTCTGGTGTACAGGCTGAACTTCATGATTTATTGAAAACAGCCTGCATTCGTATGGAAAATAAGGGGTTTAGAGTCATTTGTGGAGAAACTGCTTGGACTCAGGATAAGGCAAAATCTGCCCCGGCTATGAAGCGTGCGGAAGAGTTTCATCACATGATGGCTAATGATGATATCGATATTATTATTCCTCCATGGGGTGGAGAGCTTCTTATTGAAATACTCGAATATATTGATTTCTCCAATATTCAGCCAAAATGGGTATTAGGGTACTCAGATGTTAGTCTACTATTGTTGGCAATTACATTAACAACGGGTATCGCTACTGCACATGGAACGAACTTAGTAGATTTAAGAGGAGAGTATTCTGATGATACAACTGCCATGTGGCAATCCGTTTTATCTTTAAAAAAAGGCGAATCCATCATACAGCATTCGTCAGACTACTATCAAAAAGAATGGCAGTTCGATAGCCTTTCGCCATATGTTTTTAATTTTACGGAAAAAACGAAATGGCTATCTACATCACTGGAGAGGGTGAAAATTAAAGGGCGTTTACTTGGTGGATGTATAGATACTATCAGACATTTAATTGGAACGAAATTCGGTGATGTTCAAAGCTTTCAAGAAACGCATATTCAAGGTGAATCTATTATATGGTACTTGGAAAACTGCGAATTATCCACGACTGATCTACGCAGATTCCTTGTACAAATGAAATTAGCTGGATGGCTTAATAAGTGTTCAGGTATTCTATTTGGTAGAAGTGCTGCGAATACATCCGTTGGAAATTATACAATTGAAGATGTCTATCAAGAACTTTCCGAGGAGCTACAAATTCCTATAATCTATGACATTGATTGTGGGCATGTGCCACCACAAATCACTTTTATAAACGGAGCATATGCAGAAATAGAATCATATAACGGTAAAGGGACTATTGTGCAACACTTTATTTAAGGATTTCCCAATATAAAACCACCCTCTAAAAGATTTAGAGGGTGGTTGTTTGTATGGTTATGCGATTAGATGGAATTTCGATAAGCTTTTTGTGTGGTGAAGTACTTAGATTTTGATAATATATTTTGGAGATTATGTTGCGCTAATGGTCCTAATTTATTACTATTAGAGCCCAACAAACCATCTTTAGCCGCATTTTTAAGTGTGTCAATTTGTTTAGTTGTGAGTTTAGAGGTTTTGCTGCTTTCAATAATTTTATTCACATTATCGATTCTCTCTTGTTTCTCTTTAGAAGTACGGTTAATGTCGTTACTGTTTTGGTTGTTTTGCTTTTGTTGTGTGAGACCTTGTTTATAAGATCGACGTGTCATTAAATATTGCATAGTTGATGATGAGTTTCTCGATGTTATCATAAAAAGTTTCCACCTTCCTAATTTTTTAGTATTTACCATACATATCCTATTATCGTCCAAAACTCTCTTTACATTAGCTTCAAAATTAAATTATGGAGAAGATGAACATGAAAATTAACTTAGCACAGATGAATTTAAAAACGTTACCTGATTTTAAGGAATCCCAAATAAAAGGGATAAGGGATTTGAATCTATTTGATAACGATTTGAGGGAAATACCTACACAAATCTTTGAAATGACGAGTATAGAAATACTGAATATTTCAGTCAATAAAATTAACAATTTGCCAGCAGAAATCACGAACTTAAAGAATCTGAGAATGTTAGATGCAGGGCATAATCATATTGATCTCATTCCTCCTGAAATTGGTCATTTAGTGAATATGGAGGACTATTTGTATTTTCATAATAATCAATTGCAATCGATCCCTCCAGAAATCGGCCAGCTTACAAAAGTAAGATATTTAAACCTAAGTGATAATTTGTTGAGTGAACTACCAGAGGAAATAGGGAATTTGAATAAACTGGTAGAACTGCGAATAATGAATAATCGATTAACGGAGTTGCCAGAAAGTTTGTGTAGATTAACGAATTTAAGAGAATTACATTTGAAAAAAAATAGCATGACCATTTTGCCTGAAAAAATCGGAGAACTAGCATTATTACGGGTTTTAGAGTTAGAAGACAATCAATTACAGGAAGTACCTGATTCATTATTTACATGTATAAAATTAAGACGGTTAAATCTAAGACAAAATAAATTGAAAACATTGCCGGCATCGATTGGTCATTTGAAAAATCTAATAGAATTAGATCTACGAAGTAATGATTTAAAGGAAGTACCGGAATCATTATTGGCAATGGAAAGCTTAGAACGACTAGATTTAAGGTGGAATCATGAATTAAAGATCCCGAGCTGGTTAGACGAATTAGAGGAAAGAGGCTGTATCGTATATTTGTAGAATTAGAACAGTTGAGTATGCTTTGACCATATAAGTAAAGTTCGAAAAGCACGTGAATAGTTCTCGCTAAACGTTTTTATCGTAAATAAAAAAAGGGTTTTATTTGCCTTCCACAATCCAAGGTGGAGGGCTATTATTGCTAGTTGGGCTAAGTTTCATAACCGATTGGAAAGGGATTATGCTTTCGGTAGTAGGATTATTTATCATGATGCAGCCTTTCCAAAGGCTGCTGCCGGAGTGTATCTTAAGTGCCAGAAGAGGTTTGCCTGCTACGATTGCCTCAAGAGCGACCGAAAGTTATGTTGTATTGACTTTGACAGAAGTGAAAATGCTTCCTGCAGATTTGGCTTGATTAATTGGGGCCGCAGGTGCATTAAGTTGGTCGACTGCGGTTTGACTACAGTCAAAACTTGATGCTAAAGATAATGGAAATGGGCGGAAGAAACGGGGATCGGTGGGACTAGGGATTATGATTACTGGAGTTATTATGGTAATACTGGCTGTTGATCTTTCAGAGGGAGGAATCATTTTTACAGTAATCTCACAGCTATTTACTGGATTTGGTATCGGTTTAGCACAACCTACCACTGGAGCGATTGCGTTCAACACGCTAAATCAGGTGAAGAGGGAGAAATATCCACCAGTCTCCTGCTTATTGATGCATTTAGTCCGGGTTTGAGCATCGGGATTGGCGGAGCTCTCATCGGTGTTAGTCAATCGCTGAATTTGGGGTAGTTGACGGGGATTCTTTTTGGCATTGTTTCTTCAATAACTTTTCGTACTCATAAAGGGCCGAATTTTTGAATAACATTTTTTAATGAAAGGTTCTAAAACGATGATATGGGAATTTTCAATTGACAAAATTTTCAATATTTAATATGATTTAAATCAATATATAAATCAATGATTGGAAGTAGTAGGGAACAATTATTGTATAGAGAGCTGTTGGATGGTGCAAAACAGTCAATAAATTTCTGAACTCGTCCATGAGTATTTATGCTGAACTAAAGTAAGTATAAACGGCAGCTACCGTTATAGCTTAAGTGGATTAATGTTTAATTAATCAATTAGAGTGGTACCGCGAATATAACTTCGTCTCTTTATTGAGGCGAAGTTTTTTTATTTTTAGGAGGGTGAGCCATGAAATGAAACTATTATGAGAGAAGTTAAAAAAGTGAACGAAGATTTCGAATGTAAAAGGTTATTACAATAATATTTACAGCAATAAATATTAACTTTCAATGTGTTAACCGAAAGGGGAGAAATATTATGAATGATTGTTTTATTTGTAATAAACACGCTGGAAATATTCATACCGCAGGGATAATGATTTACGAGGACGAATATGTTTTTGTTGGACATATTGATAGAAATGGTAATCCAAACTATCTTGGGCATATTATGATTGATTTAAAAAGACACGCTCCCACACTTGCCGATATGACAATGGAAGAAGCAAAAGCGTTTGGAGTTATTATGGCTCGAATTAGTAAAGCTCTAACAGAGTCAGAAAATGCTGAACACATCTACTCATTTGTTTCAGGAAATTCAGTCCCACATCTTCATATGCATCTAGTAGCTCGTTATCCAAATACGCCAAAAAAATACTGGGGACCATCTGAAGTTTACGATTGGAAAGATGCTCCAATGGGTGATAATAATGCTATTATAGCGCTTTGTAATCGTCTTAAAACGTATCTAGATGGTAATCCACATGAATAATAAGAGTAAAGATTTTAGTTGGATCGGTAGTCAAGAAAACTTCGTAGACAACCCAAGCATTCTTCAACTAAATCATATTCTAGTTGGTCGTTACGGTGGTAATTCTAATGCAGGACAATATAAGAATGAAGATGGTTGCTTAGTTTGGCATAACATCAAAGAAAATTGGGAGTTCGTGATTCTCCTTGATGCACATAATACAACAGAGAGCGCTAAAATTATTTTAGAGCAGTTCAATAAAGAAAAATGTACCATCAAAAATTTATTATCCTCACCTGTAAATATGAAATTTTTTAATAGGATGGAAGATAAGATTTTAAGTATGTTTCAATCGGCGTATTTCCTATCTAGTTGTCGGAAAATCAAGGGAGAAACAGCTTGCTTAATTGTAGTCAGGAAAGATAAATATGTATGGTGGTTTTCCGTTGGAGATTGTATTCTTTGTTTATTTCATCCACAATTAGCTGCATTAGGTCAATATCAATTGAATCAAAGGCAATTTTATGAATGGATAGGACAGGTTAATACTTTTGAACAAGAAGTTCCTTGCTATACAGTTGGAAGAAGGGAATTAAGAAAAGGAGAAAATCATTTATTCCTTACAACGGATGGAATAACGGAATGCCCGAATGAACCCTATGCAAACGTGATAGATATTTATAATGCAGTTAATAACCTAGATGATGAGCGTAGTATTTGGAAAATGTTACGAGACATCCAAGAAAATAATGTTAGAGACAGTACAACAATTATTTCCTGGAAGATAAATATTTCGAAGACTGCCACAATCCCTAGTAATCAGTAAAATATATTAATTAGTATGCAAAATAAATCTAAATAACGTTCCCAAACCAAAGTTTGGAAAGAAACCGAAATCCAAAAAATGCTGTTAAACCAACATTTGTTAGACTTTCGTTTGAATATTGTATATAGCTTTTTATGTAAATATAGAAACATGTCTACTAAAGTACTTTTCAAAATTATTAAGAGTTAGCTGAATAAAAACCAGTAAATTTAACGCTTTAAACCTGCAATATTTAATCGTTTCTATACTTCAATTACAGGGGGTTTAGTTGAAAACGATGTTCAACAATCGGGCGCTTTTCTTTAATGATGAGCGTCTTTCTTCATGAATAGGTCCATTTCATGGAATAATATCAGAATATATTGGATATTTATGTTAAAATTTTAAAAGGGTTACCTGAGATATTATCTTGCAGCTTTCATGCTTTTAACCTCAGCAATCGGATGCTTTTGAAAAAATGAATAGGTGGTTAAAAATGATGAATGGAAAAGAAATTTTAACTATATTTGGATTTGAAGTTAGTGAAGAGCCTAAAAGCATTTATCCATATTCACCAGTATATCGAGTAAAATATGGTGATAAGGATGTTGTTGTAAAACGTACGCAAAGAAGAGCAAAGAATGTCATGTCTTATATTACTATGCTAAAAGATAAAGGGGTAAATGTTGTAACACCAGTTAAGTTACAAGTAAATAACCCACAAAAGTATGAGGATACAAATCTTGTTGTTTATCCATTTATAGAAGGCAAGAAATACTCAGGCAAAGAAAAAGAAATCTATGGAGCTGGAAAGCTGTTAGGACAAATTCATAGTTTTTCACCTTCTTCAAATGCCTATAATCTTCTTGACTACGATGTTTATGATTTTAATGAACTAGAAGTAGAAGAGAGTATGGAAGCAATTATACAACATGCTGACAACGCTGGAGTTGAAATTGATACAGGGTTAAAAACAAAATTACTAGAAAGTGTTGCAAGTCAACAGGAACTCTACCATGCAGGATTACCACATGTTTCTACGCCGCATGATTTTAAAGCGAATAATTTGGTTTTAATCCCTGAACCATATCTAATTGATCCGGATAACGCTACTTGGATACCAAGGATCTTTGACCTAGCTTTGGCATTACTACTTTTTCATAATGAACATGAAGAAGCACCAGACCAGATTTTTACAATAGATGAATGGGCATTATTTTTAAAAGGCTATAAAGAATATATTGTTTTAACTGATCATGAAAAAGGTTATTGGGACAAGGCGAAACAGCACGTCTTTCTCGATGAAGTAATGTGGTTAATGGCTGAGTATGAAGAGGATTGGCAAAATTCTTCTCAACAAAAATTGTTCAATAGCTTAATTCGTGTTGTGATGGATAGTGCTGCCTATAAACTCATATAAGAAGTGCGAAAAGAAACCTAACTATTTATCCCGTTTCTTCAACAATCGGGCGGGATTTTGAGCAACACAGATAGAAAATAATCTTTTTTATAAAATCTAACTTAAAACTCTAGAAAAGAATCCCTTTTGAACAATCTTTTTTCAAAAGGGATTCTTTTTATTTAACCTTAAATAAGGGTTAGGGAGCCATTTTTGCTCTAACTTTATTTCAAAGCAACAATAGTGTTTAATTTCGCTTGTTATTGTAACAATAATAGTGTACGATACATAGTATGAATTATACACTGTATGTCATATAGTATAAAAATTGAGGTGGATGAATGAGTACACTACTGAATTCATTATCGACAGAACTTAGGAGAGGAACGCTGACATTAGCCGTTTTGAGTCAATTAAGAACACCCCAGTATGGGTATTCCCTTGTTCAGTTATTGGAAGATTCGGGCATTAATATTGATCAAAGCACCTTATATCCATTGCTTCGCCGATTAGAAAAACAGGATTTAGTGACGAGCAGCTGGGATACATCTGAGAGTAGACCGCGAAAGTACTATGTATTAAGTGAATATGGATTAGAAATCTTTTTGCAATTAAAAAGTGAATGGATTAATAATTCAAAACAACTCTATGAGTTATTAAAGGGGGATGAGGATAAAGATGAATCTGATTGATATTTATATTCAAGAGGTCACACGGAGGTTGCCCGAAAAAAATCGTGAGGATATCGCACTAGAGTTACGCTCAACAATTAGCGATATGTTGTCTGATGATTACAGGGATGATGATGTAAAGGATGTTCTTGAAAAATTAGGGAATCCAGCAGAATTAGCGAGTGGTTATCGAGATCAACCTATGCATTTAATTGGCCCACGCTACTTTGATGTATATTTATCGTTATTAAAAATGATCTTACCAATTGCCGCTGTCATTGCGTTAATCTCGATGGTGGCTGAATATTTTATTGGTTTTGGCGGAGAAGAAGAGGTTATCAATGCTGTCCTCACACTTTTAGGTGAAGGCATATTTAGAATCATCGAAGTAGGAATCCACGTCTTTTTTTGGCTAACGCTTGTTTTTGTTATTGTTGAACGAACGGATAAAGAAAAAGACCAGCATCCATTGTCAACGAGTCTTAAAAAGTGGACCCCTGACGATTTGAAAAACGTCATTTATATTCCTAAGAAAAAGGCGATTACGAGGCTTGAAGTATTTGGCTATTTAATGTGGACGGCGATTTGGGCAACTCTTTACTTTAATGCCAATTACCTTTTAGGAATCTATGAAGGCGGGAGAAATGGACTCGAATTCGTAACTCCAGCATTTAATCAGGATGTTTTGCTTCGTTATTGGCCTATTATAATAGTTATTATCGCACTTGAAATTGGGTTAGCACTCTATAAATTATTCAAAAGACAATGGACGAAAAAAATAGCTATCTTTCATGCTATTCTTGAGCTTTTATCAACGGTTGTCTTTATTGTGATAATAAGTAATCCGAATGTAATGAACCAAGAATTTATAACTCGCATGAGTAATTTATTTAGCACAACAACGAAGCAATTTGAACTATGGGTAGTTAGCGGGGGAATCATCATATTTATTTTATCTGTAGCCATCAATATATTTGATGGATTCCGTAAGGCTCGAATCCGTTAATTCTTTTTGCTATCTTCCATCACTCCATCTTACTTAAATCATTTTAGCTAGTCCAAGAAAAGAACACATTGACGAATACGAACGTTGAATAAGATAGCTTCGATCTATTTTTTGTATGCCAGCTCATGTTATAATGAGGAGCTTAAGTTAATTAAGACCTTGAACGGATGCCAAGAAAAGCCTCCGCAGAACGAGAAAGTATGGAGGTGTAAGAAAATGAATAAACGTTGGACGATTGGTAAAATTAAAGAATTTGTTGAGAACAATTCGGAAAGTAAGTTGCTATCAACGGAATATCACGGGTTTTCTCAAAAGTTACTATTTAAATGTGCATGTGGTAGTAACTTTGAAAAAACATTTACTAAATTTAAAAATAAACATCAACGAAAATGTGATGTATGCCAGCCACCAAAAGAGTCACGTTAAACGTAGTGTCGATATTTAATAAAGCTTTATGTGACCTATAGTATAATAATTTTATATGAGTTTGATTTAAATCACCTTCCCCCTATAGTTCCTTTATAGAGGAGGTGATTTTTTGTGTCTGAAATTATTTCTGAAGTTTTTCCAAGCAGTGGGAGGGGGATAGTGTCATCAAAAAGGTAGACAAAGATACAGTAACGCTTATTAGTCATGAAAGAAATCTTCAGCAAGACGGTTTATCTGTTTTGGGTGTTGAACATCTGGAATGGAGAGAAGGGGAAAGTGTCATGTTTCATTTAAGCTATGCCACTACAAAAGTCAAATTGCGCTAGCCATTAAAAAGGCAGAAATGTTGCCTACACAACATTCCTGCCCTTGTTTCATTTATTTTTTGGTTATTCGTTGGAAAAATTCGCGCGTTCTATTCATATCTGATACATGCTCATTACATGTTTGGCTATCTGCACAAATATAATTACTATGGTTAGTAAATGTACCAACGACTTGCCCTTTAATGGAAGTCGTAAATAAGCCAACATCTGAATGACGGTTACAGATGGCGCAAATACCGCGAACAGTATTGTTGGAAAATATCCCTTTAATCCCCTGTAGTTTGTCGTCTTGTTCGAGGACAACGTATTTTCGATGTGTCCCAACATCATCCCATGCTAGGTAACAAATTTGTTGAAAATCAAGTTCATCTAAATTAGGTAGCTTCAGCTTTTTCTCCTTTTTAAACAATGATTTGAGCGTGCTAGCTGTCACTGGCTTAAACGGTATGACATAGGGCTTTAACTGCTCTAACAAGGCATCGCCCTGTGCACGGTCTGTGACGGTGAAAAGCTGTTCAACAAGCTGTGTTTCCTCAATGGATAACTCTAATTTGGTAGTAATTTCCGTTTCAACAAGCCCGCGTACTGCAAGAATGACACTTTTGTCCTGCGTTGTGGTAAGAGCATGTAAAATTTTACTTAATTGCTGTTCCAGTAAGTGATAGTTTGCGACCGTTAAGAACGGCTGAATAGTTTGTTTTTCCATTTGAAATCTCTCCTGTTTTATAGGCTAATTTTAAAAGCATTTGGCCTAAGAGATCATTCAATTTCTGTTATGGATATAACTTAATTTAGACCTCTTTGACCTCAGAAGCCGTTCTAGAGCATGCATTACAAGTGAATGCGGACATTTCGATCCCTCCCTTAAGGATTGTTGATTTATATAAGTTTTTTATTTTTAGTCTAAAAAGTGAATGATCTTGATTTATTAATTTTATCAAATGTTACACTTGATTTTCAATAGTCAAATGACCAGTGAAGTGGTGATACGTATTTAAACATGTATGACCCAATTGCTTTCATTAACTATGGCATATGGATCGAAGTTATGTCTAAGACCATGTAAATTTATCAAGTTGAGATCGTTTATACTTTAAATAACAGCCCGTCGATCTTGAAATCCAGAGCTTCTTAAGATAAAACTTAGGATTGTTTGCTTATTTTTAATAAACTAATTATTTTTCTACCATAAAAAAGAATAAAGTAAATAAGTGTAACATCTATAAAAAAATAAAGTATATTAAATTGAATTGAAGTAATACCATTTTTGGTAAATAAAGAAAATGCAGATGGTAACTCATTCTCACCGATGTAACTTATAAATTGAAAAGGGGCTCCAAATTTATTGGTACCATAGGATACAAAGAAAATGGACAATAAGGTCATGATAATGCTAATCCATAATATCCCCTTTTTATTTGTAACTTGCATTTAGCCACCTCATTTTTAACTACCCAATATAATTATTGTATCATAAAAAAGATAATATGTAATATTTTGTAAATTAATAATGTTTTACATGATGAGAAAACCACTATTAGTAGCAGTAGCTTCATTTTCAGTATGAATTTTTGCATCATGTTAATGCGTATGTGCCAGTAGCACAGGAAGAAGTATCTACAGCTGAACAAGAGCTTAGAGAATTTCAACAAAAGTATAATATTTGCTTATTGACCTATATATTTTCTGAATTGTTCGATAGATAAAAGATTGCTATAATTGAATGAATTGGTTAATAAAGGAGGAATTGTGATGACACAGAAAATGAATTGTCAACGAAACAATGCTTGGAGAATTTATTCAATTTAGGAGGCACTATGCTATTAAATCAACAAGGTTTTGATCTCTGGGCGGATGGCTATGACCAAACCGTTCAACTTAGTGAAGAAAATGAGCAATACCCATTTGCGGGCTATAAAGACATTTTAAATAAAATTTTTAATGAGGTCATGCAAGTTTCTGCATCGACTGTATTAGATATTGGCTTTGGGACAGGTGTTTTAACAGCTAAACTTTATGAGCATGGGCACAAGATCGATGGTTTTGATTTTTCTTCGAAGATGATGGCTATTGCACAGGCAAAAATGCCACATGCTAACTTACTTGAATGGGATTTATCGAATGGTCTACCTGCAACACTGATGAATAAACAATATGATGCGATTGTTAGTACCTATGCCCTGCATCATTTTACTGATGAGCAGAAGGTTACGTATATCACGCAATTATTACAGCAACTAACACCCGAAGGTAAAATTTTAATAGGCGATGTTGCCTTTCAAACAAGAGAGCAGCTAGAACAATGCCGTCAGGCTAGCAAAGGCTATTGGGATGATGATGAGTTTTATTTTGTCCATGAGGAGCTAAAAACTAGCCTGCAGGATCGTTGTCAGCTGCACTTTTACCCAATCTCGCATTGTGGTGGTGTTTTTGTAATATCGAATTGTGCTGAGGTAGATTAAAGACGTTTTATATGGAGAATTCGAAATAGATGGTGTGCTAGAGGAACTTATTCAGTCAGCCCCTGTTCAACGATTAAAAGGTTTATGTGAGAATCATCAAAAGTTAGTCTATAACAGATAGGGCTAATGTAAATAATGCGAAGGAGCTGTCAAAAGATAGCTCCTTTTGCTTGTTAGGCAAACATCGATAAAATATATTTGCCAGAAAGCATAAACACAGCATAGACTGCTAGCGCACTCATAACCGAAGTACCAGGCTTAAACCAGTTCGTTAAGAGGAAGACGAGTACAGTAAATAACAGCATGCCGATCGCTCCAAATACGGTGTTTTGTAGGACCGTATGAAAGGTAGAAGCTTTCATATTTTTCATTTGCATGCCCATGTTAATCAATGTCAAAATCGGCAGGGCCGTAATGACACCTGAGAGAAATAAATAGTTGGATTGGCTTAGTAGTAGCGCTAACACCATGATGGTGCCGCCTACTAAAAAATACAGAAAGTATAACATAGATTGCCCTCAATTAAATTCAGAATAGAGTAATAATACTGTAGAACATCCATGTCTACACGTAGCAGTCGATGATATTTTAGCAAGATGCGCAAAAAATTAGATTTTTATGAAAATGAAATAGCATATTTTTGTTAACGAGAATCATCATATCTTTCTAAGTTGGTTCTTCTCATAGACTCCATTTGCCATTTTTGCTCTAGTAAACTATCTGAAAATATAAACTTTATGGGGAGTACTTTTAATATATCGTTAATTACGATATAATCGTATTCAACGATATATAGAAGGGGTACCAACATGATTACAAATATAAATGAGTATTTTACTACGATATTTTATCATCTACATACAACACATGAAGATGTGATTTCTCACCAAAGTGTGCGAATTTTACAGATGATTCAAAAGGAAGAAGAGGTAACAGTACGCGATATTGCAGGGTTATTAAATATTTCTCCTAATACAGCGTCAGAGCATGTGAAAAAACTAGAGAGACATGCCTGGGTGACAAAAGAACGTGCGAGTGACGATCAACGTAAGGTTATTCTTCATTTGACAGTAGAGGGCTTACAAATACTGAAGAAAAACTCAGAATTAGATGAAGAGAAACTCAAGCATGCACTTAATCAGCTAACAGAACAGGAACAGCAGGCCATCCTACAGGCATTCCGACGTCTAAGTGAGGTGGCGAAATAATGTATACATTGTTTAAAATTCTTAGCTCGGCAGCCATTATTGGTGTCGTCACAGAAGTGGCGCGAAGATTTCCTTCCTATGGCGGAATTATTGCGGCATTACCTTTAGTGAGTATTTTAAGTATCATTTGGCTGACGGTTCAAAGTGAATCGAGCGAGCATATTCAACGCTTTACAGTTGGTGTCATTATTGGTTTACCGGCAACCATGTGCATGCTGTTTGTTATTTACATGGCGATGAAATCCTCTATTCATATTGTCTTTGCTATTGGTCTAGGTATTCTTTCCTGGGCAGTTTTCTTAGGCATTCAAAAGGCCATTGCAGGTGTTTTTCACCTATCCATTTAACGAGGAGTTCTGACATGACAATCATTGAAATTCAACAATTACCACAACAAAATGTGCTTCATTTTTTTAAGGAGCATTGGGGAACTACAGAAATGGTCATTTCAAGTGGCGTTTATGACTGTAGTCAATTAGAGGGCTTCGCTTTTGTCAATGACCGTCAAGAGATGATAGGGCTTGTTACTTACATTTTTCGTAGGCAAGACTGTGAAATCATTTCTCTCGATAGTCTTGAAGAAGGCAAAGGTATCGGTTCAGCGCTTGTACAAGCAGTGGAACAAATAGCTTTAGATAACGGTTGTACAAGCATTACTCTTATTACAACGAATGATAATTTACATGCCCTAAAGTTTTATCAAAAAAGAGGATATTACTTCATCGAAATCTTGCCTAATGCGGTGGAAAAGGCAAGAGCCTATAAGCCTTCCATTCCACTTATCGGCAATGATGGCATTGCGATACGAGATGAATTACGACTACAAAAACAGCTTGACTTCTAAAAAGTCAGGTTGTTTTTTGTTATACTGAGAAAGTGGAAAGAGAGGGAACATATGAAAAAAATAGTATTTGCCTTATTACTAAGTGTGCTTGTGGTGGGCGCCGCATTTATGATTTATCTTAAGAGTAACCCACCGCTTGTCATTCAAAGTTACACAAGTAAGCAGGGTAATGAAGCGGTCAAGATCATTGCGATTGAAAATAAAGGATTACGTGAAATTAAACTTACACAACTACTCGTCAATGAAAAACTTCCTGACAGTGCTGAGCTTATCGTTAGTAAGTCTGAACCATTTGAGGTCGAAACAAAACTAGAGGGAAATCCCAATATGTCATTTCATAAATTAACGCAAGTTAAAGTTTTGCCTCGTTCATACATAGATCAACAAGCCATTGGCAAGCAGCCACAGCACTACGCGGTTCAAGTCAAAGCAGCCGACATCAAAAAGGTGAAGATTCAATATGAATATTTACGGATACCTTTTACCCTAACCGCGGAGCTTCAACAAGGTCAATAGACAGACTACACGCTAATTTTGTCTTATCATTTATGCCTGTGTCATTTCCTAAGATTGTTTGCTGAAAAGCACTAATTCCTCCTAAATCATGGTAATATTATAGTAATAGCAATCGTGATACTAGGAGGGACCTAATGGCAATTATCATAATGGGTATAGTACTATTTATCTGTGTTATCACTGTGGCTTTAGTGTTAATGAGAAAGTTTTCGAAGAATGAAATTATGCTTGAAGTAACGGCCACCTCAGAAGGAAAAAATGAATTAGATCAAGCGATAATGAAAATATATTTTACGTATTCTATCGGCAAACTTGCTAGTAGGAAACGTCAAATCCTTGGCAGTGTTGAATGGTCTGATGGGTGGATGCCTGTTAGCTATAATCTAAAGGAGAATGGTGTGTATCGTGAGGAGAGACTACTTTATGCAACAAAAAATCAGTCCTACTCAACCTTTGAGATTCATGCACCCAATGCAATTGATGATCAAGGGCGAGGTGAAGGGTACGCTGTTCTTGTATTGGAAAATCCCGATATTTCCCATAGATCATCTAGAGCAGGTGTCATCCTTGCCGTCACGGCCAATATGATTACATATCAATTATCAGATTCCACTAGCTGGCATAATGAGGTTGTCATCAATTAACTAGAAAAAAGCTATCCAAATAGGGTAGCTTTTTTTATTAGTGCTAAAAAGTAAAATTAGGCTGATTATGGAACTAAATGAGGGGAATAACGTATAAAAAGAAGAGGGACTTGTAGGATGGAGGAGGATGTAGATGAACGAAATGCCCAGCATACACCAAAAACGATTGCCAATAGATGAGCAATTATGTGCGCTCTTATGTCAACGGAAAGAGCTCTCTGCTCATACAAAAGATAGCCCAACAGATAAAATGATGAAGGAATGGGCACAAAAATATGGTTTCGATGACACATTTTTAGCCATGATTTTCAGTGTGATTAAATCAGAAAAATACTATCAATCACGTGTCGAGCCAGTCGGATTTCGTCAATATATTCCAGTATTACAATCGCAGGAAGTAGGAGATCGAATCTATACGGTTTCCTATGTTCGGCAATACGAAAATGCAAGTGTTGTACAGCTTTTGATAGACTGGGATGATGAGGAAGATTCCTATCAAGATATTCGTCAAAGATTAAATCGCCATTATTTAGGGTTATTTATAGACCAACATTATGAAAGCCACCATACAGGAGCAAGCGGCTCAGACCAGCATGAAAGTAATAGATATGTAGTGACACCGCCATTACCAGATGACATACAAGGACTCAGCTTTATTTTTACAGAATACAAAGATATGTTTGAAGAAAAGCCAACAGGGTTGACTGTCACCATGCATTGTTAGGGGGAATAAAATATGAAGAAATGGATAGTGCCAATGATTTTACTACTTCTGCTAACAGCCTGTCAGAGTCCTGAGCAGGAAGTGCATTATATCGCTAAGAGTGAGCATTGGAAAGCGATCTACCATAGTAATTCTAATCAAGGATTACGCTTATATTATCTGGATGAGAAGGATGATTTAGGGCCCTTACAAATCACCATTGAAGGGGAAAAGGAATCCCAAAATATAGTGGATGTGGAGTTAAATAAAGAGGGGTATTATTCCTTTACGAAAAAAGAAAGTGAGAAGTTTTTTAAACGGAATGCTAAGCCAATTATTCATATGCAGTGGCTATCTGAAAATGAGTCTTTAGAAATAAAGAATCATTAATGGATAATAATAATTCGATATTGAACTTTTGGTCTTATTGTTTCATTTGTTAGAGAGATAGCGTGTATGACGCGTTATGTATGTAGTTGAAATAAATGTAAGCGTTATAAAATTTCGACTCGAACAACCGTGGTCATTAAAACGGATGATTTTTTTATTTCAAGGTTTGACAAAAAAAACAGGATTCGTTATAGTAATTAACAATTTCATGCAAAAATGAAATGAGCCATGATAAGGACAAGAGATTTGATCAACCATTTTCAGAGAGGGAGGCATTTGCTGCAAGCTTCCTAATGTTGTGATCCCTTCTTACTACCTTGGAGCTGTGCTTGGAAACTTGCACCGTCTTTTGCAACGTTACAGCAAAATCAATGAGCCACTAGTCTATTTACTAGTGGGAATTTGGGTGGAACCACGGGTAATGAACACATACTCGTCCCTATATAGGGGCGGATATGTGTTTTTTTATTTTGGTCCCCATTCTAAAGCTGAATGAGGACCATGTCTTTGGCAGGTCCATAGTTTTTCAAATTGTATGCACAATTAGGACTTCTATGACACCAGAGCAAAATTGATAAAACTTAAAGGAGTCGAGAACATGTCAAATCAAGTTATTCACATTCAATTTCCAGATGGTCAACAGCAAGCATTTACAAAAGGCGTGACACTAACCGAAATTGCCCAAGCGATTCGTCCTGAGCTTCGCAAAAAGGCAGTAGCGGGGAGTGTCAATGGAACCATCGTTGATTTGACGCGCCCGATTATGGAAGATGCTCAAATTACATTGTATGATGCTAGCTCTAAGGAAGGAATTGAAGTTATTCGTCATTCAACGGCCCATTTATTAGCACAGGCTGTCAAACGTCTATACCCCCATGCACAGTTTGGGGTAGGACCTGTGATTGAAAACGGCTTTTATTATGATATAGACATTGCAGATACACTGACACCAAGTGATTTACAACAAATTGAAAAAACGATGAAACAAATTGTGCGGGAAAATGTACAAATCAAGCGACGAGAGGTTTCTCGGAATGAAGCCAAGGAGCTTTTTACTCATGATGCGTTAAAGCTGGAACTGTTGGAGTCTATTCCAGCTGATGAAACTGTGACAATTTATGAGCAGGGGGAATTTTATGATTTATGTCGAGGTTCCCATGTTCCATCTACGGGGAAGTTACAACACTTCCAATTAATGCATGTATCGGGTGCGTATTGGCGAGGCAATAGCGACAATCAAATGCTACAACGTATTTATGGGGTCGCCTTCGCAACAAAAGAAGAACTTCAACAATACTTCGTGTTTTTAGACGAAGCAGAAAAGCGAAATCATCGTAAACTGGGCAAAGAACTGTCATTGTTTATGTTTTCAGAGGAAGCGCCTGGAATGCCCTTTTATTTAGCAAATGGTCAAATTTTACGAAATGAGCTGGAATCCTATTTGCGAAATTTACAAGCAAAATATGACTATCGAGAAGTACGGACACCTCTAATGATGAATCAGCGCTTATGGGAACAGTCAGGTCATTGGGATCACTATAAAGACAATATGTACTTTACACAGGTGGATGATCAAAGCTTTGCCTTAAAGCCAATGAACTGCCCAGGACATATGCTCATCTTCAAAAATAACCTACATTCTTACAGAGATTTACCGATACGAATGGCGGAATTTGGCCAAGTGCATCGCCATGAATTTAGCGGTGCACTGAATGGATTGTTACGCGTTAGGTCATTTTGTCAGGATGATGCACATATTTTTGCAACACCGCAGCAAATTGAGGATGAAATTGCATTGGCTCTAAAAATAATAGATGAGGTGTACAATGTATTTGGTTTCCAATATTCGGTAGAACTATCGACACGTCCAGATGACTTTATGGGAGAATTGTCGTTATGGGATCAGGCAGAAGAGGCACTTAAAAATGTGCTGAAAAATTTAGGCATCGACTATACGATTAATGAAGGGGATGGGGCTTTTTACGGACCGAAAATCGACATTCATATTAAAGATGCCATCCAACGAAGTCATCAGTGTGCCACAGTACAACTCGATTTCCAGCTACCTGAGAAATTCGATTTAACATATATTAATGAACACAATGAAAAAGTTCGACCGGTTGTCATCCATCGGGCAGTGTTTGGTTCCATTGATCGTTTCCTAGGTATTCTCATTGAGCATTTTGGAGGGGCGTTCCCCATTTGGCTTGCACCACAACAAGTGCAAGTCATAGCAGTAGCTGATGCACATCAAGACTATGCCAAGCAAGTAGTAAAAGCCCTACAACATGAACAAATTCGGGTGAAACTTGACGATCGTCAGGAAAAGCTCGGTAAAAAGATTCGGGAGGCGCAATTGCATAAAATACCGTATATCCTTGTTATCGGGGATCGGGAGGCTACCAATCAAAATGTGTCTGTCCGTAGACATGGACAACAAGCCACTGTTGAATATTCGGTGCCCCAATTAATAGAGGAAATGACAGAAGCCATCAAACAAAAGAGCTTATAAAAGAAAGCTTGCTTTGAATAGATCTACTATTCAAGGCAAGCTTTTTAAAAAAATAATTTCTATTTTTTTGAAATGACTACTAGAATCTAGATGCGATGCATACAATGAATTAAAGGTCCTTGGTCCTCTCTTGGAATTGGGATTGACCAAGTAAAACGGTTTGTGTTTCAGCGTCGATGACTAGAAATTTTCGATAGGTCTCATCGGTATTGTGCTGAAAAGATGCTAAAAAATAAACTTGTCGATTGGGATGAACAAAAGTATGTTGAGAGAGGTCTAATGTTTCTTGTTTACTATTAGTTTGTAAATAAAAATTTTCTGTCGCCTCTGCTATATCTCTAAAGGCCATTTTTTGCCGAATATTCCATGAAGCATAGGGATATTCCTCGTAAATTGTACGATTAAGCTGCTGATAAAATTCGTCCTCATCACGAAACGATTGAAATTGGTTGTTTGGATATTGATATAGTGTATTTATTTCAGTTGGTGTGCAAAGTGTGGGTGCCGTATGGTCTACTGAATGTTGGGGTGGCAATAATATTTTGGAAACAACCATAAAAGTTAAGATGAATACATGCATTATTCAACCTCCAAATGTCTTCTTAACAAAAACATCGCCTACTTTGTTGTGATCTATACATGTAGAGGTTGGCTAGCCGAATGCAAAGATAAAACCAGCCAGAATGTAGGTCTGGCTTTACCCATATCTATACTTTCTTCTATTATATGCCTCGTTATGATTAGGAAGCTTGTGCTTGTTTTAAATATCTATTTAGTAGGACATCCAATTCTTGACTGTAATCTACTACAGCCGGATGAGTGAAACCAAGATCCTTTGCTTTTTTATACATAATTCTACGTTTGATCTCAATTTCCGCCTTCAAGAATTGTTTAAGCAATAAGTTTACCAAGATATTTTCCTCCTAATTTTTTTTCCTTATTCATAAAATTAATGTTCTATGACCTCGATTCAACTTTTTCATTGTATATCACTTATATTAAAAAAAATGTCATATTGTGTATCGTAACTCAAATTCGTAATTTAGTCACAGATAGGGACCTTCATCCTGTTATGCGAAAAACAAACTATTTTCCTTTAATAGTTAAAAAGTTATAGATGAAATTCCAATTATTGATTAAAATATAAGTATAAAAACCCTAACAATGAAGTTGTTGGGGTTGTTTGCGTATTTGTATTTAGAAAAAATTAAGTGAGAAAAAGAATTTACTTAAACCATTTATACTATGAGAAAAGTTGTTGTTTGATATTGAATTTTCCAACAATTTATGGCGCTTTACGTATCTTGTCACATTTTATCAAATAAGCTTTAATGTTGTTTAGAAATGTGGACATTTCATTGAGTGTGGAGAATTATTGAGAATTTTTGAAATTAATGGAATAATGGAAGGGGGAGGAAAGGGTGACTTTGTGTCGTTTAGTAAAAAACTAGCAGCATGTGAAGGTAAGGTAAGAAGCCCTCACCGGAACCAGCCGCTCGAATTGCCTATACTAAAAATAAGAAACGTATCATCTTTTTTAACTTGATTGCTACGTTGGCAAAAAGTTGAGTAAATGCTGATTCGCTTGAATGAATGATATGCAATTACATATAGCAATCATGAATACAATAAAAGAAATATTTGAGCAGCAGCTTGAAATGGATTGGCTTGTTTGATGCATTGAACGAATAGCTTGAATGAAACGAGCCTTTCTGATAGGGATGTTTATTTGGAAATTTTCAATGGATAGCCAGCAATCATTGTATGGTAATTACATTTACCTTAATTCAGCGAAGGATGAGTGGAGGAGACACGAATGACAGAATTATATTTTGTGAGACATGCACATGCCGATTATTCCGAGGATGAATATCATCGTCCACTATCATTAAAAGGAAATAGGGATGTAGAACGAGTGACATCTTTATTTAACGGTCAACGCATCGATGCAATCTATTCGAGCCCTTATAAAAGAGCCATTCAAACAGTACAGGGTATTGCTAGGTATCATGATGTACCCATTCAAATTGTGGATGCACTAAAGGAACGACAGCTTGCCGATGGAGCGATGGAAAATTTTCAAGAAGCACTGCAACGAGTTTGGCAAGAGCCGAGTTTTGCATGGGCTGGTGGAGAGTCCAATCGGCAGGCAATGATACGGGCTGTACAGAGCTTACAATCTATCATTCTTTCTCACCCCCATGACAGCATTGTGATTGGTACACATGGCAATATAATGGTGCTAATGATGCAATCCTTTGATTCACAGTATGATTATGCATTTTGGCAAAAGCTGTCTATGCCTGATATCTACCGATTATCTTTCCGTGAGCTGACTTTATTAGAGGTGGAGCGAGTATGGCAAAAGGGCTGACAGACAACTAGTGATGGTCTTATGGGAGCGCCCAGGTAATTGACTATGATGGAGGCAGTTGGATAGAACAACGTGGATGAATTCGTTAAATCCAGTCTGAGTTGATGTAAAAAAAGAACCCCAAAGAAGACATGATTTAAGTATCTCCTCAGGGGAACATCTACTATTTGACTTGGGTCCATTCCGAACGTAATAAACCAAATACTATGAGGTCATGGAAGGTGCCGAAGCGGAATATTTCATTTCGTAAATGGCCTTCCTTCGTGAAGCCGCATTTTTCATAGGAGCGAATAGCTGCCGGATTAAAGCTGAATACTTGCAGTTTGATTTTTTGAATGGCCATGTATTGGAAAATGAATTCAATAAGTGTTTTCATTGCATCCGTGCCATAGCCTTTTCCTTGCCATAGCTGTCCAATTGAAATGCCGACAGAGCAGGTGCTATTTTGCCAGTTAACGGCAAAAACACCACAGGAACCAATCAGTTGGTGAGTCGCTTTTTCATATATACCAAAGAAGAATTCATCTTTTTTCCCACTGATAGAGCGAAAGAATGTGGAATGGTCCTCCATCGTTTGGGGGAAGGGAATTTCATCATTAGCTAGTAGTAATGTTTTTGTCTCACTTTCAATGGCTACAAATGATTCTAAGTCAGCGGGGGCCATTTGCTGTAAAGTAATGGATTGACCCGTTAAAAATGTTTTTAAATAATGATCCATGTATGATTCTCCCTTTAATAAGGGCTGCAAGTAACGTTACAACCCCTAGATTGATAGCCAAGCTATAACGTCTACTGCCATTTTCGCACTCATAGGCACAACTCCTTTAGTTTGAATGCTTAAATTGTACCATGTCTACCAATTTCGGGGAATATTTTTTTAGAGAGGAAGAAATAGCCGTGCATACAGCCTATTTTAAGAATTTACTACAATATTTACCGCAGGAGGAGCAACAACAATTACAGAAAGCAAATGGTGCCACAGATGCACAAATTGAAAGCTTACTAGAAATATTTCCACAAAGTCCGCAATCCTTCATTGAACTACTACAGGATGTCAACGGTACTTACCATTGTAAGCATGGACAAGAAACGATTAGTGTGCTTGTACTAGGTTCCGATTTGGGGGATTATCCGTATTATTTAAAGGCAGTTGAGCAAATACTAGCAGATGCTCAACATCAGCGTGAAACGATTTTTGAGCGTTATCAGGACTTTTTAGAGTATGTGGACATAGATAAAAGGGTCAATATGCACGTACCGTTGAATGAACGATTATGCTTTGCAGATTGCATGAATAATGGAGGAACATCCAGTTTGTATCTTGATTTTTCGCCAGCTGAAGGCGGAAAAATGGGGCAAGTGGTTCGATATGTCCATGATCCCGATAGCTTTGAGGTCATCGCCTCTTCATTTGATGAATATTTACAGCAGCTTGTTGAAGGGGAATATGAGTTTACAGCTCTCTACGAGGAGGAGTTTTGATGGCTCTGACATTGAAGTTTTATGAGGACAAGGCTCAATCGTTAGTAGATCAATACACCATTACTGAGGAGCAGCTTCGCTATACAAAGTCGCCAAAGGATAGCATCGAACTTGCTAAGGAGGATGACAGTAGACATGCTGTGTTAGCTTTAGATGGAGACAAGCTCGTAACCTTTTTTGTGTTACATGAAAAAGAAGGGGTGAAGCCTTATTCCTCGAATGAACGGGCGCTACTAATTCGCTCATTTTCGACCGATTATCATGAGCAGGGCAAAGGCTATGCAAAGGCAACTCTCCAATTGTTACCAGACTTTGTTCGTCAGCATTTTCCATTGATGAATGAGCTAGTACTAGGCGTAAATATCCCAAATGTATCGGCACAGGCACTCTATATAAAATGTGGGTTTGTAGATGAAGGGAAACAGGCGACGGGCTTTGGTGAAGAACTAAAGGTAATGAGTTATTATATGAAGGATGTGGACATTTGAGCAATATAAAAGTGGCAGGGTTGGAGCATTTGCAGACACTATGTGCAATCGATCAAGAGGTGATAGGAAACGCATCCAGAAGTGATGAAATTCAGCAAGCCATCGAGGAGAAACGTTGTCTGCTTCACCATTTTGCTGATGATATTACAGGATTCTTAATTTCTACTGAGGACTTTTTTGGCTATGACTTTATTTCCTTAGTCATTGTTAAGCCATCAGCGCGAAGAAAGGGCATCGCCTCGGCCTTAATAAATGCCTATGTAAAAACAAGCAAAACGGTAAAGGTTTTTTCCTCCACGAATCAATCAAATACAAGTATGCAACATGTATTTCAGACCTTAGGGTTTGTCAAAAGCGGCGTTATTAATAATCTGGATGACGGTGACCCAGAAATTATTTATGTAAAAATAGCCTCACCACTGTAGTAGGGTGAGGCTTGTCTTTATTTTTTTGCTTTTACAAACAAAAAGGATGGTCGGCGAAGTTCCTTTTTAATAGAGGGAAGCTGTTGAATAGCTTCCTCGCTTGGAAGAGGTTCAACCATTTTGTCGATCGAAAAGCCATGGTCGATTAATGTATTGATGATTGTAGCAATAGTGCGATGATATTTGACCACTCCGTCTACCAGCCATGTTTGCTGTCGTATGCCTTCTTCTTGGTAATCATCCATTGCATAGTGTAGCTGTTTACCTTGTTCATCATAAATCCAATTATCCTCCGTCGTTCGGCGAGCAGTAGCAATCGGATGCTCCACGGAGAAAATAAAAACGCCGTCTGGACGTAACATTTGGGCAATTTGTCCAATGACGGCTTCAAAATTTTTAACATAATGAAGCGAAAGTGAGCTTGTTATACAATCAAAACGATTGGTGGATGCATCGTAATCCTCAATTGCTTGAAGCTGATAATCAATTTGTGGATGTGCATTTTCTGACTGAGCGATAGATAGCATATTACTGGAAACGTCCAAAGCAGTCACATGCTTGGCGTGGTGTTGGATACAGTATTGGGCGAAGTCACCCATGCCACAGCCAATATCGAGCATTTCTAAATTCGTTAAAGAGGGCAGTAATGATTTCATGGTAGGCTGCTCTAATAAGTGATTATAATTAGATGGTCTTTGCCGTAATGCCTTGTATTGATGGAAAAATTCAGGGTTGTCATAAATATTTTGTTTCATTTTAACCTCCAGCTTGTGAAACATAACGTTATGTCATTTGTGCGCACTCTTATTTTCCCATGCGAGACAAAAAAGAAATAGACTTATATTCCGATTTTTTGTAAGATGTAGATAGAGGCATGCCATCATTTAATAACGATTGAATTCCATATATTAACAAATATATGGTTTGTTTTTTGAGGAGGAAACTAATGAAAAATTATGTTCTACTCATGACGATGTTTTGTATATATAGCCTCACATTTTTGACGCATTATTTTCTGACTTTCCTAGAGCATGGTAGAGCATTTCTTGGTGTTACCATGATCATCCCACTACTATCAGTGATTATTGTTCAAAAGATTTTCACCCAGCTACCCATTTTATCAACGTTTTCCTTCACAAAGCCTAAATGGTCATGGCTCCTAGCCAGTATTTTCACCCCTTTTTCGTTAGGTGTCCTAGTACATAGTTATTTTTACTTGACGCATTATCAATCTTTTCTCATTATCACTCCATCTCAACTGAGTATGTTATTACTAATAGGGCTCACCATTAGTACAGGCTCGGCTTTACTAGAAGAAGTCGTCTGGCGAGGCAATTTTCATGTATATTTGCGGCAACGCTATAGCTTTTGGCAGACCGCTATCTTTACTGGAGTAGGGTGGTCTTTATGGCATCTACCTATAGCTGTACTATATAAGCCCTATGTGATGCCAGCTGTTGGAATACCTACGTATTTGTTGCTCCTTTTTGGATTATCCATCGTGCTTTCAATCATTCGAGAAGTAGGTCAATCTATTGTGCCTGTGGCTATTTTTCATGGAATGATGAATGTCTTTTACTTAGGGGATGGACAGAATATGACCGTTTCTCCCGATAATCAAGAGATCGTCAAATGTCTTGTCATCATCTTGTTCCTCTTCCTTTTTTGCCATAAAAATGTAACAATTTTTAAAAATCAAAAAATTTAAAAGGAAAATATGGCACTTCTTGTCATCTGTAGCGTTCTTATTATTTGGAAGCAAATTCCGTATTAAAAGACGTTGGAGGGATTTAGATGAATCAAGAAACCTTATTATCCTTTAGTAGCAATGCCTTATTTATTGCCTTCATTCTACTACTGATTGCGATTGTGCCATTAGGGCTTGCAGTCAAATCGAAAGGGAAGATGTTTGGCAAGCTAGGTATACTCCTTACTTATGCTGCCTTTGTCCTGCAAGTCGTTTATTTTGTGGTGAGATGGGTAGCTGTAGAGCACGCACCCGTCAGCAATATGTATGAATTTATGACGTTCTTTGGCATCATGCTCACAGGGAGTTATCTCATCATCCATTTTTTATACAAGCAACTTGTTGTGGGCTTATTTACAATTCCTGTGTCCTTAATCATTCTTGGCTATGGAAGCGTTTTCACTAAAGAAGTGTCACCACTTGTACCTTCCTTGCAGAGTCACTGGTTAACGATACATGTGATGACCGTCGCTTTTTCCAGTGCGATTCTATCAGTGTCCTTTGCCACTGGTTTAATATTTTTATTAAGAACATTGGATGTTTCCAAAAAATCCATCCGTACATATTCGTTAGAATTTGTCTTATATTGCTTAGTTGTCGTAATTGGATTTATCGGCATTTCGACTTTTTTCAGCCTAACAGCGAATGACCTACAAGTACAATTCGAGAATGCTCAAGGTCAATCAGAAGAAGTAGTCTATTCCATGAAACCCTTAATCGTGAATAAAGGAGCAGTCACAGAAAATGGTGAGGCAGTTGGTTTAATCGAAATAACAAATAAAATAGATGCTAAAAAGTCAAATTCGATTGTCTGGGCATTTATGATGGGTACGCTCTTATATGTTGCCATTCGTTTGGTTACAAGGAAATCGGTGAGTGCTACATTAAAGCCATGGACAAGTCGCGTTCAGCCACAATTAATGGATGAAATCTCCTATCGAGCAGTTGTCATTGGCTTCCCATTATTTGCATTAGGTGGTCTGTTATTTGCCATGATTTGGGCACAGATAGCTTGGAGTCGGTATTGGGGATGGGATCCTAAAGAGGTTTGGGCTCTCGTTACTTTTTTATTCTATGCAGCCTTTCTCCATTTCCGCTTATCCAAAGGGTGGGAAGGGGAGAAAACAGCCTGGCTTGCCATCATTGGCTTCGGAATCATTGTGTTTAACCAGGTGTTTGTTAATCTAGTGATTGCAGGCTTGCATTCTTATGCGTAGGGATCCTTTGCTCAATTGCCATTAGATGTAGTAGCAACGCATTTAAATAGAAGGGACGCCTTCAATCTATTCAAGCGAAGCCATACGATGAAAGGGAAAACTCGATGACCATGTCCTTTCTTCTAAAATTGAATATTGTTAGTCTGTTGTATAGTTTGATTTTCTTTATATGTATAGCATTACAACTCAATTATTATCGATTCCTACGACTTACAGGCTGGACAGCGGACAATTTGGATCATGTCTTGCTTATAGTTCAATTAGTAGGGGCTTTAGCGTAGCGACGATATTTATATATAAGCTCGCCATTACATGGCTTGAGCATCGTCGCTGAATTTATGAAACAATGATTTTATGGTTACCGTATACTGTGATTTTCACTATGGTTTTTACCTATCTGTTTCCCATTTCCGATCCAGAAGATATGCCAGTACCTGTTCAAGGGCTTATTCTGTTGGTCATGCTTGGTAGCTATCCGTTGTATATTGGAATCATGAGTCTTGCTGCGAGGACATGAATAAAGAGACATCCTTAAAGGGGATGTCTCTTTCATTTGCTCGTCTATGTTAGGTGAATATTATAGTTTCACTACATTCGTTGCTTGAGGTCCACGGTTGCCTTCTTCTACGCCGAATTCAACTTTTTGGCCCTCTTCTAAAGTTTTGAAGCCATCTGTTTGAATAGCTGAGAAATGTACGAATACATCATTGCCACCTTCAACTGCGATGAAGCCAAAACCTTTTTCTGCGTTAAACCATTTTACTGTCCCTTGTGTCATGTAAACACCCTCCCAAAAAAATTCAACAATCAATTTCTTCAATACATATAAAAAGCGTGTTTAAAGGCCATATTGCCTTTGAATACAAGTTTTTAATCGTAGCAATGAAGTAATGTAATTATTAGTTTTATTATAGTACAGAATTGTTTGTATATCCAGTAAATTCCGTTTTTAGTAAGAAAAAATTTACAATTGTAATGTATTAGTAATGAAATATTCTTCTAGCATTAGTCAATCCATGCTTTTTCCTTTGCTACAATGACTGCCTCTGCACGAGATTCAACGTTTAATTTAACGAATAATTTCGATAAATAATTCTCTACGGTTCTTTGGGTCACACCGATAGCAGAAGCAATGGCTTTATTTGTACAGCCTTGAGCTACGAGCTGTAAAATTTCCTGTTCTTTATCGCTGAGTAATACTTCCTGCTGGGTATTCGGCAAATTGGATCGTTGCTGGACAAAATCTAAGAAGTCTGCTGCCAGTAATATTTCGCCACGTAGGGCTGCTTGAATCGTTTGGATGACTTGCTCTTTTGTTGCTAGTTTTGATAATAAGCCATCAATCTTTTTCTCAATTAATAGCTCATAATAATCGGCAAGCTCGTAGCCTGTATAAAGAATAATGAGGGCCTCTGGTTGTTTTTTCTTGATCATTTCTGCTAGTTGGATACCGTTGATCGGTTTCATATTAATATCAATGAGAAATAACTGAAAGGCTTCCGTATCCATTCTTAGTAAAACTGCTGCACTATCCTGCTCTGTTTCAATCTGGACATTGACTAAATCCTGTAACAATGTTTTTGTACCATCTAAAACGACAGGATGGTCATCTATAATAAGTATGTTCATCATATGAATCCCCGTCCTCTTGTATTTGAATAAAAATATGCATGCCTTCATTGTGGCTAGATTGGATGGTGATGTCCCCGTTAAAGGCACGGACACGCTCACGAATTCCATTAATGCCCATGGAAGCTGAGGACTGAATTAAATCCTCAATATCACAGCCTACTCCATTATCATCATATTGTAGAATAAAGCCTTGAGGTATCGCTCGTAGAGTTAATGAAACTTCTGTAGCATTAGCGTGTTTAATCGCATTATTTAATAGCTCCTGTACTAGGCGATAGACGACTAGATGGAGCGTGACATCCTGAAATTCCACTCGTTCAATTTGAGAGCTTACTAAAAAGTCAGCCCGTATTTTTACCTTTTGTATTAATTTTTTTAGGGCTATTTGTAAGCCGAAAGTATCGAGTAATGGTGGACTTAAATTCTCACAATACTCTCGTAGATCCTTTGTGGCATTCAGGAGCTGTTCACGAATATCCAATATGGTGTCCTTTTGAATAATAGGAGTGCCAGCAAGGACATCGAGTTCTCTTGCTAAATGTAGCTGCTCCTGCAAAATCGTATCGTGTAGTTCCTGTGCTAAAATAGTTTTTTCCTTCTCAATAATATTCCATAATAGTTTATCAAGCCAAGGTAGTGGTGTATCACTGGTGTTTTTCATATGTTGAACTTCGAGTACTAAATCTTCAATTTGCTGTAAATTATTAATAGACATTGAAACATAAAGTGCGAGTAGCTCTAGCCACAGTAGTTCTTCCTTTTGTAGCGTATGCTTTATTTCTAACATTATTTTTTCGTCACCTGCATCATGCAGTAGCAATTTTGTGTAGTGGCTTCCGAGCAGGGGAGCTGGTGTATCCTCTGTGACCGTACTTATAAGAAAGGCTGTCGTGCCTAACTTTTCAGTAATTTCATACTTAAAGCGTTCCAATAATTCTTGTTGATTTTTAGCCTTGCCCATACGTTGCACGGCGGCATATAAATTATGTACATAATTTCCAGTAGAAGAAAAAATAATTTTTCGATACTTAAAATCAATACGTTCCTTAATATAGAAACTAGCCATCATCACCATGAATACTAGTAAAAAAATACTTGTACCATGGACAATAGATAATTGACCCATAAACAAGAGGGCGATGCCAGTTGTCAGTAGAAGGGCACTGAAAAACGCCAGCGTTGAATAATAACGTAATCGTGATAATTGGTATTCAATATCAAATAATCGTTCATTCACTTGGATGAACAAAAATGAAAAAGGTATAAATAATAAAAATAACGCGGCAATATCAGCATGTAATAACGGCTTATGACCTAAAATTTCAGGTGTCACAAAAAAAATCAGGAATGGCAAAAATGGAACGATAAAGGCGATGGCAATCAACCGAATTTTAGCCAATTTTGTCCGTAAATAACTAGTTAATAAAATATAAATAGCATATAGCACTAGGATGGCGAATATACCTAAGTTCAGGAGAGGCGTAATCTCTCGAAATGAAGGATTGAAAACTTCCAGTAAGTAGCAAACTGGGATGATCAGTGCTGAAAAATAAAGCCATTTGCTGTCTATATAAGCCCATTTGATTTGAAGGTAGCAGAAAAAGTGCTGTAAAAAATGAATGAACAGTACCATGCATAAAATAATACATATGCCAATCACAATTTGGCCAATAAGATTGCCCCTTGCCGATGCCCCTGTACTAATATAGGCCAACGAACAGGTTAACAAAAATAAAGTCAATAAAAATGTCGGAGGGTTATCTTTATTGCGTCGCCATAAATAAATGACCACACCGAAAGCTAAAAGAAAATAAAACATTGGGAATAGAATTTGCAAATATAATTCTTCTGGCATATCAATATGCTTTACATCAATTGTTTGAATGGTCCCATCCGTCTTTTGGATAGTTAGTTGTTTAGCACTTCTAATCAGTGAGAACAATCGCACAGAGCGATTTTCCCAGGCTGGCTGCCCATCAATAGCTAGTACAATATCACCCTGTTCAATATTTTTTTGATGAGCCCATGAAGTGTAGTAGCTATCCATAATAGCTGCTTGCCCATTTGTTGTATCAAGGGTGAGACTAATAAACGGTGTTTTTATGGCAATTGCTAATACGTAAATGCCGAGCATTAAATAGGTAAGAAAAATACAATATGTCCATTTTTTCATTTTGAAACCTCTGTTTGCTAGATGATAATAAACTCCTATATATTATCGCTAATTATTGATAAATTTGGAATACCGAAATAGAGGCTTTCGGAAAACCACTATTGCGTTTTCGGAATGACGAAATAGTTTTTTCGGACATGGCTATGATAGTGTAAGTTTAATAATTATGACGAAAAGGGGGACGATGACGTGAAAAAAGGCGTTTTAACACTAATTCTTTTTTTCTTAATCGCTTTGATTACGATCCCATTGACCACGAAGGCTAAAATGGTTCATGAAGATAAAGTCGAGGTTGAAATTTGTCTAATCGGTAGTGATAACCATTTTGTTTATAAAATTCCAAAGAGATTACATAAAGATATACCCTATACGGAGATGAGAAATGGCATACAAGCATCTTTAGCCAGTCATTGGGAAATTGAAGAAGCTCGTTACGATATGAATAAATCGGATGTTTCCTATACTTTTTACATTCAGGACTTATTCCAAGAAAAGCAAGATGGGCAGCTAAAAGTTGCCATTCCCTATAGTATTTTGGTAGGGATGTTTGGAGAGCAAGATCCGATTCAATTGAAAATTTTAGCGAGTAAGCTATCGAATTGGACGGTGAACACGAAGGATTGGACAGCGCTTGGTTTTATGGAACCTTTTACTTTTTTAAGTGAACGTCAATATGTTTATGATGGAGCAGTGAATGATTTATTGAACCAAAGAGTAGGTCATTTTGATGGTACGATTCAGAAACGTCCATTTATTCTTTACGCGGTCATCTATTTTAGTTTTATGGTAGTCCAATTGCTAGCTTGTTTTATTTTATCGAGACGATTAAAAAGGAAAGTCATCAACAATCCAGCCAATTTACATCAGTTCCGTAAACTAAATTACATGTACCAATCATTGCCAATCATGATTATTGTTGTGCAAATTGTATTCCTTGTACTTTCGGGGTTGATTACGGCATTTGGTCTTTATTTTAGTCCTGGTATCGATTTATTAGTTATTGTTGGACCTGTTTTATTAAATATCATCTTGCTTCCTACCTTTTTTGTCACAACAGAGAGTGAAATTTCTAGAGAGCTGAAGAACACTTCCTCTCATTCTGGCTACTAATGAAATAATTTCTTCATACGAAAATACGTGATGAAATGGTATAATGGTCAACAGCAAACTGGAAGGAGCTGTTGAAGAAAAATGACGCATCCAGAAATGGCGTACTTAAACTTACTACAACATATATTAGAAAATGGCACGAAAAAAGAGGATCGAACTGGGACGGGTACATATAGCGTCTTTGGTTATCAAATGCGTTTTGATTTAAGTAAAGGATTTCCTCTTTTAACGACAAAGCGCGTACCTTTTAAGCTTGTCGCGAGCGAATTATTATGGTTCATTAAAGGGGATACGAATATCCGTTATCTATTGCAACATAATAATCATATTTGGGATGAATGGGCATTTAAAAAATGGGTTGAATCAGATGACTATACAGGACCAGATATGACCGATTTTGGTCGACGTTGTTTAGTGGATGACGCATTTAATACATTGTATCAGCAAGAGTTAGCCTCATTTTGTGAGCGTGTCCTAGCAGATGATGACTTTGCTCAAAAATACGGAGAGCTTGGCAATGTCTATGGCAAGCAATGGCGTCATTGGACAACTTCTACTGGGGAAAGTATCGACCAGTTGCAGGATGTCATTCATCAAATCAAGCATAATCCAGATTCACGCCGTATTATCGTCAATGCGTGGAACCCTGAGGATGTTATCAATGCAGGTGCGAAGGGCAGTAAAGCCGCATTGCCACCATGTCATGTCATGTTCCAATTTTATGTATCTAATGGCAAATTAAGCTGTCAGCTTATGCAAAGAAGCTTGGACACATTATTAGGCTGTCCTTTTAATATAGCTTCGTACGCATTGTTAACACATTTGATTGCACATGAGTGTGGATTAGAGGTGGGCGAATTTATTCATAGCATTGGGGACGCGCATATTTATGCGAACCATGTGGAACAAGTAAAAGAACAGCTTGCTCGGGAGCCAAAGGAACTACCAACGTTACACATCAATCCAAATAAAGCATCGATTTTTGATATCGAGCTTGAGGATTTATCAATCGAAGGGTATGATCCACATCCTGCTATTAAGGCTCCGATTGCCGTCTAACATAAGCAGCAGCCATTTTGGTTGCTGTTTTTTTGGCACTATAACTAGGTCAAAATATATGTTTTGCTAAATAGGCTAGTAGTTGGATGACTGATAGCTAGGAAGTTGATTATAGTAATTGTGGGATTGTTAGCATTATTTGGAATGGGTAGTCGGTCAAATTTATGGTAGAGGTGAAAGTTGTGAAGAAAACAATGGTCATTCAGGAAGTAGAAGAAAATGAGCAACAGTCCGATCATCTAGAACGAAAAAAGGTTTCCGAGCAACAAGCGCAGGACGCTAATACCTCCAATTTATCCCGGCAACAACTTTTCGACATGATGCAAGTGATTGAAGAAATCCGTATGAATGGCTATAAAGAAAGACTATAAATGTAAGCGCCTTCTAAGCTATAATGGCTGAGGAGGTGTTTTTTATGAACGTAATCTTTATAGATTCAGTCACGGGTGATGAATTATTACACATGGTATCACACGACGTGGCAGGTATACTTGCGGCAGTACAGGGGGAAAGCGTGACTTTTCCAGTAGGTCATTTTAAATATGAATTTCATAATTTAGATTTTTATGAGGACAATGGGCAAATACGCCAGGAACTAGTGATTTATGTCAATAAAATCTAATTGTATGTATAGATAAGTCAAGAAATGGAACTATAAAAGCAGGTAGCGAAAAGCAATGTGCTTGCTTTTTTATTTACCTGTAACTATAATAGTTACAACAGGTGGTGATACATATGGTGAACAGTCGATTTTCGGTGGCGATCCATATTCTTTCGCTAATTGCTACAACATCTGATAAAAGCTTACTTACGTCCGATTTTATCGCTGGAAGTGTAAATACAAATCCAGTGGTTGTAAGACGTATGATTGGTGTTCTGAAAAAGGCAGGCTTACTTTTATCACATTCAGGGGTTGCTGGGTATGAGCTTTTAGTGGAGCCAAAGAATTTAACACTTTTAGCAATTTATCAAGCAATCGATGGGCCAGAACAGCTTTTTGCGATTCACGATGAGCCGAATCCAGCGTGTGCAGTGGGACGAGAAATCCAACATACTTTGGAAGATGTGTACACATCTATTTGGCAGGCAATGGAAGCACAGCTACAGGCACAGACTTTGCAGGATGTGCTAGATCAGCTTCGTACTTAAGCGAAGATGATCTATCTGTATCTAACCTGTAACTAAAATGGTTACAACTATAAATTAAGGAGGAACATACAATGAAAATTGCTGTCATTGGTGCAACAGGTAAAGCAGGACAAAAAATAGTAGAGGAAGCGGTGCAGCGTGGTCATGAAGTAACAGCTATCGTTCGTTCTGCCGCAAAAGTAACAACAGCTATTCCCGTAATAGAAAAAGACGTGTTTCAATTAACAAAGGATGACGTAAATGACTTCGATTCAGTAGTGAATGCGTTTGGCGCACCAGCTGGACAGGAAGATTTACATGTGAAAGCAGGTCGTCATTTAATCGAAATTTTCGAAGGCATTGATACAAAATTATTGGTTGTGGGAGGGGCAGGTAGTCTTTTTGTAGACCCTGAAAAACAAATCCGTGTAATGGAAACACCTGATTTCCCAGCTATGTTCCTAGCAACTGCGCAAAATCAAGGACAAAATCTACAGGACCTACAACAATCTGCTATCCATTGGACATTTTTAAGTCCATCTGCATTTTTTGATCCAGAAGGTCCACGTACAGGTCACTATACAACAGGAGTCGATCATTTATTAGTAAATGAAGCTGGTGAAAGTTATGTAAGCTACGCAGATTATGCAGTGGCAGTATTGGATGAGCTTGAAAATCCTCAACACCAAAATAGCCGTTTTACTGTAACATCGAATAAATAATAGAAGAATGAATGAGCCAATAGAATGGACCTAATCGGTTATTCTATTGGTTTTTTTGATTCACAATGAAATTTTTAATGCCATCGTATACAGCTGCCTAATTATTTTGTATCGAACCTTTATCGGCTAATAATGCTAGGGCATTATTAAAATGTGCTCGGTTTTTAGCGATTTCTTTGCTTTTTTGAAGGATTTTTTTCGTTTACAGAAAAATGACTGTTTACAATACGACTTTTATTAGCTACTATCAAGTGTGAGTATTACATAAAAGGAGACGACAATGATGTCAACACAACGTATAGAAAAAGATTTTTTAGGTGAGCGCGTATTACCAGCAGAGGCTTATTACGGAATTCAAACGCTACGTGCAACGGAAAACTTCCCGATTACAGGCTACACAATTCACTCTTCACTTATTAAGGCGATGGGGATTGTGAAGAAAGCAGCTGCGTTAAGTAATATGGAAGTACACCTATTATCAAAAGAAATTGGTGAGGCAATTGTCGAAGCAGCACAAGAAGTAATTGATGGCAAATGGGATGCTGAATTCCTTGTAGACCCAATCCAAGGTGGAGCAGGTACATCCATCAATATGAATGCAAACGAAGTCATCGCCAACCGTGCCCTAGAAATTTTAGGGAAAGAAAAAGGTGACTATCATACAGTAAGTCCAAACAGTCATGTCAATATGTCACAATCAACAAACGATGCTTTCCCAACAGCCATTCATATCGCTGTGTTAAATTTAATAGATGAATTATTAGAAACGATGGATTATATGCAATCCGTTTTCCATCAAAAAGCAGAGCAATTTGCTCATGTCATTAAAATGGGACGTACGCATTTACAGGACGCAGTGCCAATTCGCTTAGGACAAGAGTTCGAAGCTTATTGCCGTGTCATCAACCGTGATATTGTCCGTATTCGTCAAACACGTCCAAACTTATATGATGTAAATATGGGCGCAACTGCAGTAGGTACAGGCTTAAATGCTTTCCCAGATTATATTAAATCTGTCGATGAGCATCTTGCAGAAATCTCAGGTTTACCATTAAAGGGTGCGACACATTTAGTTGATGCTACACAAAATACAGATGCTTATACAGAAGTATCGGGTGCGTTAAAAATTTGTATGATTAATATGTCGAAAATTGCAAATGACTTACGCTTAATGGCTTCTGGTCCACGTGCCGGCTTAGGGGAAATCCTTTTACCAGCTCGTCAACCAGGTTCTTCGATCATGCCAGGTAAAGTAAACCCTGTTATGCCAGAAGTACTGAACCAAGTGGCTTTCCAAGTGATTGGTAACGACCATACAATTTCATTAGCTTCTGAAGCAGGTCAATTAGAGTTAAATGTTATGGAGCCTGTATTAGTATTTAACCTAATCCAATCTATCAGCATTATGAATAATGTTTTCCGTGCGTTTACAGAAAACTGCTTAAAAGATATTGAAGCAAATGAAGAACGTATGAAAGAATATGTAGAGAAAAGTGTAGGGGTACTAACTGCCGTGAACCCTCATATTGGCTATGAAGTTGCTGCTCGTCTTGCACGTGAAGCAATTCTAACAGGTCGTTCAATCCGTGAGCTTTGTATTGAAGCGGGTGTATTAACAAAAGAACAACTAGACCTAATTTTAGATCCTTATGAAATGACACATCCAGGTATCGCTGGCTCAAGCATCATGAACTTAAAATAATAGTATGGACTGTAGATATGCCTTTGTGGCTGTCTATAGTCTTTTTTTATGCGATTATTAGAACTTTACTCATATAAAAGGGGGCTTTTTCTTATGTTTTTTAGGATTATTCAACTATAATAATGGTATGGAAGTAATATTTTAGTTGGGGGAATTTGTTATGAGTTTACGAAATAAGAGTTTACTTGGCTTTTCAGCTTTAAATGTGTTAATGATTATTATTTTATTTTTAGATTTGGCCAATGTAACAACATTAGAATGGCTTGCAACCGTTTTAACCATCTTGGGAATTGCCATTACACTTTCGTACACGGTCTATGTCCATTTTAAAGTGATACAGCCTATCAAACAGTTAACGGAGGCTGCACAAGGGATTACCTCAGGCAAATTGGATACAGTTGTCATTGAGGTACATGATAATGGGGAAATCTCTCAGCTAGCACAATCTTTTTTAAACATGAAAAATCAATTACGAACAATGACACAAAAAATTGCGAATAGCTCTACAGATTTATCGACAAGTATTGAAGAACTATCAGCAAGTACGAGTGAAATTACGCTAGCTGTGGAGGAAGTAGATCAGCAGATAGAGAAAACATCAGATGGCTTGAAGCAAGCTGCACAATCTGCTAGTGATAGTGCCCAGGCGATGCAAGAAACTGTCGATGGAATTGAACGTATTACCGTTGCTACACAGGATGTTTTTAGTCATGCCAAAGAGGCCAATGAAATTGCTGGAAATGGGGTAGCTATTTTACATGTAGCAAAGGAACAAATGCAATTTATTTCATCGTCAACTGACAAAACAAGTAGTTTGATGCAGCAACTATCCACTAAAATGTCGGATATTAAATCGATGACCGATATGATTACAGCAATTACTGATCAAACCAATCTATTAGCCTTAAATGCGGCCATTGAGGCTGCACGGGCTGGAGAGCATGGTAAAGGCTTTGCAGTAGTAGCAGAAGAGGTCCGCCAATTAGCTGAGCAATCGAAGCATTCTGCTACGCAAATTGTTGACTTAGTAGTAGGCATTGAACATGATACAAAACAAGTCGCTTCATCGGTGGAGGAGGATTTGAAAAATGTTCAGCAAGGTGTTTATGTCATTGATGAGGCGACAAAATCATTCGGGACGATCACACAGCATGTAAGTCGTATGAATAACCAGCTTGAAGACATTTCCGCAACAGCCGAACAGCTTTCCAGTAGCGCAAATGAAGTGGCATCAACGGTCATAACTATTGCGGATGGAATGGGCCGTTTATCGAATTACACAGAGTCTGTTTTGCAGTCAATGGATGAGCAAACTGCCTCCATGCAAGCTGTCAATCACGTCACACAGGATTTAAGTGTGCAAGCTGATAGTTTACAAAAGTTAACCAATCAATTCGGTGCTTAAGAGGCAAGTGGGGAATTTCAAGGGTTTTTAGCCCTGAAATAATGTTCCTAAACAAATAAATTTACAAGTTTTTTAGTATAATTTTATTGTCACTTTACTCCACATGATAAGAGGCTTTTTTACAGTTGACCAATTTTCTGTAAAATAAGCCTCTTTTTTTATGAGTTATTTATAAAACTTGTAAATTCACAGATAAATAAAAATGTTGAATTTTTTAATTTAGTTTCTTATAATGGACTAGCTGTTACCTCTATTACTCACTTCAACTATTGCAACCCGCGTTCGCCGGGTCAACAAGTCATTTCTATTTCTCTTCGCATATCCCTTGCGAAATCATAATTTGTAAGACAACAATTACATGCTAAAAAAAACTAAATGGTATTAAAAAGCTCATGCAATTGAAAGGAAGTATGCTTCGAAAAATATTATTGAAAGATAATTCTGAATATAGGAAAGAGAGAGATTGATTTGAAGCTATCACCAGTAGAACAAGAAAAACTACTCCTCCATGTGGCAGGAGAACTTGCGCTGAAAAGAAAAGCTCGCGGTTTAAAGCTAAATTATCCAGAAGCTGTTGCCCTTATTAGTAGTTTCATCATGGAGGGTGCTAGAGATGGAAAAACTGTCGCACAGCTAATGAGTGAAGCTAAGCATGTTCTGACAGCAGAGGACGTAATGGAAGGTGTCGGTGACATGATTTCAGATGTACAGGTGGAATGTACCTTCCCAGATGGGACAAAACTTGTCACAGTCCACCGTCCAATTCAGTAAAGGAGTGTTGGCAGATGATTCCTGGAGAAATCCGACCAAAAAATGGTGTGATTGAAATCAATGTGGGCAGGGCAACAAAAAAGGTTCTAGTAGCCAATACAGGTGACCGTCCGATTCAAGTAGGTTCACATTTTCATTTTATCGAAGTGAATAGATTTCTAGAATTTAATCGTGAAGATGCAATCGGTATGCATTTAAATATTCCATCAGGGACGGCAGTTCGCTTTGAACCTGGGGAAGAAAAAGAAGTAGAGCTTGTCGAATTTGGTGGGAAACAACATGTCTTTGGCTTAAATAAGCTAACAGAAGGGTCAACTCACCATAAAGATGAAATTTTAGACAAGGCAATTGAAGGTGGCTTTAAAGGAGCGGAAGAAAAATGAAGGTAACACATGAAGCTTACGCGAAAATGTTCGGTCCTACAGTTGGCGACAAAGTGCGTTTAGCTGATACAGATTTGTGGATCGAAATAGAGAAGGACTATACATCCTATGGAGATGAAGGTGTCTTTGGTGGTGGTAAATCATTGCGTGTTTCAATGGGGCAAAATGGTAAAAACACACGCAATGAAGGTGTGCTAGATACAGTCATTACTAACGTCATCATTATCGATTATACGGGTATTGTGAAAGCTGATATCGGTATTAAAGATGGCCGAATTATTGGTATCGGCAAAGCAGGCAATCCGAATAGTATGGATGGCGTCGATCAGGATATGATTATCGGCGTAGGGACAGAGGTTTATGCAGGGGAAGGGCTTATAGCAACAGCTGGTGCCATTGATACGCATATCCACTTCATAAGTCCCGATCAAGTTGAAACGGCCCTATTAGCAGGCACAACAACTTTTATTGGTGGCGGAACAGGACCAGCAGCAGGTTCAAAGGCGACAAGCCTAACTGCTGGTGAATGGCATCTACATCGCATGTTACAGGCTGTGGAAGGCTTTCCAATGAATGTTGGATTACTTGCTAAAGGTAGTGCCTCGGACCCAGCACCAATTATCGAGCAAGTTCGTGCGGGTGCCATCGGATTGAAGATTCATGAGGACTGGGGGGCAACACCTTCCGCACTGGATCAAAGCTTAACCGTTGCAGACGAGTACGATATTCAAGTAGCCCTGCACTCCGATACATTAAATGAAGCAGGATTTGTAGAAGATACAATCAATGCCATCGATGGCCGTGTTATTCATATTTTCCATACAGAAGGTGCTGGTGGTGGACACGCGCCTGACCAGCTAGTAATGGCATCTTTACCAAATATTTTGCCAGCCTCGACGAACCCTACGAAACCATTTACGACGAACACGATTGATGAGCATTTAGATATGCTGATGGTATGCCATCACTTAAAGCATGATGTGCCAGAAGATGTCGCATTCGCAGATTCACGTATCAGACCTGAAACGATTGCTGCAGAAGATATTATGCAGGACTTAGGAATATTGAGCATCATGTCTTCGGATTCACAGGCGATGGGTCGTGTGGGAGAGGTGACGATACGGACGTTCCAAACAGCCGACAAAATGAAAAAGCAACGTGGACCTTTGCCACAGGATGAGGGCAAGGAACACGATAATTATCGCGTCAAGCGCTATATGGCGAAGCTAAATATTAACCCAGCAATCGCACATGGTATTAGCCATGAGGTTGGTTCACTGGAAGAAGGAAAATTAGCCGATATTGTTTTATGGGAACCAGCGTTCTTTGGCGTAAAGGCTGAAGTGGTCATCAAGGCTGGTATTGCCGTTTATGGTATTACAGGTGATCCAAATGCATCTATTCCAACACCGCAGCCAATGAAAGGGCGTCAGACTTATGGCTTTTACGGACAAGGTCCTCAAAATTGTGGCATGACATTTTTACCGAAAATTGCGGTAGAAGAAGGATTGCCAGAAAAATTAGGCTTAAAACGAATGATTGGGACGGTTTCGAATTGCCGAAATATTCGTAAATCTGACATGAAGCTTAATAATGAGACGCCAGAAATTGATGTGAACCCAGAAACATATGAAGTAAAAATTGATGGTGAATTAGCAACATGCGAGCCTGTAGATGTACTACCAATGGCTCAACGATATTTCTTATTCTAAGCAATTAAAGTGAGAGTAACAGCCAATAAAAAGACAATGAGGTGCTAAACATATGTTAATCGAAAAAATTATTGGGAATATTGCCCACGAAGAAGAACATCAGCAAAAGACAACAGAATGGATTGAGCTAGAATGGGAGGAATTAAGCAAACGAATTCTTCGCACAGAAACAGATCAAGGTACAGACATTGCTTTACGACTAGAAGGCGATGAACCATTAAAATATGGTGATTTATTATTTGAGGATGATCACCTTCGTATAGCAATTCGTACAAAATTAGAGCCTGTCATTGTTATTACGCCCAAAGACATGCATGAAATGGGAAAATCAGCTTTCGAATTAGGAAATCGTCATACGCCTTGCCTAATTGAAAACAATGAAATCATCGTACGAGCAGATCATACGATAAATCCATTATTAGATGAAATAGGGGTGCACTATGAAACAACAGAAAGACGTTTCAAGCAGCCATTCAAATACCGTGGACACTCTCACTAATTTATCGATACTGCAACTTTTACAAATTCATGATTCGGCATTCCCAATAGGTTCATATACACATTCCTATGGTATGGAAACGTATATTCAAGAAGATCTCATTTGCACAAAGGAACAATTAATCGAATTTTGTCAGGGCTATTTATTTCATAATTTAGTGCACGGAGATGCGATTCTTATTCAAGAAGCATTCCATGCAGCAAAAGACAGAGATATTGCTCGTCTTACAGAGCTCGATGAACTTTGTGGGGCTATGAAACTTGCTAAGGAATCTAAAGAGGCGAGTGTCAATGTAGGGAAGCAATTTGTACGAACTGTGACACCGCTTATGGAATACCCCTTTTTATCGCAGTGGAAGGAGAGAATCGAGCGTGAAGAAGTAAAGGGACATTACGCCGTGCTTTATGGAATCTATTGCGAGGCGCTAGGTGTCAATGTCTTTCACGCAGTGATGACCTTTATGTATGCATCAATTAGCGGCCTAGTACAAAATGCTGTACGTGCAGTACCGTTTGGTCAGAATACAGGTGTCCAAGCATTGAATGAGCTATTGATTTCGGTAGAAGAAGCAGCGCAAACAGTGATGTCATTAACGATGGATGATTTAACGAATAATGCGTTAGGGATTGAATTGGCATCCATGAAACATGAGTTTTTATATTCCAGATTATTTATTTCATAGAAAGAGAGAGGATAACAATGAAACCAATCCGTATTGGTATCGGCGGCCCAGTTGGGTCAGGAAAAACATCTTTAGTAGATCAATTAACACGTGTGATGCATGAGCATTATCATGTAGCGGTTATCACAAATGATATTTATACAAGGGAAGACGCTCAATATTTAATAACGAATGGTGTTTTAGAGGAAGAGCGTATTATTGGGGTGGAAACAGGTGGTTGTCCTCATACAGCTATTCGTGAGGATGCATCGATGAATTTTGCAGCGATTGATGATTTAAATAAACGCTTCCAAGATTTAGATATTATTTTCATTGAAAGTGGTGGCGATAATCTATCTGCAACATTTAGTCCTGAGCTAGTGCATGGCTATATTTACGTAATTGATGTGGCAGAAGGACAGGATATCCCACGTAAAGGCGGTCCAGCGCTAACGCGTTCAGACTTACTACTAATCAATAAAACATCATTGGCGCCTCATGTTGGGGTTGATCTAGAAATAATGGATCAGGATGTGAAAAAAATGCGTGGTGGCCGTCCCTATATTTTTGCAGATGTTCGTTCACAAACGAATGTAGATAAGGTGGTTGAATGGATTCAGCACCATATGCTACTTGAAGGTGCCGAAGCTGTTGACAACCATGCTTAATCAACAAAAGATCAATCATTTCGGCAAATTAGAAATGGCCTTTGAGCCTAGGAGGGGCTATACACGACTAGTTCATGTGTATCAGCAGCCTCCCTTAAAGGCTAGCCGTGAATTATATGAAGGTAGTGATCCAACTGCCACAGTATTTTTGATGGAATCCTCTGGCGGAATGGTAGCGGGAGACCGCAATGAAATCAATGTCAAACTGGCACCCGAAAGCCGAGTAAGGCTTAAGCAACAATCAGCATTGAAAATCTACCCTTCGCATACAGGTGATCATTGTACCCAGGCTATTACGGTTGAAATTGCTGATAAGGCACGGCTAGAATGGCTTCCTGAAGTGACTATTCCTTTTGAACGAGCCAAGTTTCAAACGGATGCAACTATTCACATGAAGGAGAGCTCGACATTAATTTGGGGTGAAATTATTGCACCTGGCCGAGAAATGCGGGGAGAAGTCTTTGATTATCAAGACTACCAATCTAAATATAAGGTTTATGTAGAAAATAAACTTATTGCATTTGATTCCATCCATTTTAAACCACAGGAAATGAATTTTGCAGCACTTGGCTTGCTCGAAAAGGCACTCTATATCGGTTCCTTATGGATTGTGTCACCACTTGTGAATAATATAAACATGAGAGATTTACAGGCTTTGATTCAACAGGAGCAATCTCTTCAGGCAAGTGTAACAAAGCTAACAGATCAGGCGATTCATTGTAGATGGCTCGCCAAAGAGCAACGAACACTTCACAAGGAAATAAACCGTATGTTTGAACATATGACAGCATTACTGTAATTTCTGTTGTGATAAAGGAGATAGTGATTTGAAAAAGTTTTCAGTATGGATACTTCTAATAATACTTTGTCTTGCAGGCTGTACAAAAGAGTCCAGTCAAGGCGAGGAGAAACAGTCATCTGCTTCGACAGCTTCTCAGGCGAATGAGCTTGTTTTTGCTTCTGAGTCAGAGTTTGCAGGTTTAAACCCTCTTTTAGAGGAAACGAATTTGGATGCCTTTTTATTTAGAGGTTTGATGCGTTTCGATGAACAAAATGTACCTGTATTTGATATTGCTAAAAGTATTAATATATCAGATGACCAGATGACTTATACAATTGTGTTAAATGATCATGTGACATTTCATGATGGGCAGGCTTTAACAGTCGACGATATTATTTTCACCATCGAAAGTATTCTTGACGATGCAAACGGCTCCTATTTAAAATCTGATTTTATCCATGTGACGGGCATGAAAAAAATCGACGACACGACAATGACCCTCCAATTAGATGAACCATTTACGCCGATGCTAGACAAATTAACTGTGCCAATTTTGCCAAAGCATGCCTTCAAAGGACAGGAAATGAGAACTGCATCATTTAATCAACAACCAATCGGTGCCGGTCCTTATATGTTTGAACAATGGGATAAAGGGACAAGCTTGACACTCAAAGCATTTCCTACTTTTTATGGTACAATAGCTTCAATTGAACAAGTCATTTTTAAATTTATTCCTGATAGCAATGTGCGTGCCTTACAGCTAAAATCGGGTGAGGTGGATATTGCATTACTTGATCCAAATCAGGTTGAGGAACTATCAAAAGTAGAACATTTAAAAATGTACGAGGTTGAATCCGCTGACTATCGCGGCGTTCTATTCAATATGAAGTATCCGATTTGGAAGGATGTTTCACTAAGAAAGGCGATTAGCTATGCAACGGACCGTGCAGGCATCGTAAAAGGTATTTTACATGGCTACGGCACAGAAGCTTATTCGCCACTACAAAAACATAATTTTGTGAATGAAAAAATCGAACATTATACTTACGATGTAAAAAAAGCAAATGAGCTGCTCGAGCAAGCTGGCTGGCAATTAGCTGATGACGGTTTCCGCTATAAGGATGGTCAAAAATTAACATTTACCATTACCGCGCCGATTACTGATACTGTGCGTGTGAATATGGCCAATTATGTGGCGGAGGGCTATAAAGCTGTTGGGGCAGATGTGAAAGTGGCTGCACTGGATTGGAGCAATATTGTCATTGAAGAAACAGAAGCCTTTATGGTTGGATGGGGAAGTCCATATGATGCAGACCATCATACGTACAGCCTTTTCCATTCTGGAGAATCCAGTCTCACGAGTGCTGGCTATAATTACGGCAGCTATGCCAATGCAAAAGTAGACGCATTGCTAGAAGAAGGTCGAACTACGGTGGATCCTGAGCAACGTAAGAAGGTCTATATGGCATTGCAGGAGGAGCTAGCTCAAGACCCACCGTTTGCCTACTTTGCTTATGTGGATGCTGTCTATGGTATCGATAAACAGATTAGCGGTGTTAAAGAGCGAATTTTAGGTCACCATGGAGCAGGCTTCTTATGGAATGTCGAGGAGTGGAAATGGAATGATCGCTAAATGGCTTGGGAAGCGAGTGATAATGGGGACAATTGTCCTCATTATTGTGAGCTTCCTCTCTTTTTTCATGATGCATGCCGCTCCTGGCAATCCCGCAGCAGCTTATTATGGAGGTAATGCCCAAACATTAACGACAGCTGAGAAGGAACGTATTGAACAAGCCTTTGGACTCGATCAACCCGTACTCTTACAGTATGGGACTTGGTTGGGGGAAGCATTACAAGGTAATTTAGGGTACTCAGCTAAAGAAGGAAGACCTGTCTTGACGATTTTACTTGAGCGGTTACCGAATACGCTACAGCTCGTTATTTTAACGTTAGTCGTAGTAACCATTGCCTCTATTTGGCTTGGCTTACAGGCTGGCATGAGGGAGGGCTCATTACTCGACCGAGGACTTTCTATCTTTAGTATTGCTAGCTCCGCGATACCCCCATTTTGGCTAGGCATATTATTTATTATGGTCTTTTCCATAACATTAGGTTGGTTTCCGTCTTCGGGAATGAATGATGTGCGAGGTGATGGAGGGTTCGTGGATCGTTTATATCATATGGTACTCCCGCTAACAGTCCTCGTTATTTCCCATGTTGGCATATTTGCCCGTTTTTTGCAGGATAGTGTGAAAGTAGAGAATCATAGCTACTATGTACAAGTGGCACGTGCGAATGGAGTATCTGAACGTGAAATTCGAACTATGATTTTACGAAATGCTGTCATTCCTTATATCAACTATGTTGGTGTGACCATCCCATCATTTTTCGGAGGCTCCATTGTGGTCGAAACATTATTTGGTTGGTCAGGCTTAGGACAGCTTTTAGTAAAATCCGTCATGCTCAAGGATTTCCCCGTTTTGATGGGAGCTATATTGATCATAGGTGTGGTTGTGGTCATCTGTTTATTCGTCATTGATATTCTGATGATTGGCTTGAACCCTCGATTAAGAAGAGGGGGATTTGTATGAGAAAACAGCGAAAGTACCCGATCTTTTGGCTTGTGCTTTTAGCTCTCATTTGTACAACGACTATTTTTTCCTCATTATTAGCTCCTTTTGAGCCGAATGTGATGGATATGAATCAAATTTATCAAGCACCGAATGCTATCCATTTATTGGGGACTGACCAGCTAGGGAGAGATGTTCTTTCGCGCTTATTAGTCGGAGGAAAGGTGACGCTCCTCATTGCCACTGTGTCCGTTGTGCTATCTAGCATAATTGGCATCATTTATGGGGGCATAAGCGGATATTTCGGCGGTGTCATTGATGCTGTAATGATGCGTATTCTCGAAGCCCTTTTAACCATTCCCTCATTAGTGATCGTCTTAGCTCTACAGGCAATTATGCAGGGCAGTGTGTGGCGAATGGCGATGATTATGGGGATCACTGGATGGTTTGTTACGGCCCGTATCGTCCGCTCTGAGTTTATCCGATTAAAGGAACAAGAATTTGTGCAGATGGCGAAAATGTTCCGCACGCCTTTGTGGAAAATTCTCTTTGGGCATTTATTACGTAATTGTATCCCTGCGTTATTTGTGGTGACCATCTTTAATTTTGCTGGGGCTATTTTTACCGAAGTTTCCTTAAGTTTTTTAGGAATTGGTGTCCCACCAGCTACTCCATCATGGGGAACAATGCTGTACACAGCGCAAAATGATTTACTTGTAGGGGCTTGGTGGATAGGACTTTTCCCTGGGCTGTTAATTTTTATAACAATTTTATGTGTGCAAGTTATCGGAGGTACATTCAAACAAGAAGGGAGCCGATCGCATGTTTAAGGTTGACAATTTGGCTGTTCGCGTATCCGGCAAATCCCTTATTCAAGGTTTGACTTTTACTGTGCCTAAAGGGCATATTACCGCTATCATTGGCGAGAGTGGTAGTGGTAAAAGTACGACCCTTTCCGCTCTGCTTGGGATGCTGCCAGCACGAGCAAGTATGGAAGGCTCGATTTTATTTAATGAAAAGAACCTCATGGCCATGTCTGAACAGGAGCGTGTGGAGCTGCGGAAAAAGCATTTCTTTACCATTTTTCAGGATGCCACGAATAGTTTTTCACCAACTCAAAAAATGAAGCCGCAACTCTATCGGTTGACGGCTTCGAGGGTGGGACATAAGGAAGAGGAATTTTTAAGTAAAATCATGGCTATTTTAAAGGAATTAAACTTACCGGAGGATGTGCTACAACGCTATCCATTTGAGCTTTCTGGTGGTATGCTACAACGCTGCATGCTTGCCTGCGCCTTCTATAATGAACCCGATGTTTTAATGGCAGATGAACCGACCTCTGCTCTTGATATGCTCCATCAACAAGAATTTATCAAATTGCTAAAAAATCTTCATACCCGCCTTGGGACGACCATTCTATTCATTACGCATGATTTAGGGGTTGCTAAGATTGCTGATTCCATGCTGGTGATGAAAAATGGCGAAATTGTAGAAAGTGGACAAGTATCGGAAATTTTTAAGGAGCCCAAGCATCCATACACGAAGCGGCTTGTCGCTCATCATTTTTAGGAGGCGTTGACATTGTTGCTTCACGTTGATCAGGTGAATAAAAGCTATCGAGCAGGACAGCGAATATTGAAGAATATAAACCTAACAGTTGGAAAAGGTGAAATCGTAGGGCTTGTGGGAGAAAGCGGTAGTGGAAAAAGTACTTTGGCCAAAATAATTATGCAGCTAGAAAAGCCTGAAAAAGGGGATCTGTTTTTTGAAGATCAATTAATGACGAAGCAAAATCGCTCGTATTTTTATGAAAATTGCCAAATCATTTTTCAAAATGCTACGGCTGCCTTAAACCCCGTGTGGACCGTCAGGGAATTGTTACACGAGCCCATACAGTCGGCGCACAAGTCTTTCACGGACCGTGAACTACAAACAATGCTTGAAATGGTAAAGCTCCCATCAGATATTTTAGAAGCTCTGCCTTCTGAGTTAAGTGGCGGGGAGCGACAACGGGTTAATTTACTTAGATCGATTTTAGTCGAACCTCAACTATTAGTATGTGATGAAATCGTTTCGAGCTTAGACCGCTTGATTCAACGAGAGATAATCGATTTATTAATGACTTTAAATAAAGAAAAAAACATGGCGATTTTATTTATCTCGCATGATTTAAAGGCAGTTTCTTATTTGTGCAATCGCATATACGTGATGAAATCGGGTGAAATTGTTGATGAGAGCCGTAAATGTGAAGATGGCTTTGCTTTTACAGACAAGTATGCGCAAATGCTCTTTCAAGCCGTAGAAAACGAATAAAATGAAAATAAACCGAAAAACACTTTCCTTTCTTGAATGGAAGGTGTTTTTTATTCTTGTATCCATGATCTGAGTGGGGCGATCAAATCCTCAGAGAGCTATAAATTGTATGGCAAACCTTTACGTTCCTCAACGTACTATGTTGACCTACTTCCCCTAACCAAAGATGAAAGCCATATTGGCTTCCAGCCGTATCCATTACTTATACGTCAAATTGTGGGGCAGCCATATTGACAATTCCCTCATTTCTCACGGCTGTCGTCTTTCCTTCATGGGATAGGTTGAGAGAATCCTCTTCCTTATATTCTTTCATAAAAGCACTATGCACAGAGCCAAATTCAACGCTGTTAGAAATGTTGATTTTAGCCAATTTCCCACCTGCAAGCTCTTCATTCATACAGCCTAAAACAACAGAGGCTAAAAGGGACATGGCAATGAATCGGTGTGTTCGCAATAAGCCTCCTCCTTACACGATAATAATACAAAAATTTGGAGTCGTAGCTCGGTCCTCTTCATAATATAGTAAACAAATAAAAGCTGAAAGGGGATAAAGCATGGGTTTATTTGATGGATTAATCGGCAATGCAAGCGAGGTGAATTTTGAAAAATTACAGGAGGAGGTCAATGATTTACTAATTCCAAACGAAACTATTAAAAATGCCTATAAAATTATTAGAGACATATTTATTTTTACGAATAAACGATTAATCCTCATTGATAAGCAAGGAGTGACTGGCAAGAAAACGGAATATCATTCCATTCCCTATAAAAATATTGTCCATTTTTCAGTAGAAACGGCTGGTACATTTGATTTAGATGCTGAGCTCAAAATATGGGTATCAGGCAGTTCATTACCCATCCAAAAAAACTTCAATAAGGCGACCAATATTTATAAAGTGCAAAGTGTTTTAGCCCAGTATGTTTTAGGCTCAAATTAATGGTATACTATAGAAACAAAAGCAAAACACATCTAAAGCCCGCATATATGCGAGGCTTTTTTTGTTGTGCTTTGAAAGGGGGAGTAAGGATGGGAAAATTACCATGTGAAGGATGTAAGGGGCTGTGCTGTGGCCCGGTTCCAATTACGGAGAAGGAGCTGAAGGTTATTAAAAGGAGACTCCAATCAATGCTAGTCAAAATGCGTACAGAACTTAGACATCAGTAAAGATTTGAAGGGACATGCATTTTTTCAATATACAAAAAGATCGTTGTGGTATTCATTCAGCAAGACCAGAAATTTGTCGCATGTTTGGTTATTACCAAGAACTGGATTGCTTTAGAAATCCAGCAATAGCCACGAAAACAATGAAAAGTTCTACGTTAGAAAAGCATGTAGGCATTTTATCAATCGATTACAGATGGAAGGATTTTGACTAATTAGCTCCCTGTTAAAAGCCTTCTTTGAGGTGAAGCAACGATGACATGTCAGAGGTATTCATCAAAGAAAAAAGTTGCTCGTTTTTACTACCTTAGGTAAGATTATCCAAAGGGGGATTTTTATGTTGGAAGAAAAAAGAACATGTGAGGATATAAGAACTAAATTGATGCTCGATTTGCAAAGAATAGAGAAGGACGAGTATCAGTTGCGCGAAGGTGAGCAGCATCAAGATTTCTTCCCTTTGTTACTTCAATTTATCGGTGATCCTCAGCCAGAATTACGAGATAATCTCATTTATCCGATGTTTTATATGTGGATAAAGGAAGAGAATAGATTCAGTGAAGAAGAGTTACGTAGCCTCTTATCTGTTTTGACTGATAAGAACCATTTGTTTTATCATATCGGCAGCGAGGAGGATCAGTCAGTTTTTACAAGGACATTCTCTGCCTTGCCTATCGCTTTGATTGTCCAACGCCATAGACAAAATCCATTTTTCACTCAAGTGGAGATTGAGCAATTATTACATACAATGCTCCGTTACTATAAAGAAGAGAAGGATCTACGAGGTTACCTTTCAGAAGGAGGCTGGGCTCACAGCGCGTCTCACGGTGCCGATGTTCTTGCCGAGCTAGTGCAGTGTAAAGAGTGCAGCACCGTCATGCGGGGTGAGATTCTTGTCGCTATTTCTGAGAAGCTCGATAATGGTAGACATATTTTTAGCGATGAGGATGATGAGCGATTGGTCAACATCGTGGATGCTATAATTGTCAAGGAGCTACTTCCACATCAAGAAATCGCAGATTGGATTAGTAGCTTAGCGCAATGTTGCAATTTGCCGAGAAGTCGTAGTCAGGTGATTACCCGCGTAAACAACAAGAATTTTATACGTAGTCTCTACTTCAGAAGAGAACAAGAAAGCCGACAGAATGTGCTTCACACGGTCATGCTTGCTACGGAGGCAAAATTAAATAGATTTTCTATTCGTTAAAAGATCGTGGAGGCATTCCCAAAAGAAGTTGATACGCCACGACTTAAAAAGACAGCGAAAAAGACATTTAAAAGAGCGCCTAGTTTATACTAGAGCGTTTTTTTAAATTATTTTTCGATTTAATATCAATAATTAACTCCATATTCAATACTTCTGCAATCTTTTCTTAGTCAGATACAGTAATTTTTTTGTGAGATTCATAAATATTTAAGTAACCACCATATGAAGATGATACGACTATGTACATCAATGTTAGTGTGATTTTATTCAAGTGGGATGATGAAGCACGTTCAATCTGTAGGGGATTGGACAAAAAAACTAGAGGCGGCTACAATCGTCTCTAGTTATATTTTAATATTAATTTATGTGATTTAGACTCATAAATTTCGTAGCCTATTTCAACCATATGGTCCTTTGTCACTGTCACCTTACAATAGTAAGGGATTGCTTTTCCATAAGCATCTAGCGCAGGTATTTCTGTAAAGGAATATTGTTCATCCGTATCTATCATGTTAAACGTTGCTTCAGCAGATCGCCCGGAAGAAGAAACCTCAATCATACAATCCCCACGAATAACATCATAGTCTTTTTTAATAATATATTTTAGACTTGGTACGGTAACTATTAACAATAAAACACCTACTAAAAATGCAGCAACCGTCTTAGCTACCATTATAAATGGAAATTCTTTCTCGACATACATAAAAATAAATACGATAACTGCCATGATCACAAATAATAATCCTAGTATGACTACCAAATAATACAATTGTTCACTTCCTATGTATATCTATTAAACATTTCTTGTAGCTATTTTAAAGCTGACATTCATATAGTATCGTTCTTTTTATAACAACGTAAACAGGATTATTATTCCATTAAACAGGTCGTTTTTTAAAAACTATTCATTAGTAGAAAGGGGATGAATGTCATACAAGGTGCGAGATTTCTCGATATATTTTACAGTACAGTCGTAGGTTCCTTGTCTAACATCACTAAATTTATCAAAATCTCCCGTGAAATCGAGTTCGCCGTTAATGTCTACAAGTAGATCGTGGATTGCGGTTCTTCCGTTTGATTCAAACTCTCTTACGGTACATTTACCGGTAACTATTTGAAAATTGTTAGTTTGAATAGCAATAAAGTCTTCGATTGACCATACAACAAGAAACAAACATAGGACGCTAAAAAAAGATGCAGTTATTACAACCCCATAAAAATCCTTGTGACTGCGTTTATTCTTTATAAAAAAGATTAGGAGAGATGTGCATATGAGTAGCCCAATTAGTGGGAAGATGATGTCTAACAAAATATTATTTCTCCTTTTGAATAACATATAGGTTATTATTCTACAATTATTTTTAATTACTTACTAGTAGAAAATTTTTTGAAACAGTTTATTATAAGAAGAAACTCAATCACACAATGAAGTTATTAGAATGCAATAAGTACAAAGAAATCGAAGCGCTAATTGGTGCCCTCTGCTGCTCTGGCCTTACGCACAATTTTTTCTTTTTGAAGAACAATAGTTATAATATACACATTAATATTTGTAAAGATGGTGAAACGATGGAACAGATGCTAAAGGAAATAATGTCTCCAAGTAATCAATATAAAGTTGAAATTATAAAACGGAGAGATGGTCTTTTTACAACAGAAGTATATATGTGGCAAGAAGACTGCGGGTATGAATTTTGGAGTCCTATTAAAATAGGGTTGAGTTTGATTGAGACTGAGGAAGTAGCCGTAACATTAGCCATAGAACAATTAAGACAATACTCTGGTGAAATTATTACTCTATAGTTACATCACTCAAAACTTTCGCGTAGGGAGAATCATTGAATCGGGTAGGTGATTGTTTCAAGTCTTCTAAGTGACACTAGTTGTAGTTTGAACATTCCGAAATAAACAATAATAATATTATTATTCCGATTTAACTTGCGTTAGTTTTGCGTCAATGCTATTTCTCTGTATTCTAACTATACCGCAAAGTGCACCCAAATAGTATCAGTCGACTTTCTTTTGTTTTTGTAGAATCTATTACAGATATTTTAGCATGTAATTTTGCCGTATTAACGCATTATGGGGCAAAAGAATAACAAGTAAAAAGTGTCTCTTCAATTTGAGTTAAATAGACGGCAAGATAATAATAAAAAAACTGGAATATTTTATGTTATTTGACATCAGAAATAGACTACCTTACAATTGATTTTAATAGTCTATAAGGAATGTATAGTACACAGCATTCCTTCACAATTGAATAGCGTGTAGTAATAGGTGTAAATTGCGTGCAATTTGCTTAAAAGGGAAGTCGGTGTGAATCCGACACTGTCCCGCAACTGTAAATGTGAGCGACTTTTCAGCAACCACTGTCAAATGATGGGAAGGGGAAAAGTGGCGATGACCATGAGTCAGGATACCTGCCTAGTTACGAGTACACACCATAAACCTACGAGGAATAGGAGGTGGCATGTTGACAAAACAGAATGCTCTGTTCGTCACAGTACGTCAAACGCCCAAAGTTCATGAAAGGGTTCATTTTAGAACTCCTTCGCATTTACTTAGGGTTTGTTTGGCATTGTGTGATGAAGCACATTAAAGCGAAGGATTTCCTCAAACATAGTAGGAAGTCCTTTTTGTTTTGAAAATATGTACGCAAAGGGGATGCACATAGGATGAATATTCATGCAACGACAACACAGGAAACGCCTTTTGTAGATATGAAGATTTGTAAGCAGCCACGGACAGAAGTTGCCAAGAAAGCGAAAACAAGAATGGTGGTTGAATCACTAATAGATCAATTATTAGCAACGAGACTGATTCGCAACGATCGCTTTTTTGAGCAAATCTTATATAATAAAGACATTATTTGGATACAAAATGGGGAGGTAGAGGGCCATCTTTTTGCTCAGGCAACGTTAACGGATCAACTGAAAACGAAGACGAATAGCTTTATGATGTATATGCCAACCAACCCTATTGTTTATGAGGTGAATGGGGAGCAGTACCACTTAATTACACGCATTGATTCAACACGAGCAAAGCCTAATCTTGACCGTCTTTCACAGGAGCCCAATCCAGTGTTAAGTGCTGCACGTGTCAATGATTTATTGTGCTCGATTGTCATCCGTTTTTATGAAACGTATATGAACGATTTAGAGCAAATTCCTCATCAGGATAAACTAATCGCATTTGTGCAGCAGGAATACTCACAGTTTCTTCAAGCCGTTCAGGAATTAAATGATTATCACTTTAATTGGCATCCACGTGGGAACGGACACGAGCTATTATTAACATTAATTGATCAACTACAAATATTAAAAAGCCAGCCTGGAAAAGTAGTTATCGACTTCATGAATACACAAGGTTACGTGGTGGTTGAACCTGCCTATCCGGTGCACAAGCCTTCAAAGAAAGCTGTTGGTGCCATTTAAAAGCAAGCCCTCCATGAAGCGGAGGGCTTGCTTTATTATTTGTATAGATATTCTATCTTCATCTGAAGTACCAGTTCAACAGATTTGCCATGCTAGTACATGAACTTAACTCTGACAATGCATGGCTGCTTGCGCCTCTTGCCAAGGGACAGAATAGCCTTTACCTTTTGCACAAAAAATGCTGGAAGAACTGTATTCAGGGTCGGCATTTTTATCATAGCCTATTTGAGTTATTACTTCTTCTGCATTATGACACACATCATAGCCATCAAATTGGAGGGTAAGCGCACCTTTCCCATTTGTATAGGCGGCAAAAATCGTGCTATAGCTCATGAAGGTCGCTACTGGTGCACGTCCTGTTAATACAACGTCTGTTTCAGTGAGTACAGGGTCGTCGAAGGTGCCAGCAGCCTGTTGAATGTCGGTCATCATACGGCCGATAAAGTCATTGGAAGCCTTCATTTTAAAGCGATAATAGGGCTCAAGCAGGACGTTCTGTGCTTGTTCCAGTCCTTGGCGCAGAGCTCGGAAAGTGGCTTCTCGGAAATCACCGCCAGACGTATGTTCATTATGTCCACGTCCCGTTAAGAGCGTAAAATGAATATCTGTTACTGCGTAGCCTGTGAGTAAGCCATGATGATCACGTTCAAACAAGTGCTTTTCTACGAGGCGTTGGTTGCCCACTGATAAATCATCTGCATGACAGGCATTGCTAAAGGTAATGCCTGTCCCACGTTCATTTGGCTCCATTAATAAATGAATTTCTGCATAATGCTTAAGTGGTTCAAAATGTCCGTAGCCTGTAACGGTTGTCGCAATTGTTTCCATATATAATATTTGCGGCTCCCCAAAAGTGATGTTTAGTGTAAAGCGCTTCAATAATACTTCAATCAGGACCTCTAACTGAATGACACCCATTATATGCACATGGATTTCCTGAAACTTTTCCTGCCATACGACACGCAATGATGGCTCCTCGGCCTCTAGTAGACGGAAAATCTTTAATACTTCTTTAATATGTTGCTCACCCTCGTATTGAACTTTTGCCTGTAATGTAGGGACAAGCTCATAGGGTTGTGATAGCCTGTTACTGCCAATGTGATCGCCAATGTTTGCCTGGCTGAGTCCTTTAACAGCGAAGATTTCACCGGCCTCAACATGCTGAACAGTTTCAAATCGACTGCCGTTATAAAGACGAATTTCTGTTACTTTCTCTGTAAGGTCTCCAAACGTAAATTCATCTCGAACATGTAATTTTCCTGTTAAAGCCTTGATGAATGTTAGACGCTGATGGCCATCATGTCGTATTTTAAAGACTTCTCCTTGAAACGGTGCTTCCGGCGCGAAGTGAGTACCCGTTATGAGTGGAAGTTGAGCAATCAATTCTTGAATGCCTTCATCTTTTAATGCCGAACCAGTAAAGCAGGGGAAGGCGGATTCATTTTTAATCATCGATTGTAGCTGCTTCATACACAGACCATGCTCCAAAGTTTCATTCAAAAAGGCATCCAGGAGATTTTCATCACGCTCCGCTAGCCATTCCATGATTGTGCTCGAAACATAATTCTCCTGAAGTGGTTCATCGACGAATAATACATGTTCCGAGAAATCTTTATGGAGCTGGGTCATCACAGCCCTTACATCTGCTCCGTCACGATCTATTTTATTAATAAAAAAGAATGTAGGGACATGATAGTTTCGTAAAAGCTGCCATACCGTTTCAGTATGACCTTGAATACCCTCTACTGCACTAATAATAATGATGGCATAATCCATGACACGGATGGCACGCTCCATCTCTGGGGAGAAATCGACATGTCCTGGTGTATCAATCAGCGTATATGTATCGTCGCCAATAGTCATGCGTCCTTGCTCGGCAAATATCGTAATGCCCCGTTTGCGCTCAAGCTCATGATTATCTAAATAGGCATCCTGATGATCGACACGTCCCCGCGCTTGAATACTATTTGTATGAAAAAGCACTTGCTCAGAAAAGGTTGTTTTTCCTGCATCAACATGAGCAAGAACCCCAATCGTCTTGTACATAATATATCCTCGTTTCTATAGGTAGCTATCTTCTCATTGTATCAGAATACTAGCACAACTATATCTTGTAAAATGATTCGTCTTTTTGTCGAAATAGTGCTAATATAATGATGATTATATTTTTTGCATTCTATTACTGATTTAGAATTAACGCATGAACTGCTAGTCTATCAATAGCATAAATAGAACATATTGGTGCAAATGGCCTTAGTCATTTGCTTAAAAGGGAAATCGGTGTAATTCCGATGCTGTCCCGCAACTGTAAATGGGGAGTCTATACAGCATGCCACTGTAGTTTTACTATGGGAAGGCGTATAGATGATGAACCTAAGCCAGGATACCTGCCAGTATATGTATGTTAACTAAGAACCACGAGGATGGGGATAGTGATAAAGGTACTAATACCGTTTTTTCACTATGCAACTCTCTTGGCGACAAGAGGGTTTTTTTATGCCCTTCCAATTATCCTAGTAGCAAAGAAGTCTCTGATTTCTTTCTATATTTATGACAACAAAGGAGAAAAGGACATGAAAAAATGGAGAAGTATTTGGCTAGTCATGGTCATCGCCTTAATCGCTGTATTAGGAGCGTGTGGCGCAAAGGACAAGCCTGAATCAGCAACACAAACTGAAAAAGTTGAACCGTCTGAGGCGACAGCATCTGAGATCATCATTGAAAATAATGAAACTACCCAAACCTATAAGGAAGCACCTAAAAAGGCCATTAGCCTAAATCAGCATGTAACAGAAATTATGCTTGCATTAGGCTTAGAGGATTCCATGGTAGGGACAGCTTATTTAGATGATAAAATCTACGAGCCACTTCAAGCAGCCTACGATAAAGTTCCAGTTCTTTCAGATCAATATCCAACAAAGGAGCAAGTCATTGATGCCGAGGCAGATTTCTTGTATGCAGGCTGGAAAAGTGGCTTTGGTGAGAAAGGTGTTGGAACACCAGAGGAGCTTGAAGAATTAGGAATTCATACGTATTTACATACGGCTTCCAATATGACAAAGCCAACATTAGAGGATATTTTCACGGATATTCGTCATATCGCGGAAATATTCCGCGTGGAAGATCGCGGTGAAGCATTAATTGAACAGATGACAAAAGATGTCGAAGAAATTCAAGCGAAATTACCAAAAGACAGTGAAAATTTACGTGTGCTAGTCTTTGACAGTGGTGATAAAGATGTATTCACGGCTGGTCAAAATTTTATGAATGAGCTAGTAACAATCGCTGGTGGTCAAAATATCTTTGGAGATGTGGAGTCAGGATGGACAACGGTATCCAAGGAAGATGCAGTAGATCGCAATCCAGAGGTGGTGGTTGTCATTGATTATGGTGAAACAACTGCTGAACAAAAGATAAAATTCTTAAAAAATGATCCAGCGTTGAAGGAAATGGAAGCAGTCAAAAATGATCGTTTTGTCATTCTTCCACTTTCAGCGGCATCCGAAGGGGTACGTGCTGCAGCGGCCATTCAAATTTTAGCCAAGGGCTTCTACCCTGCCAACTTTTAAAAACATTCGAGCTAGCGCTTTGCTAGCTCCTTTTTCTTAAGGAGCGATAACAATGAATGCATTTCGTCAAAACATACCAGATAAAACGTTCGAAACTCTAAATCAGCAAGGTGGTTATACACGATTAGTGGTAAGCCCTGGCATTATTAATAAGCATTATACGCCAGCCCAGTTTCAAAAAATAGCTGAAATTGTAGGGGAGAAGGGGGCCATTAAATATTCGGCCTCCTATAGCATATTATTATCGATCCCCTCTAGCGAACTGACAGAAGCGACCCATGCCTTACAGGAGGCTGGACTGTTTGTTGCTTCCTCAGGACCTCATATTGCCATGAAGGCATGTGATTTTTGTGATGGTGAAAAAATGGAGGCAGTTCCTCAAACAGAACAACTCTATCAGGCATTGGACGGTATAACTGTGCCTACAAGAATACGAGTCAATGTGAATGGCTGTGCATCGGCTTGCTATAATCCTACATATGATGATATTGGTTTAGTCTATCAGCATGAGAGCTTTGATGTTTATTTAGGAGCCATCCCTATGGGGGCGAAGGCACAGGCGGGTACTCTCTTCGCGAAAAGGGTAGGGATTGATCATATTGAGGATTTTTTGCTACAAATCATTCGTCTCTATCAGAACCAAGCTCGTTCCAATGAACCTTTTTATAAGTTTTATCGCAGAACAAAAATGAATGCTGATTGGGAACTAGTAAAAAAATCGATAGAGTTGCAGGAATAATACTTAGGGTGTCGAAATATTGTAGTAGAGCATAGAAAATGACAATACAAAGGAGCAAGAACATGACATCTAAACAAGGGATTCAACCAGAAGATCTTTATCACTTGAAATCAGTGGCAGATCCACAGCTCTCACCTGATGGGACTGAGGTAGTGTATGTAGAGACACGTATTGATGAGAAGAAAAAAGACTATGTATCTAACTTATTTTATTTAAATTTAAAAGACAAACGTCCTCAGCAATGGACTTATGGTGACGATCGGACAAGCTCTCCTGTCTGGTCGCCAGATGGCAGTCAAATTGCTTTTTCTTCGACAAGATCAGGCAAGCCACAAATTTTTGTACTGTCGAAAACAGGGGGAGAGGCGAAGCAAGTGACGTATTGCAAGAACGGTGCGTCAACGCCCGTATGGTCTCCTTGTGGAGAGAAAATTGCCTTTTCAGTGATGCTAGGTAAAGATGAAACTATCTTAGACAAAGCTGACGATGACAAGAAAGAAGAAAAAGAACTAAAGCCACTCGAAATCGATAGGATGAAACATAAGTCGGATGCGGGTGGATTTATGGATATGGACCAGCATACTCACATTGCCATTGTCGATTTAAAATCTGGTGACTTAGAGCAAGTGACAGAAGGGAACGAGCATTTCCATCTGAGTACATGGTCGCCAAATGGCAGTTATCTTACGTACTTAGCAGATCGAGCAGAGGACTTAGATTTTTCGTTTAATGCGGATATTTATTTATTCGATCTAGAAACAAAACAGAGTCGTAAGGTAACAGAGGGGATTGGCTCTTATTACCAAACGTCTTGGTCGCCTAATAGCCGCTTCCTTTCCTTTGTTGGAGGAAAACGTGAGTTCGAAAATGCCACACAAGCGAAGCTATGGATTTATGATATGGAACAAAATCTGCTAAGCTGTGTAACAAGTGAATTTGATGCCCCTGTCGGTGATTATGTCATCGGTGATTTCCTGCAAGGGGTAGCAGCACCAAGTGTACAATGGATGAATGATAATCATAGTTTCTATTTCCAAGTAACAGATCACGGCAATGCGGCAATTTACTTTGGGAATGTAGATGGTGAAATTTATCCAGCTATTCACGATGATCAATACGTTTATGGTTTTTCATTAGATGCTCAAAATGATCAAGCCATTGTCGCCATAAGTACGACAACGAATCCAGGCGATTTATATTACGTTAACTTAAAAACAGGTGATAAAGTACGATTGACGACAGTCAATGAAGACATTTTAAAGACGAAAGAGTTAGCTGTGCCAGAGAGCATTGAGTTTGAAGGAGCTGAGGGCTGGAAGGTTAACGGCTGGATCATGAAGCCAGTGGGTTATGAAAAAGGAAAGAAATATCCCCTTATTCTTGAAATCCATGGTGGTCCGCATGCGATGTATGGCAACACCTATTTTAATGAATTCCAAATCCTAGCTGCTCAAGGCTTTGCAGTCCTATATACAAATCCACGCGGAAGTCATGGCTATGGGCAAACATTTGTGGATGCCGTACGTGGTGATTATGGGGGCAATGACTATCAAGACCTGATGGCCGCTGTAGACTATGCTTTAGAGCAGTTTGATTTCATTGATCCAGCTCGACTAGGTGTAACAGGTGGAAGCTATGGTGGCTTTATGACCAACTGGATTGTTGGGCATACCAACCGCTTTAAGGCAGCAGTTACACAACGCTCTATATCGAACTGGATTAGCTTTGCAGGAGTGAGTGATATTGGCTATTACTTTACAGACTGGCAAATTCAAGCGGGGCTCGAAAATATAGAGAAGCTATGGCATCATTCACCATTGAAATATGTAGACAAGGTTGAAACACCATTGCTTATTTTACATGGTGAAAAAGACTATCGTTGTCCGATTGAACAGGCGGAGCAATTATTTATCGCCTTGAAGTATCGAAAAAAAGAAACGAAATTCGTCCGTTTCCCTGAAGCAAATCATGAACTGTCAAGAAGCGGAAAGCCAACATTAAGAATTAATCGTCTCGAATATATACGAGATTGGTTTGTGGAAAAACTTTAAAAAAGAGGTGGCTTAGGAAGTGAACATACTTCTTAAGCCTTTTTTATAGAAAAAAAGAACCACAGCAAAGTGTGATTCCAGATGAGTTAGTCCATTTTTTGAATAAAAACGACCTTCAAATAATTAAATTCAGGATATTCACGAGGCACACGGAAATCCTTTGGTAAACCGTATTCTTCTACAATTTTATAGCGTGTACGAGTGTCTTTAAATGCTTGGTCGATAAACCCTTTAAACTTTTTCATACCGAAGCTTGCGTTGTTTGTGGAAGCCACAATAATGCCATTTTTGGCAGTAATCGCAATCGTATCCTTCAGTAATTTTGGATAGTCCTTCGCCGTAGAGAACGTCATTTGCTTTGTGCGGGCAAAGCTTGGTGGATCTAATACAACAAGGTCAAATTTTAATTCGTGACGCTGTGCATATTTAAAATAATGAAAAACGTCCATTACTTTTATATCCTGCGCTTCATAATCAATTTGATTGACGCTAAACTGCTCAATCGTTTTGGCTAAACTGCGCTTTGCAACATCGACACTTGTTGTTTTAGTAGCTCCTCCAAGCGAGGCTGCTACAGAAAATGCCCCTGTGTAGGAGAAGGTATTTAGCATATTTGTTGTGTTCGCATAGCGCTCACGAATAGCTAATCGCACTTCCCGTTGATCAAGGAAAATCCCAGTCATCGCACCATCATTTAAATGGACTGCATAGGTCATCCCATTTTCCTTAACCATGATTGGAAATTCGCCAGGAGTCCCCATGACAAAATCATCCTGTTCCATATATTGTCCTTTACTATCGAATCGTTTTTTCTCATAAATGGCCTGGTAGTTGATAGTTTCAGCAAGCGCCTCATAAACGACTTCTTTCAATGAGTAAATACCCTCGCTATACCAACTCACCATATAGTAGCCATTAAAGAAATCAATAGTCAGGCCACCGATACCATCACCCTCGCCATTGAAAACACGGAAGGCTGTTGTATGATCATTCTGGAAGAATGCTTCTCGGAGCTGTATGGCTTTTTTGAATTTTTTAATGAAAAAAGCTTTATCAATGGTTTCATTTATATCTGTCGTCAGGACCCAGCCAATCCCTTTATTTTGAATACCGTAGTAACCTGTACCAATAAAACGATTATGGTGATCCATGAGCTTAAGTAGAGTCCCTTGCTCGGAAGGTAGTTGTCGTGCATCCACTGCATCTTTTGAAATTAATGGGTAGCCTTTTTTTAATTGATCAGCAAAAGGCTGTTTTACTTGTAGTGCAATTGTTTGTGTCATGTTGTCATCCTTTAAAAACGTTTTGCTCTATTATCGCACTGTTTGGATGGGATAGCCAAACTTATTTCAAGAATTCAGCAATTTTTGCCACCGTTTCGATTGTTGCCTCTTCAAAATAATTCATTTTGCTAAAATAGCTATGAATTAAACCAGACATGGTTATATGCTCCACAGGTACTCCAGCGTCAGTCAGTTTTTGGGCATAACTTAAACCTTCATCAAAGAGAACATCGGCCTCTGCTGCAATGAGGAGGGTTTTAGGCATATGTGTTACATCCTCGAGCAGTAGGGGAGACACCAATGGATTTGTAAAGTTCGATTCATCTGTATAGTGTTGAGAAAACCATTGCATGCCCTGTTTATCTAGGCCGAACTTTTCTCCGTAAGCCTGATAGGAAACGGTCGTAAAATCCACATTTGTAACAGGATAAATGAGTGCTTGTGCTTGCAATGACGGTCCACCTGAAGTTACAGCTAAGTAGGCCACGACCGTTGCTAAATTTCCGCCGGCACTGTCCCCAGCCACCGTCAATCGAGCAGCATCGCCGCCAAATGCTTCGATATGGTCATGCACCCATAATAAGCTATCGTAGGCATCCTGCAATGGAGTTGGAAAAGGAAATTCAGGAGCCAAACGATAATCCACTGAAACGACAATTGCTTGCGCTTGGTCTGCTAAAAGCTGACAGCCAGCATCAGCAGACTCTAAATTACCATATACCCAGCCACCGCCATGATAATAAACAATAACAGGTAATGGTTGATCATGAGTAGGTATATAAAGTCGTAGCGTAATTTGAGCCCCATCACGCATGGTAATTTGTTGATCTTGCATCGCCGCTAATGTTGGCTTATGGGGTGATTGCCATGGCGTAACCGTACGCATCGCGCGAGCTTCCTGTGGTGTAACTTGATAGTAGGGTGTGGCAACTTGTTGATCTTCAATATAATGAATAGCTTCTTTTCTTAAAGTAGTCATCCTCATCAGTCCTTTATTGTGACGTTTATTACTTACATTATAAACTATTCATATAATTTTACTAGGATTTAATTTTAGAAAAAGAAAATTCTTTCATAATAGAGGTGAAATCAACGAATTGTGTTTATAATAAAAGGGAAGAAAGTATTTGGAGGGACAGTATGATTTCTTTAATTGTGGCACATGATGACAACCATGTAATTGGTTATAATAACGGAATGCCTTGGCATTTACCGGGAGATTTGCAGTATTTCAAAAACAAAACAATGGGCAAGCCAATGATTATGGGACGAAAAACGTTTGAATCCATTGGTCGTCCACTACCAGGACGTCGCAATATTGTTATTACACGAGATGAAAAATATCACGCAGAAGGCATTGAAACTGTGACAAGCCTAGAAGAAGCAATAGCGATAGCAGGGGATGTAGAGGAAATCATGATTATTGGCGGCGAGCAAATTTTCCGTTTATCAATGGAAATGGCAGATCGCCTATATATTACAAAAATCAATCATTCATTTCAGGGCGATACCTTTTTCCCGAGCTATGAGGAGGAATTTGTAGAGGTTTCTGCTGAACAGCCCGAAACAGCTTCAGAAGGCTACACTTTCCAATATCAAATTTTTGAGCGTAAATAACATGGGAAAAGCACGGTTTTGATTGACCGTGCTATTTCTATATTTAGGGGAGATATTGATGCGCAACATACGATTATCGAGTGGAGAAATTGCTCAAGTTGATTGCTTGAGCTGTGCGATCATAAGTGGACAGGTAGAGCCCAATGGTGGTGTTGTCATTGAAACGGATTATTTTCACGCCCACCAGGATGTAGCTTATCCAATCAAGGGATTAGTTATATTAGCTTCAAAGCGTCATATCCATTGCTTCGATGAATTAAATAATGACGAAAAACTGGATTACATCAATCTCTTAACAAAAATTAGACAAGCTCAAAGGGAAGTATTGGGCATTGAATACGTTTATTATTTTTACAACGAAGATACGACTCATCATTTCCATACTTGGATGGTGCCCCGCTATGAATGGATGAATGCATTCGGGCGATCCGTTGAATCCTTGAGGCCAGTATTACTTCATGCTAGAAATAATTTGAGTAATGAGGAGCATGAAAAAGAAGTAAGGGAAGCTATTGAGCTTTTAAGAGAATCCATTAAAAATCGCTCCTTATGAAGAAGGGCACTGAAAAAGTCCATATCTTTTTTTTCATTTGGCACTGTGACTCTACTGTTGTTTTCCGAAGCATTCCGCTCGCTTTCCGCGGGCGAGCGCCGAGTCTCCTCCTACGCTTCGCTTCGTGCGGGGTCTCGTCTGTCTCGCTTTCCCGCAGGAGTCGAGCGATGCTTCTCCAAACAACGCAATGTATCATTCTATTATTTTAGTCACACTTTCCTTTATAATAAAAGAATGAATATGAAGGTGGTGCCCCAATGATGATTTCAAATCAGGAAACCCTTAATTTAAGTCCATACATGGCAATCTACGATATTGTTGTGCCAAAAGATAATATGCTTCGTCAGATCAATGAACTTGTTGATTTTTCATTCATTTTAGAAGAGCTAAAAACAAAATATTGTTTAGACAATGGACGTAATGCCATTCCTCCAATTCGCATGTTTAAGTACTTTTTATTAAAAGCGATTAATGATGTATCAGACGTCGACCTAGTAGAGCGCTGTCATTCAACTATTTCTTGGATATGGCAACAGAAGATCCAGTGAGACAGAAATAAGGCACTTCCTGTTCAAAATTGAACAAGAAGTGCCTTATTTTTATCTGAAAAAGGTTCGCTTTTATGAAAACATAAGTTTTTCAGTGCCCTCTTATGAAGGGAGCGACTTTTTTTATAAATAGAAGTACACACAAGCGTACATGGAAGCACAGCCAGCTAGCACAAAAAGATGCCATATTGCATGGTTATAAGGTAGAGAGCGCCAAGCATAAAAGATGGCTCCAATTGTATAGAACAGGCCACCTGCAAGTAGTAAAGCAAAGCCATAAAATCCTAAGTATAAATAAACAGGCTTAATAGCAAAAATGATGAGCCAGCCCATGCCAATATAAAAAATTAAGGATAGCACTTCAAAGCGATTAATGAAGAAGCATTTAAAAAGAACACCTAATATTGCGAGTGACCAAATAATACATAATAAAGTAATGGCTAGAGTGCCACCCACCGCAATTAATAAAAACGGCGTATACGTACCGGCAATTAAAATGTAAATGGACGAGTGGTCCAAAATAGCGAAAAAGTGTTTATATTTTTCTGGCATACTGTGTAGCAATGTGGACATTAAAAACAAGATGATGACAGAGGCACCAAAAATACTAAAAGTAGTAATATGTAGAGCATTACCTGTTTGCACAGCTGTAAGCAGTAAAACAACTAGAGCCGGAATACTTGCAATAAAACCAATACCGTGTGTAATGGCATTCCACAGTTCTTCCTTCCAAGATTTATAGTCAAATGAATCAATCATTTACAACACTCCTTTCGTTCATGTATTTACTATACCCCAATAATTTATACATGAACATTTACATTTGTCATATATTTCATATCAAAAATGTCATAAGGCTGTCATATTCTTTTAGGGGCTTTGATAGACAAGAGATAAAGGAAACGCTATAGTATCAAAGGTAGCGTTTACATTCTCAAGAAATCAAGGCTTTGCCTAATGACAAATGTCATGTTTACATAATGATTCATTAGTCTATATAATAAATTTTAATGAAGTAAAAGGATGTGTCGAAGTGGGACGAATTCATATAGTAACGGACTCAACTTGTGATTTAACAAAAGAAGAAGTAGCACAGCATGGCATACATATCGTGCCATTAACAATTCAAATTGATGGTGAAACATATATAGATGGTGTGGATTTAGAGCCACAACCTTTTTTAGGCTTGATGAAAAATGCTAAAAATTTACCGAAAAGTTCACAGCCTGCACCAGGTAAATTTAAAGAATTATATGATGAGCTAGGCAAGGATGGCGATCAAATTATCTCTATCCATATGACAGGTGGTATGAGTGGCACGGTAGAGTCAGCACGTCAAGCGGCTCAAATGACAGACGCTGATGTGACGGTGATTGACTCACGCTTTATTGCGATCGGTTTAGCTATTCAGCTACGTGAGGCTATTAAAATGCGCGATGCTGGAGCAACAGTTGAGGAAATCGTAGCTCGTCTGGACAAAGTACGTGCAAATACACATTTATATGTAATTGTGGATACGCTTGAAAATCTAATTAAGGGCGGTCGAATTGGTAAAGGAACAGGCTTTATCGGTTCATTGCTGAACATCAAAGTTATTGCTAATTTAGAGGGTGGCGTTTACAATCCTGTTTCCAAGGTACGTAGCCATAAACAGGTAGTGAATTACTTATTTAAACAATTCCAAGCAGATACGGCTGGGAAAACAGTCAAAGCTGTCGGTATTTCTCACGCAGATGGCCTCATCACAATGGGGAATCCATTAAAAGAGTTAATCGAAGGTACAGGCTTTAATGATGTTGAGATTGCCTTTACATCTCCAATTATTTCGACACATACTGGACCAGGTGCCATCGGATTTATTTATTTTGCAGAATAATAGTGAGGAGCTACTACATAAGTAAATGTAGTGGCTTTTTTTCGTTTTGGCCCTTTTGGCTGGATACTTGTTCGACTATTTGGAAAAGAGGAATTTTGACAACAACACAAAATTATGGAGAACAGAGAGTAAGTCACTTTTCATTAGGGTATGAACTATTCTATAATAGAAGGTACAGAAAGGGATGGAAGGTGGTCAAATGGACATTTGGCGATTTATGTTGTCATGTTTGACCGTCTTAGTACTAAGTGGTTGTGCAATATCAATCGATGAGCCGAATCCGCAAGCAGAGCCTGACGGTGAGCAAGCAGAAACGGAGCAAGATATGACGCAGGATGAGCAACAAACAGTAGAAGAGGAAAAAACCTCCAAGAATATGTTGACGCAAATTTTTGAACATTTTTTTGAGCCATCAGCAGAGGATTTATCGCAAATTGATGAAGAAAATGCAAAGCAACTGCATTATCTGGCACTTGGAGATTCATTAACAGATGGTGTCGGTGATGAGTATAGTCAAGACGGTTATGTAGGAAGATTAGCAGATTCATTGCTTACGTGGCCCTCGATTTCTGAGGTAGATGTTGATAATCGTGGCAAACGTGGTAGACGTAGTGATCAGCTACTAAAATTAGTGAAAAAAGGGCATTATGATGAAGAGTTGCAACAAGCACAGCTCATTTCTTTAACAATGGGTGGCAATGATGTCATGAAAGTTGTTAAACAGGATTTGTTTAATTTAAAGCGTGACGCATTCGATAAAGAATTGCGGACGTATAAGCAGCGCTATAGCAAAATCGTTGAAGGCATTCGTGCAAAAAATCCGACAGTGCCCATTCTACTCATTGGTTTCTATAATCCGTTTTCGATTGTGACCAATGAGGCGAATGAATTCGATACAATTATCACAGAATGGAATAATGTGATTGAGGAAGTAGCGAGTGAAGATTCCAATGCTTGCTATGTATCGGTGGAGGATTTATTTGATTCAAATGAAGAGCTCGTCTATCATACAGATTTTTTCCACCCCAATGCAAAGGGATATGAAAAAATGACAGAACGTATACTAGCGGCAATGGAGCAGTGTGGTATGGAAGAAAAGATTAACAAGGCAATAGGCTTCGAGGAGTGACAAAATGAATAAATGGAAAGTCGCGTTTTTCGCCCTAGCAGGCACAGTGCTTTTTGCAATCCTCCTCGTCGTTTTTTTAGCAACTAGACCAGTAGATGGAGTCGATGTTGCCAAGCGTTCAGCAGGTGAAAGTGAAAGCAAAGGAAATGTACTCGTGGTGCAAACCACAACAAAGGAATTAGAATCGATTTCCAAAAAATATTTAAAGGATGCAGCAAAAGGCTCGCCTTTACCACTTGATTTTACAATCGGCAATGATATTCAATTACGAAGCACGCTCACGGTGTTTTACACGGAAATACCGATTTCCATGAATTTTGAACCCATTGTAGATGACAAGGGCAATATTATTTTAAAGCAGACGGGAATGAATGTCGGGCTATTAAATATTCCGCCGGAGACAACAATGAAAATTATGCGGGATTCGGTGGAATTCCCTTCATGGATTACCGTGAACCCAAATAAAGCAGAAATCTATATTGATTTATCGCGCATTAACATAGCATCCGGATCACGTGTCCGTGCTAAAGAATTGGACTTACCAAATGACAAAATTTTATTAGAAATTATTGTTCCTGGTGAATAAGGAGTGAAATGAATGGCAAAGCAATATGCAACATTTGCAGGAGGCTGTTTTTGGTGTATGGTCAAGCCATTTGACGAAACACCTGGCATTGAATCGGTGCTATCAGGCTATACAGGTGGACATGTTGTCAATCCAACCTATGAGCAAGTGTGCTCAGAAACTACCGGACATGCAGAAGCCGTGCAAATCGTATACGATGATGATCTTTATAGCTATGAGCAACTACTGTCTATCTATTGGACCTTAATAGACCCGACAGATGCAGGTGGCCAGTTTTATGATCGTGGCGAATCCTACACAACAGCCATTTACTATCATAATGAAGAACAACGTCAACTAGCAGAGCATTCGAAGGCTGATTTAGAAGCCTCTGGAAAGTTTGATAAACCGATCATGGTGAAAATCTTACCTGCTAGCACATTTTACCCGGCTGAGGACTATCACCAATATTATTATAAGAAAAATCCAATGCACTACGAACGCTATTCGGTAGGAAGCGGTCGCCGAGCGTATCAAGAGCATCACTGGGGGAATAAACATGAATAAAGAACAACGTTTAAAAGAACTGACAGACATGCAATATTATGTGACACAGGAAAATGGCACAGAACCACCGTTTCGCAATGAGTTCGATGAGCATTTTGAAGAGGGCATCTATGTAGATATCGTCTCTGGAAAACCACTATTCAGCTCATTGGACAAATACAACTCAGGCTGTGGCTGGCCAGCCTTTACGAAGCCCATCCAAAAAGAAGAAGTAACCGAGCACTTCGACACAACCCACGGTATGCGCCGAGTAGAAGTACGCAGTAAAGAAGCAGACTCCCATCTAGGACATGTCTTCCCAGATGGCCCAAGCGAACTAGGGGGCCTACGCTACTGCATTAACTCAGCATCCCTTCGCTTCATAGCAAAAGAAGATCTAGAAAAAGAAGGCTACGGCCAATTCCTTTCATTATTCAAATAAAAAATCCTAGCAAGAGCGATCTTGCTAGGATTTTTTTGTTTTGATGGGCGTAGAGGGAGGCAGAGTTCAGATTAATGGCAAGCAATAGCAAAGCGGTGGATAGAACATGCGAAGAGATGGATAAAACTCTCAAAGTGACGGATATAAAGTGAAAAGTGACGGATAGTCCTCTCAGAGGAATGGATAAAACGCTAAAATGTAGAAAACCGCTCAAAGAGACAGATAGCATCCCTGACCATGGCTAATCCATATCTCCCCAATTGAACCTCCTCCAGCCCAAAAAAAGAGGGGATCCTCTAACGAAAGGATCCCCCTCAGAAATTCGCAATAAAATTTAAACTTTAAATGCGCCTACTAGATTACGGAGGCTGTCTGCTTGTTGGGCAAGCTCTGTGGCAGCCGCGTTGATTTCCTGCATGGAAGCGGAGCCCTGTGTGGCAGCGGCGGCAGATGTTACGGTGTTAGCTGCGGACTGCTCGGCATAGGCATTGACGTGAATAAAATCGCTTGCTACCGCGTTGCTAAAGTCCAGTGTCGATGCAATTTTATCCACCATGGCTGCAATAATCGTTGTAGTTTCTTCTGTATGCGATAAAATGTTGGCCAAGGATTGATTGGTTTCATTGGTCACTTCAACGCCACGAATGACAGTAGTGACCCCTTCATGGTTTTGGGCAATGATCGATGTGACTTCATCCTGAATAGATGTCACTATCGCAGTTACTTCCTTGGCAGCACTTTGGGATTGTTCTGCAAGTTTACGAACTTCATCCGCTACCACGGCAAAGCCCCGACCATGCTCGCCAGCTCGAGCTGCTTCAATCGCTGCATTTAAAGCTAATAGATTAGTTTGTTCAGAAATGGCCGTAATGGTACCAATGATCGATGTAATGTCGGCAGATTTACGACCTAACGCCTCGACCGTTGATGTTGTGGAAGCCATTGTTTCTTCGATTGATTGCATAACCAGCGAAGATTGCTCCACAGAAAGGCTTCCTTCATCGGCTGCTTGCTGCATGGCTATAGAGGCACGATGTACGGCACTCGCTTGCTCGTTTAATTGATGCATAGAGTGCTCTAGGTCGCTCATTTTTTGTTGCGCACTATTCATACTAGAAATGGTATTATCACTATCGCTTGCAATATCTGCTGTTGCATCCGCGATATCTTGAATGGTACGAGCATTTTCATCTGCTAATGACATGAGCTCCTGACTACTACTTGATACATGATCAGCCAGTTCGCTTACACGTCGAATTAAATTGGAAATCGACTCAATCAACGTATTAGTGGAAGCGGCAATAATGGAAAATTCATCGCGATTTCGCACTTTCACACGTCTAGTTAAATCGCCGCCTGCCTGAGCAATATCAAGGATGGAGTCATTAATTGCTTGTGTATTACGCTTCAAAGATTTAAAGAGCATGAAACCAAAAATGACGATCGCTAAAAAGCCGATAATGGATACAATAAAAAATGTAGTGATTGAAAGATTGACTTGCTGATTAAGCTTGTCTAACTTGGCTTTATTCGACTCATCCATCACCATATTTATAGATTCAATATTATTATCAATATGCGTTTTCATTGTTTCCCCAGTAGCCCCCATCATGAGCTTGCGAGCCTGCTCGAGACCAAGTTCATCACGCATAGTCATTACTTTTTTTGAATAATCCAGGTAATTTTTATAATATTGGTCGATGGCCTGCATATGACCAAGCTCAACTTGCCGATCCTGAAATTGTTCATTTAATGCTGCTAATTTTTTATTAATGGTATCAATTTTTAAATGATAGGAGGTAGAATAAATGCCATTCCCTGTTATTAAGTAACTTTGTTCCAAATTCGTCAACCTTGCTATCTCATACGCGAGTTGGTTAACTGTTAACTGCTCTAGGACATTTTTCTTAGTGAAGTCTTCCATCTCCTGCTGAAGTTTCTGTATATTGACATAAGACAATATACCCATAACGCCGTTAATTACAATAAGAAGTGCGAACATAATAAGCACTTTGCCTCGAATCAAATGGTATAAACGTTGTCGTTTTTCTTTCATAGGAGGGGGATTGATCCCGGTTTCCTCTTGTATAGAAGCTTTCTTTCCTTTAAAAAAGCTAAAAGTGAAGAGAGTCGGGCGTTTTTTTGCTGCATCATGAGTTTTTTTAGTCTTTTTCATCGCATCACCTTCCTATTTTTTAGTAATCGATTTCAATTTTATCTTATTTTACTAGATTTTTCTATTATTTTTTCTAAAAATTAAAATTTTTCTGATAGATATAACTGTGACAAAAGTCAGGATGCCCAAGAAAATAGTTCTAAAATAACAAATAGGAAATATATCTTAGTAGTGGGAATTATGACGAATACCGTTTTTTCTGATACACTATCGAAAAGTAAATGCAAAAAAGGGGAAATTGTGTGATGAAAAAAAGTTTTTATTTATATGTCCTTACATTTCGGGGCGGCGACTGGTCAGATGCCAAGGTACGGTTTGCAGAGGAAATGTTTCATGAGCATAATTTTCCAAAGCAAAGTGAAGACTTTAATGAGTTATCCAACTACATTGAATCCTATGCAACAGAAAATTTAACGATTGAAGCTTTTGATCATTTGTGGGAGTTATATGAGGGACAGGCATAAATTGTACGAAAACTATAAATAATTTTTAAGTTGCTAGACGTCTAGCATTGCGCAAATGACAGAAACACAGTATTATTTATAGTGATAACTGACAGAAAAGAGGGATTGCAGTATGAGTGTTCATATTAATGCAAAAAAAGGTGAAATCGCTGACACAATTTTACTTCCAGGAGATCCACTTCGTGCAAAATACATCGCGGAAACATTTTTAGAAGATGTAACTTGCTACAACGAGGTACGTAATATGTTTGGTTATACAGGTACGTATAAAGGCAAACGTATTTCAGTACAAGGAACTGGTATGGGTGTGCCATCTATTTCAATCTATGCGACAGAATTAATGCAAGAATATGATGTGCAAAAATTAATCCGTGTAGGTACTTGTGGTGCAATTCAAAAAGATGTGAAAGTGCGTGACGTGATTTTAGCGCAAGCAGCAACATCTGATACACGTATGAACCAAATCATTTGGGGCGGTGCTATCGACTTCGCACCAATCGCAGACTTTGACCTATTATTAAAAGCGTATAACGCAGGTAAAGATGCTGGACTTAACTTACAAGTGGGGAATATTTTCACAGCAGATTTATTCTACTCAGATGAGCATCAAAACGAAAAATTAGCACAATACGGTGTACTAGCCGTAGAAATGGAATCAGCAGCTCTTTACACATTAGCAGCTAAATTCGGCCGTAAAGCACTTTCTGTTCTAACAGTAAGTGACCATATTTTAACTGGCGAAGTAACAACATCAGAAGAACGTCAAACGACTTTCAACGACATGATGGTTGTAGCGTTAGAAGCAGCTATTCAAGACTAATTGATATAACAGCGTTTTGAACGTGTGTTAAATACCATTAATAAAAGCAACCGACCATATACTAGTCGGTTGCTTTTCCTTTTTCTTTCTAAAAAAAAGGCCACAGCTGAGTGCGACCCTTCGATTATTGACAGAAAGAGTTATAGTTATTTGTTTTACAACTAACTAATTAACAATCTTCTTTTTGCATGAATGTTGCGCCTACGATAATGAGTAGAATGAATAGAATAACGATTAAGACAAATGTTGAACTATTACCTTTGCCGTGGTCCATGCAATAGCCCATGTTATATTCATTCCCATAACCGCTGTAACAACAACCGTAATTACCTACACTACCATAATATCCTGCGTTTCCTACGTTTCCGTAATATCCCATGAAAACCTCTCCTTTCTTCAATTTATAGTATGTAATTTGTCATTGAAGGGAGTGGGGTATTCGTCTAATGAAAGCTAAAAAAGAGTCCTCGATATAATAATCGTCTACTTCAAATCCATTATTAAACGCCATTGAAATCCGATTTGAGGTACTATGAAATTAATAAAAGAAAAGGAGAAATAAAAAATGTTTACCTTTCTTAAAAATGATATGAAATTTGTGGAAACTGAAAAGAACATTATGAATTCGAATCAGGAATATAATGTAATCGCTTATGATAAAAAAGTTCTTGGGAATGAGGATATTTTAGAAATACACGAAGAAACAGAAGCATTACAGATTGAAAGATATTTGGTGAAAAAAGGGGATGACTTTATAGCTATTTTGGATTATGGAATGTCAAGCCCTCGTCATCATAAACCTTGGATAAGTTTATTGGCGGTACACAAAAAATTTCAAGGTTTAGGATATGCCAAAAAAATTTACATGTTGTATGAGGAACGAATGAGAAGCCAACAAGTAAACGGTATTCATATTGCTGTACATTCTACCAATAAAAGTGCTGTAAACTTCTGGACCTCGCTTGGTTTTATACAGTTTGATGAGAGAATTTACGAAGATAAAGTTATCTTAAGTTTTGAGAAGGTTTTAGATTAATGAACAAAAATACGAACTTCTAACTTCATGAATAAGAGGTATTCCATGAGTAGCAACTATCAGATAAGAGACAGCTATTTTATACTTGTTGATCCACTTTCAATGATTTTTATTGGAATGACTATTTTATTTCTAATGATGTTCGTTTTAGTCTTGTGGAAAAAAGTTTTGAAGAAATAAAATCCAGTGCAGTAATTTAACAATGAAACCAAGGCCTATCTGTATAACCATAATCGAAAGGAAGAGTTCTATGGAAATTATTCAATCTATTCCTATTCAGCCTACAGTGAAAGTTTTATTATCCTATGCCACATCAAAAACAAAAGTGGATCAGGAATATGATTTGTATATACATGCCCCAGCAAGAAAATTATATGGCTATTACATGGATCAAGAACTGGTTGGATGTCTAGGTATTGAATTAGTTGATGCACATCAGTGTGTCATTAAACATATTGCCGTATCACCGGTGCATCGTGGGAAAGGAATTGGGGGTGAGATGGTACAATTTATTAACCATCATCATTCATTTTCTTCTATTTATGCTGAAACGGATAGAGATGCTGTGATTTTTTATAAAAATATAGGATTTCACATTACGAGTTTAGGGGAAAAATACCCAGGTGTGGAGCGATTTGCATGCCTTTTAACCGGCCCTCCATTGCAGCGTACGGCTTTCCCCTAGTACATAATAATAAGTAATCTATATAGGGAAGAAAGGAGCTGCATCTATTAAGAAGAAATTGTGGTTGATCATGCGTGTTTTGGCATTTTTAATAGCGGGCTATTCCATCGTTCAATATATTGTGTTGGATGCACAGCAAGCAGGCTTTGTTCAATTAAAGCTTATGCTAAGTGCTACTTTAAACTCACTGTGGTTCATCGTGCTGTATATTCATATTATTTTTGGAGTGTTAGCGTTAATAATGGGTCCTTTTACCTTGTCCTCAAAATTAAGAGAGAACAATGTGAGACGTCATCGAATATTGGGGAAACTATATTGTGCCAGTATTTTATTTGGCGGTAGTGCAGGTCTTTATTTAGCATTCCATGCCACAGGTGGATGGGTCTCGCAATTGGGCTTTGGTTTATTATCGACAGGCTGGTTACTGACAATGTTGCAAGCGCTCATAAAAATCAAACATCGAAACATCCAAGCTCATCAAAAATGGATGCTAAGAAATTATGCTTTAACGTTTGCGGCAGTGACTTTACGTATCTGGTTACCTTTGTTTACCATCCTACTCGGGGATGAAAATTTTCAGTATTATTATGCTGTTATTGCTTGGTTATGTTGGGTGCCCAATTTAATCGTAATTGAATGGTATATCCGGCGTAAACTCGGACCAATTCTTGTGAACATACATTGAAATATATTCAGACATTGAGTTCTAGATAGAGCCCAATGTTTTTTTTAGGTTATCGCCAAATTCAAAAGCATTAGTCTATTAATTAACTAATTAGTCAATAAACTAGGTGCATTAATTATCTCCATAGTAAAATTTCGAATATGATGCAAAAGAATGGGAGGTGAAATGTTTGAGGTTTAGTTACAGCCGTAATTTTGATAATTTCAAATGTGATTCCAAATGTAACTATCCCATGAAGTATAAGTGTAATGAATTTGGGTGTAATGGCTATCCATATGATTTTTCTGGCATCCAAGATCCGATAGGTGTAACAGGAGCAACAGGTGCGACGGGTGCGACTGGTACAACAGGTCCGCAAGGTGCACAGGGTTCGCCAGGGGCAATGGGACCCCAGGGCGTAACGGGGGCAACTGGTGATACAGGACCCCAAGGAGCAATGGGACCTCAAGGGCTGGTGGGAGCAACTGGTGAGAGAGGACTGCAAGGACTAGCAGGATTAATCGGTGCGACGGGATCTCGGGGAGCAACAGGAGTAACTGGAACTACAGGAGCTCAAGGACTAGCCGGAGTAACAGGAGCAACGGGACCTCAAGG
>NZ_JSZM01000011.1:0-355806 GCF_000801965.1 Lysinibacillus sp. A1
AACTTTTATGGGGCAGTTCATACTATCTAATCAGCTTTTTTCTATGTCTATTCCCTCTTCATTAGTTTGATAAATCTTCTACTAATTTACCCATCTATTTTTTAATCAAAAATGGATGATGAATACAACTAGAGAGTGTAACAAGGAGCTACATATTATATCAAGGTAATCTGCAGATTATATATTTTATAGTTGCAAGGAGGTGAATGCATGCCTTTAACTACTGGTCCTATTGAAAACACAGGAAATCAACCAGCTAATGCAAGTAGTGTTCGTGTCAAAGTTCTTAATCTCACTGGAGGTTTGCTAACTGGCGTAGTAAGAGTTTTTAGACTAAATGGTTCAAGACAATTATTGTCCACTACACCTTTTGCGGCAGTTGCTAATGGTTCTACTTTTGTAACGCCAGGTGTTGGAAGTTCACCACAGTATGAAGTTGAAATTGTTCCCAATCAAAATGGCGGAATATATAGCGTCTATGGACGCACAGCTTCTGGTACTGTCATTGCTGCCCAACGGTTTGTAAATTCGGAATTAACACAGACTTTCTAGATTTTAGTTCATGCCGAAAAGCCTTATACATTCTTATAGTATAGGGCTTTTCATTTTTCCATTGTACCAAAGGATCGTCTTATTTTAAACATTTATTAAAAAGAATAAGTGGATGGCTGCAAGAATTCCCATCGGATAAATGATAGCTCTTGAAAACGAGTTTTTAAATCCATTTCGAGGATGTCTTTCAAATAATAGGTGTAGGATTGTATGTATGATTAAGAATATATCCAGAACCCAAAATGTTATGGTTTGATAGGGGCTGAATAGTAAGGAAAGTATAATGACATAAAGAAAAAGATGAATCCCTGTGAATACTTGATAAGCCTTTGAATCTTCCATATCTTTTAATACGATAAATAATCGCCACTCCGAGCGCCTTATTGCATCCATTTCATGTAAAAGAAATATAGATAGGTTTAATAAAAAAAGGATTAGCAATAAATTAGGCATATAAAACCTCCTCCACCTTTATACACCCTATGTTACTATAAAACCATTTTTCAAATTTCAAATAAATCCTCTAAAATATGTCGATATAAAGTCGCGAATCGTGTTGAAATAGGAGTTAGAATGTCAAATTCTCCTTTTTATGATACAATTTACATATATTACATAACGAGGTGATGGCGTGGAAGATAAAAAGTTAGTTTGCAAGTCCTGTGGTAGTGATTCTTTTACGATTGGACAAGTTGGTGGCGATTTTAATCAAGGCAATGTTAGGCCTATTGATTCTGTCTTTTCAGTTGGCTCCCCGTTTATTTTTAACTTTTGTAAAGTCTGTGGAGAAGTAGCCTCCATTAAGGTGGAAAAGCCACAATTTTTTAAATAATCCCTAGTTAAAATAGGGTCACTCCCATCTCAGTGACCCTTAAATGGTTTATTAGCCCCTATATTTCTCTCCAGTACTTTCATTAAAATCGCTCATCCAACCTGTATGCTTAGCGTTCAACGCAAAATTCTGTTGTAGCTAGCTCTTTTCCATTTATTATTACCGCTAGCTTATGTTGACCTGGATAATGCTTTCGGGTTGTTAAATCTTTAAAATGGTGATTCCGTGTGTATCGGTGACTCTCTTTTTCGAAGGTGCGTTCCGTTATTTTGAATAGCTTTCTTGAGGTCGCTCCATTTGCTTTAACAAAATCTATCGCATATTCGATTCGAAGCTTCTGTGGTGCTGTAGAAGTAGTTTGAATCGTAAATGCAAAATCAAGGGTTTGTCCAATCGCCAACCTAACTTTTCCTAGCGCTAACTCATGGATTGTTACATCTGGAGAGTTGTCAAAGCCGAACAAGAAAAGCACCTCAGCATCTCCTTTTCGCAATAAACCTCGACATCCATGCTTAATAATCCAATCTGTGATTGAGCTCTCTCCGTGCCATTCACGAGCAAGTCGTTTCACTAGTTCGGGATGATCCTTGGCAATATCATTTAAATTATTAGCGACACTTTTCTGTACATAGACAGATGGATCCTGTTTGAGCAGGTTCAATATCGGTAAGATTGGTGACGGGTCCAATTTGTATATTCCCAATGCCGATGCCCAAGGTAACCTAGGGCGACACCCCTCACTAGCTAATCGTCTAATATGAGGATTAGCATGGTTCGCCCACTTTAACATTTGATCCATCATCTTCTGAGGATCTTTTAAAATAAAAGGCCGAACAGCAAACTCTGCGCTGGAGAATTCCGTTAACACCTCTAATCCATGAATGGAAGCCTGCCAATCATCTAGTCCATATACTTCTACAAAATCAGGCAAAAATAAATATTCCACTCCCTTACATGTAGGTGCAATTTTTATCAATATTGATAATGCCTCACAGTAGGATGTCGGCAAAGTCGTCCGTAAAGAAGTACTGATATGCCTAATACGCTGTTTGAATTTTTTCATTTCCCAATCGTCATCATGGATTAAATTCATGAACTTATGTGAATCAAAGGCAGGGTATTCAGCCTGTACGATATTGATAAATTGATGAAAAAAATCTATTGTATATTTACCCTCAAATGTGTCAGCCATGATCCATCCCCCTTTTCGTTAACATAACTTCCACTTCAAAGTTGTGTTTGTCTTGTGCCATTTTTTTCTCCTTTTATGCTCTTCATGAGGTGGTCAATGTACTTTTTATTAAAAATTCATAAACATTGACTTCAAGTTTTACTATACGGGATAATGGTGACAACTACTGTCACTATTAATTTTGTTTGTAAGGGGGAGCTTGGATGCACAAGGCGCAAAGACTTATTCAGCTCATGATGAAGGTCAATGAACGTAAAAAGTTTACCATTCAGGAGATGGCTGATGAATGTGGTGTTTCACGCCGAACAATGATTCGTGATTTAATGGAACTGAGTGAACTAGGTGTACCGCTTTATTCCGAAGCTGGGCCAAATGGTGGCTATCGTGTTTTGCGTGAAAAAGTGCTACCACCTATCAGCTTTACCGAACATGAGGCAATTGCATTATTCTTTGCTTGCCAATCATTACATAATTACAAAGCTCTCCCCTTCAAAAATGAAGTAAATACTGCATTGGATAAATTTTTCTACTATTTATCAGGTGAACTCAAGCAAAAGATTGAAAATATGCAGCAACGTCTTTTATTTTGGGTACCTCCTCATGAATTAGAAGTGCCCTTTTTAAAGGAATTACTGGAGGCTGCACTTGAACAGCAGGTTGTCACCATCTTGTATGAAGCGGCCACGACTAAAAATAGAACGATTCAACCTCTTGGAATCTATACGATGAACGGGCTATGGTACTGCCAGGCTTATTGCTTCCTAGCTGAGGATTATCGAGTTTTTCGCATAGATCGGGTGAAAGATTTTTCTTTAGCTGAAGATCAAAGCCTGAAATTGGACATGACAAATGAGCACATCAAGTCATGGATCGTGCCAGCGGATGAAGAACATATGTTAGATCTTGAGGTAGAGTTAACACCAGAAGGAGTAAGACGTTGTCAATCAGAACTATGGTTATCTCAGTGGATGGAGCTTCGTGAAAATGGATACGGGAAGATATTCGCAAAGGTGAACTCTTCCTTTACACCATGGTTAGTCCATTTTTTTCTCGGCTTAGGCATGGAGGCCAATGTCAAACATCCCCCAATCGTACGGGAACAAATTAAAAGTAAGCTACAGGAACTGATGAAGCAATACAATGAAGAATAAAAACCAGATTCTCAGTTGAGCTGCCCCCCGTCAAGTTGAGCACCTGGTTTTATCTTTTTTGCCGTAGCTTCAAATATTCATGCTCATTTTTCTACTTATCCCCTTCATTCCTAGATGCTCATAAAATGCAATGGCGTTGGCATTAAACTCCCAAACATTTAATTCTATAGATGTGGCTCCCCTTGCTTTTGCCCATTCCTTACAACCTGTAAATAATAATCCTCCAACACCTTGCTTTTGTAGAGCCTTTCTCACACCAAAATCATGAATATAGCCATATTTACGTCGTACTAAAGATTGAAATGAAGGCGAATGTTCAATGCTAATTATTGCAAATCCTACAACTAATTCATCGTTCTTGGCGATAAAAATATGACTGTTTTGATCTTCAAGTAAGTCTTTAAAATAAGATTCAGGCATAACCGATTCAACGCTTTTAAAAATGGCTGGTTCTTCCATAACATGCTCTTCGTGCCCTTCTCCCACAAGGCTATTCACGGCATAATAATCATTGCTAGTAGCTGTACAAATAGAAATGCTCACAGTTATCCTCCCCAAAAATATCCCTTTTGGTATATCGTAACTTATGACTCATTTTGAAAACCAATCATTTATCGAGATAACGAATGACGAGCTTTTCCACCTGTGTTTTCAATGCCTGGTTAGCATAGCGGAGGACTACATCATTACCTGCCGTTGCAATTTGGACATCACTAAAATATTCGTCCACACGATGCCAGCCTACCACTCGTATATGTTGCTGGTTAAGCTGCCTTTTGAGATCAAAATATTCTTGGCGTAAATCTTTTAATAATGCATCCATTAAAGGTACAAACGCGATTTTCATTTTAAATTGTTCAGCAAATCGGTAATCATGCTGTACCGATTTTACAGCTAATTCCAACAATAAATACTTGTGTAATAGCTGGCGTTGTTCCGCTTTAATCATAATAGTCAGCTTCTAGTTGAGCTGATTGAATATGCTGGATTGGAACACGTCTCGTTGTCAGTAGTGTTTCAAGTAACAGTTCGTTTGTAGATAGGTTAATGGCATGAATGATTCCCGTCCAATGCATGATTTTTCCATCGTTCCAAACATTTAATTGAACATCTTGCTGCTGATGATAGGCTATATCGATGGTTTGCTGTAACTCTTCCAGTTCCCATTCTGTCAGCTCTCTTGGTTGCGCTGTATAGACTTCTTTGCATTCCCTTAGCAGGTCCAAATGTTCCGGCATCATCATAGATGCCCATTTTATATTACCTCTGTCTTTTATCATCCAATCACTCCTATGCCAAATGACCACCAACTAAGCGATCACGCTTGATGGCTGTCCCTGCCCCAGTAAACGAAACTGCTCGTAATAACGCTGTTGCTCCAAACCTGTTGCGTATGGCATCCATTGTAGGTCCGATGAGCTGCCGTTGTGGTTTTCTTTCATCAAATAAATCCAATTGGATACTATGCTCTCTCTCAAGATTAGATATCCTTACCGATAACTGCCTTGCCGGCTCTCCCGCAAAGTGTTCATCCAGCAATTCTATACACGTTTTATACATGACAAGTGTTTCATTTGTTGGTGTATCAATCGTTCTAGATCGATGAAACCCTTTGGTCATCGCATTCCGACTATATGAAAGACCCAAGCTAATTGTACGACCAACAAAACCAGCATCTCTCGCCCGCTTCATGACATCCTCACACATTTCTAATAGCACTACTGATAGATCTTTTCGTGTATGATAATCTCTCATTAACATTTGACCCTTTCCAAAACTTAATGCTCCATTCGTAATTAACGGTTCCCCTAGCTTTGATAGATCGATTCCCCATGCATGATGATATAGCTGATTGCCCATCACACCAAATTGCTCTTCTAAATCATTCAAATTTGCATTGGCCAACCCACCAACTGTTTGAATCCCCAACTTATTTAGGTTGGCTTCCATCTGTTTGCCGATTCCCCACATTTCGGACAAGGGTCTGACTGGCCAAAGCTTTTTCGGTATATCATCATACGTCCATTGAGCAAAACCCGTTTTCTTTGCTTCAAGGTCCAATGCCAATTTAGCCATTAGCATATTGGGACCTAAGCCAACAGCGCTTGGTACATTATATTGATCCAAAATAGCGGCCTGTATTTCTCGAGCCGCTTGTTCAGGGGATCCCCAAAGCTTTTCAGTACCTGTTAAATCGACAAAGCTTTCATCTACACTGTAAACATGTATGGCGTCTACAGGAACATAATTAGCGATGAGCTTAGTAATCGTCATGGACATCTGTATAAAAAAGGACATTTTAGGTTCAAATAATTGGATATCGGGATGTTTCGGAATTTCGTAACGTCTACTGCCGGTCTTGATTTTATATTTTTCCTTCATCAATGGTGAGGCAGCAAGGACTACACTGCCTGGTTGATCGAAATTGGCTACTACAGCGACAGGTGTTTCTAAAATATCGATTCCATGTAGCATGGCGATACAGCTGGCATAAAAGCACTTCATATCTATACACATAATAGGTCTATTTGGCATTTCCTCATAGTTCATACAACCTCACGCTCTTTTCGGAAAACAGGAGTAACCGCGAGAACATTTTTGGTGATAAAGGAACGCTTTGCTTGCCTCGTAAAACAAAATGCTTGAAATGAATCGCCAACAATTTTAATGACTCTTACACGTCTTTTTGTTACGGAACCATTTTTGGCTATATACATAATGTCCACTAATTGATTGCGTTGCATAGCTTTAATCAATTGCTCTCTCATCGTAGTTTCCTCCACTATCTCTCAAAATTTGATTTGATGTACCTTTCATTTCCATTCCTACACCTGTGCCTTTTAGTAACAAATTTACGAATAGATTTCCCTTCACTTATCATACGTAAGAACACTTGTTTGTATACATATTAGAACAAACGTTTGCTTTTTGGCAAGATTAAATTTTTGGAAACAAAAAAATGGAAAACTAAAATTTTAACATTCATTTTAGTTTGTAAGATGATACAGGGATTAAAGGTGAAATTACAGCAAATAACATGGAATAAAAGAAGCGATAGTAACGTGGAGATGAAACGGCACTGGAGTTCACCATTTGCTCAACACAAACATGTGACGTGGAAAAAGAATGGACCATCCATCCATTCATTAGATCATATCGTGAAGGCTAATTTTCAATTAAATAAAAAAGTAGAAATGCTGGTACCAACATTTCTACCTACTATTGATTCATTTTGAACAAATCCTTTAAATTATTCTGCGAAGTTGCCCATAGCAATCGAGATTCTATTCCAGCTGTTGATTTGGTTAATTAGAATTACTAAATCTACATATTCTTTCTCTGTATAATAATTACGAACTCGTTTATATAAATCATCAGGTACACGCATTTCAGACACTAAAGTAATGTGTTCGGTTAACTCTAAAGCGACCTTTTCTTCTTCTGAATAGAATGTACATTCTCTCCAAGCACTTATACAGAATAGACGCTGTTCAGTCTCCCCCATTTTTTTGGCATCAGCGGTATGCATATTCAGACAGAAGGCACATCCATTTATTTGTGAAGCACGGATTTTAATGAGCTCACGGAGCTTTCTATCGATACCATTCTTTTTCGTGTATTTCTCCATTTCCATCATGATCTGCATGGCATCAGGTGCAATATTATAATAATCTATACGTTGTTCCACGTTACATTCCTCCGATTCAATTAAATTCCTTGATTGATGATAGTTTAGTAAAATTCATTCTTATTTCATCATGCTCTTCCTTAGGCATGATGAATTTGAAAACCATTTGTTCCGATTAAATGATCATACTGCCTCCCCCATACGAAATTAAAGACAAATATAATCGTCGATCAACTTAATCGTTGATTATATTTGTCTTTAATATATGCTTGTTTTTAATTTTTGTCAAATTGATTTGATTTAATTTAGATGAAGTATTTATGAGGTATGATAATATACAAGATACATGTAAGTTTTCTAAAGGGATTAGAAGTAGGTGAATAAATGAAATATAGTGTCATGGTAGAGTACGCATTACACAGCCTTGTCTATTTAATAGATGTACCACCAGAGGAAAGTATTGGAATCAAGGATTTATCAGAATTTCAAGGGCTATCAGAAACCTATTTATCAAAAGTATTAGGTAAGCTATCTAAAGCCGGGATTGTCAGTTCAGTATCTGGTGTTAAAGGAGGATATAAGCTTAGTAAAAAGCCTGAAGATATTTCTTTTTGGGACGTTGTAAAAGCTGTAGAGGGTGAAAGTCCCATATTTCAATGTAAGAACATCAAAGCAAATTTTGCCAACCAAACTGAAAATTGTGATTCCTGTGCATCAGGTACATCCAATTGCACCATTAATATAGTGATGTTAGAAGCTGAAGAGCAAATGCGGAACTATTTACGAGGTAAAACAATTGCCTGGTTAGAGGAAGAGCTTAATCGTACGTTGCCAAGTGAACGTATAGCAATGGCAAAAGAATTCTTCCACAAGAAAAATAATTAAATCAAAAAGCACCAATACCAAAACAAAGCACAGCCTCTTAGCGACTGTGCTTTGTTTTTTTATTCATCCCGCAATGAGCGAACTGCCTAAAAATTATTGATTAAACCTTACAAGGCGATCAATTGGAAGACGTGAAGAACCGTAAGCAGGTGCCGCCGCTTCACCAATTGCTAATAATAAAATAGGTATTTCATTTGCAGGTAATTCCATGTACTCCGCAAACTTAGCTTTATCAAACCCACCCATTGGAACTGTATCATAACCCATTTCTTTCGCTAATAACATAATTTGCATCGTTACTAGGCCAGCATCAAAATGGACGATATTCTCTAATGTTTTTGTCGAAGCTGATCCATACATTGTTAATGCGTCCTGTGCAAGTTTTTTCGCAATCTCTTCTGGCATATAGCCTAACTCCACATTCTTTGCATAGATTTCCTCAGCGTTTACATACATCTCAATATCTCCAATGACAGCAATAATAGCAGAGGCTGTTTCGATCTGCTCTTGATTAAATGAAAAGAAATTAATATTCTTTTGGATTTCCTTATCATCAATGACGATAAATCGCCATGGCTGCATATTGCTCGAAGAAGGCGCTGAAATAGCGTCTTGTAGTAGCTGCATAATGGTTTCACGAGATATTTTAGTATTCGCATTATATTTACGAACAGATTTACGTTCCTGCATAATTTGTTTTAATGTTGAAGTTGATAACATATAATTCCCTCTTTTTCAAAAAATTTAAACTGCTTTAATTGTTACATCAATATTTCCCATTGTCGCTTTTGAATAAGGACAAACTGTGTGTGTTAGCTCTAATAATTGCTGTGCCTCTTCCAGCGTTACTCCTTCAATATGTCCTTCGATATTCACCGCAAGTACATAATCAAAAGTAGCTTGCTCCATTAACTTAACGGTAACTTGAATCGTTGATGCATGTTTAAGCTTTTTTTGGCGCTTAATCAAATCTAACGCACTATTAAAGCAGGCACTATACCCCGCAGCAAATAATTGCTCTGGGTTTGTCACATTATCCAATTTTGAGCCTGGTGGTGCAATTTTTAAAGATAGGGATTGATCCTCTGCATAGGATGTGCCACTACGGCCACCCTCATTAATCATAGTCGTTGAGTATAATTCTTTCATAATCGAAAACTCCTTTTCTATATCCTTTATTTTAAATTGTGCACAATTTAATTTTTACAAATTGAATTGTACACAATTTAATTGCGTTTGACAAGTAGGAACTTTATTTTTAATATAAATGTTAATAGAAGAACATAAAGAGGGGATTTTTATGCCTAATCATTTAGATAATCAACTATGCTTTCTTTTGTATGCCACATCCAAGGAAATCATTAAACACTATACATCATTATTGAAGCCATATGATTTAACTTATACAGGCTATATCACCATTTTAGCGTTGGAGGAAAACGAACAAATAACGGTGAAAGAATTAGGACAACGCTTATTTTTGGATTCAGGTACCTTAACACCATTGCTGAAAAAATTAGAGGTAAAGGGTTATATTTGTCGTGAGCGTTCCAAAGATGATGAACGACAAATGCAAATCTATTTAACAGAGGTAGGCAATGATGTTCGTCGCAAGCTACCTGAGGTATCGCGTCAAGTCATGCAACAATCGAATATTTCAGAGCAGCAATTTATACAACTAAAAAATGTTCTTCAAGACATCATACACAATGATTGGACCATGAAAGAAAAAAATAAACAATGAATAGTATCACCTAAAACTTTTGATTCATGCTAGTGACAATCATTTTATACCATTAACAGATAGAACCGTAATTGGACACTGCATCTCATCCAACTACGGTTCTTTTAAACATCTATGGGCAATTTGTAAAATACATTCACGTATGTCCCAGCTCTTAATTTGCCGAAATACTGGCTTCTTTTTTGTCAGCTTATCGCTGCTCTCGTAAAATACCTGATTTTTATTGGGCTCATGGACAAAATCAAGTACTATAATGATAATAGGACGTTTTTTAAAGGAAGATATACATGAAGAATAGATTTTCAATTGGAGAAATGGCTAAGCTCCATAAAACAACTATAAAAACCCTTCGATATTATGATGAAATTGATTTATTAAAGCCTATGCATACGGATAAAAACAACGGCTATAGATACTATTCAACAGAACAATTTGAGCAATTAAATACTATAAATTATTTGAAGGAATTAGGTTTTTCATTAAAGGAAATTAAAGGACACTTAGAGCACAGGGATATCGACGACTTTGTGCATCTCTTAGAGGAACAGAAACGATTAACCGAAGAAAAGATTCACGAACTGGAACGAATTAATCGCAGGTTCCAAGATCGAATTAAGGATATTAAAATGGCACGAGAGATAAAGGCATTGGGAGTCCCATTCATCATGGAAAAACAAGAGCGAAGAATCGTGCGATTAATGGAAAAAATCAGTTCCGAGCCTCAACTGGAAGTTTCTCTGCGGCAATTAGAAAATTTGTCGAATATGAATTCTTCTATATTTATTGGAGGTGTTGGCCTAACCGTAAGTATTCGCCATCTATTAAATGACCAGTTTCATGAATACAATTCGATATTTATTTTAGTCGAGGAGGAGGATAGTCAAAGTCCTTTATTGGCCTCGCTTCCTGAAGGAAAATATGCCTGTATTTATTTTAATGGCAATCATAATCATTCTCCCGCACATTATAAATCCTTACTGAATTTTATTAAAGATCAAGGTTTCCAAGTGATTGGAGATTCCATTGAAAGAACCATAATTGACCATTACATTTCAGGGAGTAAAGAAGATTATTTGACAGAAATACAAATACCAATAAAGTATTGACCCTCCCCTTACTGGAGGGTTTATTTTTTTACGTAAGGACAATTTTTTAAGGAGAATGAATTATGCTAGGAACGATATTTAATACAATGATGATTATAGTCGGAAGCATCATTGGAAGTATTTTTAAAAATGGGATAAAAGATGAATACCATCAAATCCTCATGCAGGCCATGGGATTAGCAGCGATGGGATTAGGAATAAATGCTCTAGTTCAACATTTACCTTCCAGTAAATATCCGGTACTTTTTATTGTCAGTCTAGCTATAGGCGGATTATTAGGTCAAAAACTTAATTTAGAATCGAAATTTAATGCTTTAGTGAATAAATACTCTAAGGGGAATTTAGCTGAAGGATTATCGACTGCGATTTTATTATTTTGTATTGGGTCATTATCTATATTAGGTCCTATAGAGGCTGCATTAAAGCAAGATTATACATATCTGCTCACGAACGGCATATTGGATGGAATTACTTCGATTGTTTTAGCCACTACATTTGGTATTGGGATAGCTGTTGCAGGTATTGTATTATTTCTATGGCAAGGTTCCATTTATTTAATAGCTAGTTTAATGGAGAATTCCATCAATAATGATCTTCTAAATGAATTGACGATTATAGGAGGTATATTGATATTAGCATCCGGTTTAAGTATTTTAGGCATAAAAAAATGCAATACCTTAAATCTTCTGCCCTCATTAATAATCCCTATTATTGTATTTTTATTTATACATTAAAGAGTGATCTAAATCCTCATGAACAATCCAATTTATTGTCTAATTATACGAACAAGTTAACTGCCCAAGCACAAAATAATTACGTGCTTGGGCTTTCCCTTTTCTTAAGAAATCTTCATAAATATTCTCTCTAATTATTAATAATTTCCATTTACAATAATGAAGGTCGACATTACTGAGAATTCTCTCATCTGGCATATAGCATTTGAAAATCATCATCAGAAAAAGGAGCATCACACCTTGGGAATTACTGAAATCATGAGCAACATCAAAATTTTGATGCTGCCCGTCATCATAATTATTGGCCTTGAATTTTTACTGATTGGACTTTATTTCTTTTATTATCAAAGACGACGATCCGATCAACAAAAACAAATTCCTGTAAAAAAGCTTCTGCTTGGCGCAATTTTTATCGGATATATTGTCTTTGTTTTGGAGCTAACAGTGATTGGTCGTGGCACTTCACATTTCATGCAGTTGAACCTTCAGCCATTCAGTGGTTATATAGACGCGTGGAAAAAATACTCTTTACGTGATCTTCAAAATTGTCTATTTAATATATTAATGTTTGTGCCATTAGGAATATTTCTACCTTTACTTATGGCTAAATGTAAAGAGTTTAAGTGGCTTCTTCTAGTAATTGTAGGTGCAACAGCCTCCATCGAAACGTATCAGGCACTTTCAGGAGCAGGGATTTTTGAGCTTGATGATTTAATCAATAACTCACTTGGCGGTATTATTGGCTACCAATTATACAAACTTGTCGCTTCTATTACCCATAACAAAAAGGTAAAGATGAAAACTCTGATTGGAAATCTTGCCATACCTCTATTGATGGGCTTAATCTTTATCGTTATGAACATTGTCTACGCCCAACAGGAGTTTGGTCATCTAGCAATAAACGCATATACAAAATCAAAAATGTCAGAGGTTCATGTATCCACATCATTGGAATTAAGCGCAGCACCCATTGTTGCTCCTGTCTACAAGAAAATCATTCAAGAAGGTGACGTAAAAGACCTATTACAACAGAAACTAGGATTATCAGAGATGAATGCATCTGATGCCAAGGACAATGACGAAACGCTAGTGGAAGATCGAAATGGGATCGCGTATACATTGGTTACCAATAATTCAGAGGGACAATGGTGGTTAACCGAGAATAATTATACACCGGAGCAAACTTCAGCTGTAGAGCAAGAAGAAAAGGCGAAGTCATTGATGGATGAACTTTCTATACTACCTCAAGATGCAGAATTTACTGTACAGGAGAATGGTGAATTTGAATGGACCTTACCAGACCGTCCTGATGTAACTAAAGATTACTGGACTGGAGATGTCAGTCTTGGCCTGAAACCGGATGGTCACATTTATTCGTTAACCTACAGTCTTCATGAAAATCAATTTATTCGAGAGGTAAACATACTGTCTCCTGCAGAAATATATGAACGAATAAAGGATGGCGATTTCCCTCAAATAAAGTATAACGCACTCGTACAGGAGGAAGACCTAATTATAAAAAAAGGAGACCAAATTGAAATTGAATCGATTGAGCTATCGTATATGTATGATACAAAAGGCTTCTATCAGCCCATATACAATGTTTCTGGCAAGTTCAACGACAACGATTGGTTTACTTTAATTCAGGCAAGAAAGTAACAGCTCGTTCAAAATACTTAAGCAAAGCCCAGACTCCCATTAATAGAGCAACTGGGCTCTTTTATTTTCGACTGTAAGGGGCTCCCCTTTTTGAATGAACTATCCCCCTACCCCCTAAAAAAGTAGACTGCTCCCCTATTTTTCTACTATTATTTTTTTACCTAATACCATTAGCGTTTATTGTTTGGTTCTTATTGAAATTTATTAACTTTAAAATAAAGTAAAGCCGTTGATTTCCACTATGGGTGGGCGCTTTTCATGAGCGGGGTCCAACTGCTTCCCGCCCTTCGTTCCAATTAGGGGTAGATATTAACTGCACCACAAAAAATGCTCCCCTTAGATAAACAGATTTTATTTTTTAATCTGTCTACCTAATAGGGAGCATATCAAACTACTCGATGGCTTTTGTCTACTGTCTGAATGTAAAGTTTAGGCTTTCTTTTTTTTCGGATACCCAATGAATATCGCTATCATACCACAAATACCAATAAGAATTGGGTAGAAAGAGTACGGCAAGATACTCACTGGCGAAATTTTGGCTACACTTGCGGCTACAAGGAATTGGGCTCCGTATGGGAGAAGACCTTGGACTGTACAGGAGAAAATATCTAAAATACTTGCGGACTTTCTCGGCTCAATCTCATACTGGTCAGCAATATTTTTGGCAAGCGGCCCCGCAATTAGAATAGCAATTGTATTATTGGCCGTAGATAAATTAGTTAGACCCACAAGACCAGCTATACCAAATTCAGCACCCTTCTGCGATTTAATCCTGCTCGTTACAAGACGGAGTAAAAAGTCAATTCCCCCATTAAATTTAATAACCTCCACCATTCCAGCTATTAATATAGCCAGAAAGGCGATTTCATACATCCCTTCCATTCCTTCACCAATCTTTTGTATAAGGCTCATTATGTGATAGCTTCCATCTGCTAAGCCAACAGCACCGGCGAGAACAATCCCTAATGCAAGAACGAGGAAAACATTCATTCCAGATAACGCTAAAATAATAACTAAAACATAAGGAATAATTTTTATCCAATTATAGCTTAGATGCTCTACTTGGGCTGTCCCCCCGGATGTCATAAACCCTAAAATAATACTTGTAAGAAAAGCTGCCGGCAATACAATCCAAAAATTGACCTTAAATTTATCCTTCATTTGCGCGCCTTGTGAACGAACGGCGGTAATAGTAGTATCTGAAATAAAAGATAAATTATCACCAAACATCGAACCGCCTACAACCGCTGCCATCACTAAAGCAATAGGTAGCTCCGTAAGATCGCTTATCCCAACTCCAATTGGCGCCAGCGCAACAATCGTCCCCACTGATGTGCCCATGGATAGAGAGATGAAGCAGGCAATGATGAATAGGCCTACGACAAGCAGGTTTTGCGGTATAACCGATAAAGCAAAGTTAACAGTGGAATCTACAGCCCCCATCCCCTTCGCTACCTCTGAAAATGCCCCTGCTAATAGAAAAATAATAACCATCAGCATGACATTTAAATTTCCAGCACCTTGGCAAAAAATATCAACCTTTCGGGAAAATGATTCTTTTCGATTCATGGCTAGAGCTACAGCACCCGAAATGCTGATGGCTACAATGACAGGAAAGGCATAAAAATCACCCATTATAATCCCTGAACCAATAAATAAAATCATAAAAATAACAAATGGGATTAGCGCCCATGGATTCTCTTTCTTCATTGTCTACCTCCAAAAATTAAAAATCAGCCATATTTTTTATTTTTTCACCATAAAAAAGACCTCATCTTGAAATAACAAGAAGAGGCCTTATAGTTAAAACGCTCCTCTTATCTATCAAGAACATTGCTTGCTGGATTTGGCACAGTAACTTAATAGTTCCGCTGCCGAGATTTCATCGGGCCAGTCCCTCCATCTCTCTTGATAAGAAGAAAAAATATTATATTTTTGACACAATATTAAAATACTAAAATAAAACATCCATAATTGCAACATGTTTTTAATTGTGAAAAAATTACAGCACTATCATCAAGTGCGAAATTCAACTTTTTATACGAATATGAAGCTTTGAATGGACACATAGACCGAAAATATAAATGCCCCGACTAAAAACCAACCATATAATTTTCTCTCTCTCCGAAATTCATTAATTCCTAATGTTAACATAAATAAACCTAGAAAAAGGATCATTAAAAAGTTTAGCCGATAATCATGTGTCATAAATCCGTAAATGGAAAGCGTGATGCCTATTATTGATAAAATAATTTGTACTGTTTTTAACAAAACGATTCCCCCTTTTTGCTTGAACGAATACTTACAGTTATCTAACCTTTTTTGAATAAAAAAATTCTATGATGGGTGCGATGACAAATGCAAGCCCCACAACTAAAATCAAGGGATAATTTTTCATGTCATTTAAATTGGATACACCCTCTGATACAAATAAAATTAAACAAGCTACGATCATTAAAGCATAATAGCCAATCTTGGCACTGTGTGCTTCAATATGTTTATCTAGTTCATCTTTATCTTCTTTAATACCGTTATGGTTACCCGAATTCAGCCAATTGAATAAAAAGGATAAGGAAATAAAGCTAATTATTATAGAACCCCCATCAATTATTCCGAAACGAACCCATCTATACAGGGTAAAACTAACAAATGCACAAAAAAACACAATGACTATAAGACCGATTAATTTTTTTGATTGATTCATTTTCTTTTTATCCTCCATAGTGACCTTTAAAGCTATCACCATTTCAATATTGATATTTATAACTTTAAAAATCCAATAATACCCATTAAAACAACCATCTGTCAAATTTAGTTCACTCAGAAAATCCACCACTAGACATCAACCGATTGGTGTTTGGCTAGTAGTTTCTGCACTGACTGCAATTGTTTGGTTCGCAACGGTTGGTGGAAGTATAGTAGGTACAACTGGACATTGAGCTATTGAAAGCTTACTTCCCTTCTTCTTCGGATTTATTACCGTTTTAATCTTTTTGGGGGCTAATCCTTTCATATTTAAATAGCATCGGTGGTAAAATAATGGGGAAAAAGCTTATGCAAATAGTTTCGTTTATTTCAGGATTACTCTTTTTGTACTTTACTTTTTATGTATTCTTGAATGGTTTTGAAAAGCAATTATAGGGGTGAAAACCATGGTTAGAAGAAGATAGCTAGCCTCCTAGGTAACCAAGCGTATGTAGGAGGCTATTTTAATCTATAGGAGATGTTTAAACGATGAAGCAAAATAAATATGATGATATGCAATTCTTTTCTGCTTACGAAAAAATGCCACGTTCTGTTCAAGGGCTGGACGCTGCAGGAGAGTGGCATGTATTAAAAACACTTTTACCTGATTTGAAAAATAAACACGTGCTTGATTTAGGATGTGGCTTCGGGTGGCATTGTCGATATGCGCGCGCACAACAGGCAAAATCAGTGATTGGTGTAGATATATCTGAAAAAATGCTGGAAAAAGCTCAGGAAAAAACGGATGATCCTTTTATTTCCTATTTGAAAATACCGATTGAGGACATTCAGTTTTCCGCTTCTCAATTTGATGTTGTATTAAGTTCCTTAGCTATTCACTATTTACAAAACTTTGAAGCACTATGCAAAAAGGTTTATACCTATTTAAAACCTGGCGGATCTTTCGTTTTTTCAGTGGAGCACCCTATTTTCACATCCCGCCATGAACAGGATTGGTACAATGATGAACAAGGAAACCGACTGCATTGGCCAGTGGACCATTATCAAACAGAAGGCATACGCGAAACAACCTTCCTTACCGAAAATGTCATTAAATATCACCGTACATTATCCACTTATATGAATGATCTAATACAGGTTGGATTTACAATACGTGCTGTGAAGGAACCTATGCCATCTGAGGAAATGCTACAAACTATTCCAGGTATGCAAGATGAACTACGAAGACCTATGTTTTTAATGATAGTGGCAGAGAAAAAATAAGCGTTTATCCGTGTGATTATATCTGTCACATTAGCACATTTCGTTGCTTCATATTCAATGAGGCAGCATCGCTACAGCTGCATAATGCCTGCCAAATACTAGTAGTGGTGATAGAGGGCTAGATTGTCCCATAAATTAATTCTCTGAAAATCTCAGATAAAACAAAAAACCAGATGCTCCTCATAGAAGAGCGCCTGGTTTTATTGTGAAAGTGAATCTTACTAATTTACTTAGTTTTGATTCGTATTAATACTACGCTAAGTTGAGGCGTGGAACAAGTTAAAATATTTTCCATTCAATTTTTGGTAGGAATTTATGTTTTTTCGAGCATACGAGTTACTCATGTCCTATTTATTTTGCAAGTAGGAATCTAACAAAAAAGACTAGATACCTACATAAATTATGTAAGTTCTAGCCTTTTAAGTGAAAGTGAATCTTACTAATTAATATTGCTTAGCTTTAGATTCATTTATGAATACGAATAAACAGCTAAAAGGTTTCATTATTTGTCCTATTTTTCATAAAAAATAAGATTACCCGCACAAAAAGACCAGGAAGTCACGAAATAAGTGAATCCTGGTCTTTTTGTGAAAAGTGAATGTTACTAGCTTGCTTTAGTTTTTTGTATTCTACTAATAAGGTAGACGGTTGATGTTGCAATAAGTTACATAAAATTTAAAAATATTTTAATCGATTATTTGAATGGCAAAATCAAATACACCCTCTGCCCCATCAGCAGTAATGATGGAAATGCTATACACCCCTTCTGACATCGTATAGCTATCCTTTTCTAGTATCGTTGAATATTTTGCTCCTGCATTTACGTTTTTTTGAGCCCATAGTTTGGCATCTGCATTATAAATTTTTAAGCTAAATGGTTGTGTCCCCTTATTCTTTATATCATAGTGAATATCAAATTCGTGTGGAGAATGTTTGCTGTAAAAAGAGTTATGAAATTCACCATTTGCAGTTGTAGCATCTACATAATTCAGTGGAAGTCTATGATGCATGTCCATTTCCTCAGTGCTTGTCCTGGCCAATACTCTTTCCTGTAGCTGGGAATCTTTTCGTTTACTTGCATCAAATTCATCCGATGTATTTGTAGAGATGTTGTCGCTACCAATTAGGGCAAATTCAATCATCAGTACAAGTAAAATGAGTAATTTCCATATGTTCAGAGCGCTCACCTCCACTTACAAGTAATACCTAATTAGATATTATTTTACCATTTAAAAGATCATCATTCAAATTGTTAACCATAGATAAAAACTTGACAAAAAAAGTTATTTATGCTATAATTTACATTTAAAATATTATCTTATATAATAGGATTCTCCTGGCCAGGGGAATCCTATTTTTTATTGTAAGGAGTGTTCGGATGAAGAAGCAGGAATCTAGTATAACTTCATTAATAGCCGCCTTTAGCAGAGCCTACCATAGCCAATTTGATACGCCGAAAATATTTGATGATTATCTAGCACAGGAATTAATCTCCAAGGATGAATTTCAGAGCATTGAAGACAATATGGTGCAAGGTATTGAATTTTTTAATAAGGAAATTGCCGAAAAATATAAAGGCAATTCGAGAAAATTATTAAAATGGATTACGCAAGTTCAACTAGCGCCGACTCCCTTGGCACGTGCCGCATACTGTGAAAGAGTCTTACAAAACGAAATACAGCTCGGTGTTGAGCAATATGTTATTTTGGGTGCTGGTTTGGATACATTCGCTTATCGACACCCTCATTTAGAACGTGTATTAAAAATATTTGAGGTTGATTTCCCAACTACACAAGCATTCAAAAAACAAAAATTACAAGAAGCGTCAATCAGCCGCACCAATAATGTACATTTTATAGCGATGGATTTTACGAAGCAATTTCATAGTCAACCTCTTTTAGATCAAGGCTTTCAGTATAAGAAAACATTTTTTAGTCTCTTAGGTGTCTCCTACTATTTAACGAAAGAAGAACTGGCTAGCTTATTAGACCATCTGTTTGCGCTAGTTCCAGCAGGTAGTTCCCTTGTCTTGGACTATGCTGATGAATCGTTATTTAGTGAAAAAGGCATCTCTAACAGAGTAGATCATATGGTGAAGATGGCGGCCGCTGGTGGTGAACCCATGAAATCGTGCTATCATTATGAGGAAATGGAGAAGATGGTAGCTCAATCAGATCTACTTATTTATGAACATCTATCTCCATCTACAATTCAACAGCTTTATTTCCAGCATCGAACAGATTATCTATCAGCTTTTGAAACGATCCATTATATGCACATGGTTAAAAAATAAGATGTAATCCATTCATTTTTAAAATAATTCTCAATTTTCTATCTATTTCCTAGGCAATTAACTATTTCAATATAATAATTGTGTATATGATAGTAGTGTAAAGCTAATTAGCCTTACACCTCCTAGATTTGTTACTAGGGTCACTGTTTATAACAGTGACCCGCTTATGATTGGCAAACCCCTAATGGATTTCCATCTAAATCATAGAAGGTGAAAAATTTTGTTTGCCCTTCTCCTCCCAGAGGATTTACGTTCACTTGTTGCTCCACTAGTGAATGGTAGGTCTCTTCAATTGATGAAGAAAGAAAATTGTAGTATTTCCCTACCCCAAAATGATTATCTGGGAAATGTAATGGTTGATGATTTTCCGTTTTTACTAAGCATACAACCGTAGCAGAACGTTCGGCTATTTTCATGACCGCTGCGTCTTCTTCTATATATAAAAGCTTAAATCCAAGCTTTTCCTCATACCATTTAGCTGATAATTGAGGGTCTTTTATCGGGATAAAAATGGCCTCTACTCCATGTAATAATGATTGCACCTCTTTTTCCTCCTTTTTAAAATGATTGCTATACTTTTTCTGTATATAAACTTAAATGTCCTCTAAAAAATTACACCCTTACATTTCTTCTTGTTTAGTTTTCCTATTATTTGCTTATCCTAATTAGTATCGGAAATGTCTTTGCCCTTTTCCTAGAGGAGGTGCCAATATTAAACACACGGTGTCATTTTTTCTCCTACTTCTAGTCGTTTTGTTATTAACTGGGTGTTGGAATAAGCGGGAGTTAAATGAATTAGCCATTGTCACAGCTGTTGGAGTCGATAAAACGGACGAATTCATAGAAATTTCCGTTCAAATTGTTAACCCGAGTCAAATTGCGCCGAAAAATTCCACAAGCTTTCAAGTCCCTGTTTTTACCTATCACGCAAAAGGGAGAACCTTATTTGAAGCCATCCGAAAATTAACAACACTGACGCCAAGGAAACCTTATTATGCACATGCTCAAGTTATTATTATTGGTGAAGAGATGGCTGAATATGGTATGAATAGTATATTAGATTTATTTCAAAGGGACCCTGAGGGAAGAAGCGATTTTAATATTATTGTTGCTCATGAATCAACAGCGCAAGATATTTTAAGTATTTTAACACCATTAGAAGATATTCCTGCCAGTAAAATGTTAAAATCCTTAAAGGACTCTGAGGATGTATTGGGAACCACGGAATCAGTGATTTTAGACGATTTGATCGAGTCTTTAGGAAGTATTGATCATAGTGCTGTTCTGCCCTCCATTCATATACTTGGAGATGCAGATGCCGGAAAAAATAGCTCCAATATAGAAAAAATGGATAGCCCCGCCAATTTAAAATACAGTGGACTTGCTGTTTTTAAAAACTATAAGCTTATAGGCTTCTTAACAGAGGAAGAAAGCAAATACTACAATTTCTTACACAACCATATAAAAGGGACCGTTCAAAAAGTGCCTTGTTCGGAAAAGGGGAAAATATCAGCAGAGGTTTTAAATTCCTCTACAAAAGTTACTGGCAGCATAAAAAATGACAAACCCTCCATCCATATTCAGGTTGATCTTGAACAAAATATAGCGGAAATAAGTTGCCCAATCGATATAACAAAGCCCGAAACGATTGATGTTATTAATAAAGAAACAAGTAAATTAGTTCAAGAAAATTTAGAACAAACACTGCATACGATTCAAAAAACCTATCAAGCTGATATTTTAAAGTTTAGTGAGGTACTTCATCGTGAAGACCACCAAGCATGGAAACGTATCAAAAAAGATTGGGACACGCTTTACCCTAATCTACCGGTGCAAATTGAGGTAAATGTGAAAACAAAAGGTATTGGTACAGCTAGAAAATTAAAAGTAGATTAAACAATTAAAAATGACCAGACACTCCTTGAGAGTGCTGGTCATTGCTAATTAACGTGAAGCTTCGAATGTAATAAATGATGAAGCTTCATCAGGCTGTTGCTGAAATGTGTAATTAGCAGAGCATGTAATATCCGAAAAGCCTATGCTTTGTAAAAGCAGTTTAAATTCCTCTAGACCGTACCAGTGTAATAAAAATTTTTGTAGCTCTGTATCAATCAATGTACCACGCTGCCATTTCTCATATTTTAAAACTGATAAAGTATACTGCTCCATCCAGTTGATCGCAATCGATTTCCTCTCAATCGAGATCCCTCCATCTTCGGAGGTTGGATGATAACTTGTAGTAATTTCTCCAGTTTTCCAGTCTGTCGGTACGATTAAATCTACTAGAATGCGTCCGCCTGGAGCAAGGTGATGATACATATTTGTTAAAGCTGACACGGCATCTTGATAATTTTCTATTAAACAGAAAGATCCTGCTGGCATGATGATAGCGTCATATTGTTGATCTACTGTAAAATGGCAAACATCGCCTTCATAAAGAACGGGTGTAAGTCCTCTATCGAGACATCGTTTACGACAGGACGCCAGCATTTCTAAAGAATTGTCAATCCCTTCTACATCAAAACCACTCTCCATGAAAGGAATATAGAAACGACCTGAGCCGACACCCGCCTCAAGAATCTTACCTGTTAGTCCCTGTAAACGTTCCTTATAATATTCAATATCCCCGCCAATAGAATATCCTACTGGTTTTGTTAAATCATAAAGTTCCGTACATAACGGTCCATAATTACTATACATATTGTCTCCTCCGATTATTTGCGGAAGAAAAATCCCTTTTAATTCTTCCACACCTTCATATTATTTAATGGAAAATTAGAGCTGACTATCATTATGGATCACTCGCTTTCTTGTAAATTTAAATAAATTATACCTATTTTTGTCATTCATTTCAATATTTCTATTGATTTCGTTTTCAGTCCACTATATTGTACAAATTAGCAGAAATTATCAAAAAATATTTCCATGTAAACGGTACGATGAGAATAAGAAAGGATGATCGTATGGATTATTTTGAAAGAATACAAAACGCTATAGACTATATAGAGGATAACTTACAAGAAAAAATGTCGATCACAGATATTTCTTCGCAGTCGTACTGTTCAGCCTTCCATTTTCAACGACTGTTTCAGGCGATAACTGGATTTTCCGTACAGCAGTATATTCGTAAAAGAAGGCTTTCTGAAGCGGCCGTTCTATTAATAACAACCTCTCAAGCAATACTTGCAGTGGCGATTAACTTTCAATATGGTTCTCAAGAAGCTTTTACAAGGGCTTTTGTTCAATACTTTGGGATATCACCGGCTAAGTATAGAAAGAGTGCAAATTCTATACCCTTACAAAACAAAATAAACTTTTTGGATTATAAAATGGATGGTGAGCTCCCTATGCAAAAACCAAAAATCGTACCTGTAGGAAAAAAATTAATCACCGGCCATCCCTATCAAACATCATTACAAGATGAGAGGTATTATGCTGAAATTCCAGGCTTTTATCATGATTTTGGTCGCCAGCACTATTATGAACGTATTTCACAAAAAGTGGCACCTAATATGGCCTATGGAATCTCTACAAACTTTCAGGAGAATGGTGAGTTTTCTTTTGTTGTTGGTGAGGAAGTCCGAGTATTTGAGGAGCGTGTTCAGCAAGAGTTTATCCATGTAGAATTACCTGCTGGTCAATATGCTGAATTTATCTTGAATAGTAGTGCAGAAGGTATACAGAATACAAGACGTTACATTTACGGGGTATGGTTGCCTAACTCTAATTACGAAAGAGATAGGGGTCCTGATTTCGAAATAACAGATGTTATGCAATCTATCTATCCACATAATATGAAAATGAAAATTTACATTCCTATTAAAGGTTAAGAAAGGAAGCCAAAAAATGATGATTGAAAAGGTTTTTACTCAATTTCCTCTGCTACATTCGTCTAGTCTACTATTGAAGAAAATAGAAGCGTCTCATGTAGAAGAGTTGTTTGCCATTTATGATAATACAAAGGTTTTCGAGTTTTGTGGTATTATCCCAAAACACAACTATCAAACCGTACAAAAAATGATTGAGCATTTTGAAAGAGACTTTAAGAAGAAAAGTAGAATAAAATGGGGTATTTTTGAAGCGTCCCAAATCGAGAAATTAGTGGGTATTATTGAGGCTATGGACTTTAATCAAAAAGTAAATATGGTGACAATTGGATATTACTTAGCGGAAGATTTTTGGGGAAAGGGCATTGCTACGAAGGCCGTTGAAATGGTCGTGAACTATTTATTAGAGGAGGTTCAGGTGAATCGAATTCAAGCTGAAGTCATGCCATTAAACGGGCCCTCGAAAAAAGTACTACTAAAGAATGGTTTTATAAAAGAAGGGTTATTACGACAAGCAACATTATGGTCCGGCAAAGGCGTTGTTGATCTAGAAATATATGGATTACTGAAAGAAGATTATGTAGATTATGTAAACCATTCAAAAGACTAGACTCTATTTAGGAGTCTAGCTTTTTCTTTTATCTGACAAGTAGATGGACAGAATACCAACTCAAGATAGCTCTTTTACATAGATTAGAAATAGAAGACTAGCGTTAGAATTAACATTTAAACCATAAAGGAGCGTTTCAAAAATGGATGAAAATCGATATTTAACACGATTGGATAGAAATTTAAATAATTATCATAAATTTTCTAAATGCTATTGTGACTCGAAGAACTATTGCACAGGTTACTATTATGGCACGGATGATATGGCAGAAGAAGATTCATATCGCATCAAGTATTATAATAGTTCTCAGGATGGGAATAAACAGTCGGAGAGCCACGTAAGAAATAAAGATAAAAAACATTGTGAAGGCTGTATTTGTAGTCAGTTAGAATGTTTTGACCCAGGGACATTAGTAGATGTCTATCTTTCTGATGGCCATTGTTTTTGCGGTATTTACTTTATCTATCTCGATCCACATAGCTGCTGTGCCTTTTTCCTTCAAATCGATGACATGGCTAGACCCGTTATTATTGACTGCCAGCAAGTGAATGCTATAAGCAAAACGAATACGGCAAGCTAGTGCATGGGCTCTTCCCTTTGAAAGTAGCCTGTTGTTTAATCATGATCTTTCATCTACTTAGATTTCTGGTGATCAGCAGGTGTACAACGAATGATTGGACTCCCCTATCTAACCAAAGGGCGAAAGATTTTCACCGTTAACGGCTACCCCCTTCTTATTTCTACATGAAAAAAGAGCAGTATGATAACATATACATGTTACCAACTACTGCTCTAAGTTTTAAAAAATTATCCTTCGTTTATCCAACTAATGAGCTGTTCATCAAATAACTCTGGCTCTTCAAACATAGGGTTATGACCACTTTGTTCAAATATAACTTTCTTAACCTGAGAAGTATCCTCTATTGCCTCCCATAATGAAACAGGGGCAACTAAGAAATCATATCTACCTAGTCCAACAAAAACTGGTTTAGGGAAAGATCGAGTTAGTTGTAAAAGATCCTGCTCAGCGAAAGCTCTCCCCCACAGATAATCTATGACTTCCATATTCGTATAAACGCCTTCCCACATAGCTGTAGCATTAAACGAATAATCATAGAAACTATGTGCGCCCATGCGAATACACATATGAACAAAGCGTCGTTCAGGTTCCTTCTTTAAATCCTGCGCTAAGAAAGCAATATCTCGTTCAAATTGTTTTTTTCGCGCGACACTGGCATTAGCATCAAAAAAGGACAGACTTTGCTGTTGTCTTTCTTGGCTATTTGTTGTAGCTGTATTTAATAGAATCACCTTCCGAACATGCTGAGGGTATGTGTTAGCATACGCCATCGCCATAAATGCATGCCCTGAGTGCCCTAAAATAATGAAATGTTCCAACTTTAACAATTGTCGAGCTTGTTCAATATCATCGACAATTTTCTCTAAAGTATAATCCTCTTGCTTTAAAGGACGAGGAGGCTTCACAAATCCACGATGATCTAAAAAAATAAGCTGAAAATGCTGGGAAAGGTTTTCTGAGAACAATCGCGGGTAATACACACTGCTTCCTACGACTAAAATAGGCTCACCCTGTCCCTTTATACTATAGTGCAATTCAAATCCGTCACAAATAATCTTTTGGTCTCTTGTCATTTTATATCCTCTTTTCTTATTAATCTATCACTCCCTTTCCTCTTTGCATTCCCGTGTCTTTTCCATCGAACGCTCTAGCATTCTATTCACCTCATGGATTTACTTTTACACAAACAATACCATTACTACTGGTTTCTAGCAAATTATTGATTATATAATAAGGGAAGCATCTAAAAAAGGGTGGGAGGAAATGAAAGAAAGTTTATTAGAACGTTTGAAGGTATTTCTACTCAATAAGGAACACCATACATGATAGATGAGGAAGAAATTATCTATGCTCAACAGAGGCTCGGTGTACAATTTGATATTACGTGCAGTACATGCTTTTTCTAGTCGTTCCAGTATGGAAATGAAACAGTCATCGATTTAACACTGGCATTTCGTCAACCATTCAGTGAGTCCTTTCTTCAACTAGCTATGTCATTTCAATTGGATGGTGGAGGGAACCCCATTTTTATGGACTCATCAGGCAATATTTTCCTTTGTGATCATGGAACAATGCAATTATTGGCTGAATCTTTCGAGCAGCTGTCGAAAAAAATTTTTTGAACGGTAACCCATATGATGCGAAACATTACAAACAAGGGGCTTAATCAATGGATAAACAATTAGAGCAAGTTCTAACATTAAGAGAAAATGGCCAGCTTAAGGAAGCCAACCAATTAATGGTGGCATTGGTCAAAGAAGAACCTGAAAATGCTTACTATCAATTTCAATGTGCCTGGACCTACGATTCTTTAGGACAAGAAAAGGAAGCTGTTCCCCACTATGAAAAAGCCATTCAATTAGGATTGGAGCCAGCTATTTTAGTGGATGCCTATCTAGGTTTAGGGAGCACGTATCGGACATTGGGGCTGTACGAACAAGCAAAACGGACATTGGAACAAGCTATACACGAATTTCCTGAAGCCGAGCATGTAAAGGTTTTTTATGCCATGACACTTTATAATCTTGGTGAACATGCAAAATCTATGAAAACATTATTGAATACATTAGTCAGCACAACCAACCATCAGGGCATTAAGGATTACAAAAAAGTTATTCATTATTATAGTGACAAGCTCGATCAAACATGGTCTTAACAAAAAAACAGGCTTCTATGAAAAGCCTGTTTTTTGCGTTATTTTGCGATATTTTGTTTTTTAAGCGTTGAAAAAAAGATCAATGTTAGTATACCGCTAAAGAAAAATAAATAGCTCAATGGGATTAAAAAGAAGTTCTTCTCCACAATTACTCCGTTTGCTAGTACCTCATCGCCAAGAATTCCTTTTATAAATAAACATAAAACACCTATCATCATAGGTATTGTTGCTAATAAATATTTCTTCATCATCTTTTCCTCCATATAATTTGTCTATTGTAAATGATCCATTTCCAAGCATATCGTCTGATTTGCTATAGCTATAATAATCCCCAACACATCTTAAGTCAATATTTTTTTATCGAAAAACAATAAATCATTATTGTTTTCAGTTTTAACAAAATGATAGAATCCAAGAACATACATTCTATCTCTCTTAATTCTTTGACGTGTGGTAGTTGAGTTATTTGAATCATTTTTGTGCGAGTGGCATTCAATAATTATATAACCTAGTGTCGGATAATCTGTTATACGATTATAAAAAAACAGCTACTTCAACGAAAAGTAACTGTTTTTCAAACGGTTAAATAGAAGCTGAAGCTTGTTTTATTAAGGCAGCGACCATTTTATCCATTTGAGCGAAGCGATCATCCTGGGTTTGCCCTTTCGCATAACGAAAATAGATTTGCTGACAAATGACTGCTAATTTGAAATACGCAAATGTACAGTAATATTGAATGTCTGACATATCTCGCCCACTTTTTTCAGCATAGCGTTCCATAAATTGCTGACGGGTATAAAATCCCGGCAATACCGTAACAGGTGGGTCGCCTAGTGCATGTAATAGCATTTTTGGATCATCCGCTTGCATCCAGTAACTCATTGCGACACCTACATCAGCAAGTGGATCCCCTACTGTGGTCATTTCCCAATCAAATAAACCAATCATTTCGGAGTAGTCCTCAGAAAACATAGCATTATTCAATTTATAGTCGTAGTGAATAATGGTTGCCTCCTCATTATGAGGAATATGTTTTTTTAACCAATCTGTTAAAGCTTTTACTTCAGCATACTCTGCTGTTTTAGCCTTATCATAGCGCTCGATCCAACCATGTACCTGTCGTTCCATAAATCCGTCAGGCTTCACCATGTCCTGTAACGGCGTGTTCTCATAAGGAATTGCATGGAGTGCTACTAATGAGTCAACCATTTTTTCAGACAGCTGACGGGCTAGTTCCTCCGTCGGTTTTATTCCTTTTGGAAAAAAGGTATCGAGGACGATACCCTTTTTTCGCTCCATTAAAAAGAAATCACTGCCAATAATGTCTCGGTCCTCCACATAAACATAAGGTTTTGGAACCACAGGTAAAAATGGATGCAAGGCCGATAAAATGGTAAACTCTCTCTTCATATCATGGGCCTTCTTGGCAACTTGGCCAAGTGGCGGTCTACGAAGGACCACTTCAAAATCAGCTATTTTCAAGCAATATGTTAAATTGGAATGACCAGCACTAAATTGTGAAATTTCCAATTGCCCCTGCGGTAGTTCAGAAAAATGGCTTTCTAAAAATGCGCGCAATTTGTCTACATCTAGGCGTTCACTTGCCCTTACTTGCATTGTATCCATCTTATCCCTCCTTTAAATAATGGCGCTCATGCCCCCATCAACAACAATGACATCCCCTGTCACATAATCTGATGCTGCCGATGCTAGAAATAACGCCACACCCTTTAAATCATTTTCGGAGCCAAGTCGTTTTAATGGTGTAGCGCCCATCAAATAATCTTGACCACGTTCAATTAATACATTGGACATTTTGGTTGGGAAAAACCCAGGGGCAATGGCATTGACATGGACACCATGAGGTCCCCATTTGACGGCTAAATCCTTCGTTAATGTTATAACAGCCCCTTTGCTGGCATTATAGGCAATGGTATCCATAAATGCAGGTAGTGTACCACCAAGCCCTGCGATGGAAGCAATATTAATAATTTTTCCGCTTTTCTGCTCTAACATGATTTTGCCGACTGCTTTGCTCATTAGGAATGTTCCATTCACATTGACATCAAATACTTTTTGCCAGGCTTCATACGGCATATCGATAGCAGGTGTTCCCCATGAGGCCCCACTGTTATTGACTAAAATATCAATTTTGCCGAACGTAGTCATCGTTTGTGCCACAACATCGGCAATATCCTCTGGTTTTGTCACATCACAGGCTAACGCTAATGTTTGAACCCCTAATTTTTCAAGAGCTGTAGCGACCTCCTCACATGCTTCCACTTTTCGCGAGCATAAGACAACATTGGCTCCAGCCTCGGCAAAGCCTTGGGCAATTTGTGCACCGAGTCCACGTCCCCCGCCTGTCACAATGGCTGTTTTCCCCTGTAAGCTAAATAACTCCATTACAGTCATTTCACCAGCTCCTTATGTTTTTTCGCGTGCTTTTTTAATTCCAGCTTGGCAACTGTATTGCGATGTACTTCATCTGGCCCATCTGCTAAACGCAATGTTCGAGAATTTGCCCACTGTGCAGCTAGTGTTGTATCAGGCCCTACACCAGCAGCTCCAAATGCCTGGATCGCTCTGTCTATAACTCTCAGTGCCATATTTGGCGCAACTACCTTAATCATTGCAATTTCTGCTTTTGCCTCTTTATTGCCAACCGTGTCCATCATATAAGCAGCCTTTAATGTTAAAAGTCTTGCTTGCTCAATATCAATACGTGACTCGGCAATACGTTCACGCATCACACCTTGATCTGCTAGAGGTCGATGAAACGCATGCCGCTCCTGTACCCGTACACACATTTCCTCTAATGCCTGTTCAGCCGCGCCAATAAGACGCATACAATGATGAATTCTTCCTGGGCCCAATCGACCTTGGGCAATGGCAAAGCCTTTTCCCTCTCCCCATAAAATATTGTCTACAGGTACGCGTACATTCGTAAAGGTAACCTCTCCATGTCCCTCTGGTGCATGATCATAGCCAAATGCCGTTAACATGCGCTCCACTATTACTCCTGGCGTATCCATTGGTACAAGAATCATAGATTGTTGCTCATGAATAGGCGCCGTTGAATCTTTATGTTTACCCATAAAAATAGCTATTTTACAGCGCGGGTCGCCAGCACCAGTTGTCCACCATTTATGACCATTTAAAATATATTCATCGCCATCTCGTTCAATACTTGCCTCAATATTCGTAGCATCACTCGACGCGACTGCAGGTTCAGTCATCGCAAAGCAAGATCGTATTTCCCCACGCAATAACGGTTCCAGCCATTGCTTCTTTTGTTGTGTGGAACCATAGCGAACTAGCACCTCCATATTACCTGTATCAGGTGCATTACAATTAAACACTTCCGGTGCCAAAAGAGAACGTCCCATAATTTCACATAATGGAGCATATTCTAGATTTGTTAAACCCGCTCCATATTCACTATCTGGTAGAAATAAATTCCATAAGCCTGCTTCCTGCGCTTTCTGCTTTAGCTCATCCATAATGGGCGGAATCGCTCCCCAACGATCCTCCATCGCCTCGATTTGTGCAGCATAAACGGCCTCATTCGGGTAGATGTATTGCTCCATAAAATTCGTCAGCTTATCCTGTAACTTCACAACTTTTTCACTATAGGAAAAATTCATTGGAAGAAACCCCCTTTGCTTGAACTCCGAAAAAAATGAATGATTGTTCATTTTTATTCTTACATTAAATGTTACCGCTATTTTTCTAGTAAATCAATTCCATTTCATGAATTTTCTAATTAAAAGGAAAATTTCATGTATAGAACAATTGGATTAGTTTACATTGGTTTCGTTTCGAAAAATTGCAGCACATCTTTCAGTAATTGACGGATAGCAAAAGGTAAATGGCGATTTTTTAAGTACACCAAATACACATTCCGACATAGATTCGCTCCTTCAATTTCCTTTTTAACAATGGTTTTAGCTGTCGGGCCTTGTAAATAGTTTTCTGGCAAGATGGTTATCCCTAAATTTTCTCTTACAAGAGATACAGCCGTTTCAAAACGTTCAATTTCAAATTGAATATCAATGCTCTTCCCTGCTTGTTCAAAAGTATTCAAAATATCACGTCTTGTTTGAAACCCCTCTGTACTTATAATAAAAGGCTCTGCACTAATGTCTGAAATCGATAAAGTTTCTTTCTTCGCTAACGGATGATGTAGAGGTAAAACAGCTACTAAACGTTCCTCATATAAGGTCTTAACTTCAAGCTCAGGATCATCCATTAGCTGATTGGTAATAATTAAATGGGTTTTATAGCTTTTCAAGGATTTTTTTACACGCTTACTGCCTAAAATATCTACCAAATGGATTATCATTTGCGGATAGTCTTTTTTATAGTTAGCAATTACTTTAGGAAGCCAATGCTTGATTGATTCCATCACACCAATGGTAATTTCACTCGTGCCATGTACAACGACTTCATCCATCTCTATTTTTAACACTTCCATATTTTTCACAATAACTTTTGCACGTTCAAATAATACCTCACCCGCTTCCGTTAACTGCAGATTTCTAGTATTTCTGTCTAACAAGGGCGTGCCAATCTCATGTTCTAATTTTTTGATGGCATTGCTTAAGGAAGGCTGCGAAATATGCAGTCTTTCTGCGGCTTTTGAGAAATTCATATGCTCTGAAACAGCAATAAAATATTGTAATTGTTTAATATCCAATACGGTGATCCTCCCTCATTTATAGTTTAAAGCTATAGATTAATATTAATTATATATTAGTAATTATAATTATGTGAATATATAATGAATTACAACAATATTTTTACTACAATAATATTTGCAATGGGGATGATAAGATTATGTACACAATGACAGATCAAAAACAATGGAAAGGCCGTATAGATTCAACAACAAATAAAAGCAGTTTCCGTTTACACCAACAAGTAAAACGAATCGCGATTAATGATGTAAGCGCTTCAGATAAGAAAAGTGCTGCAATGGTTGGCTTTATTTGCGATGAGGGTGTACGTCGAAATCAAGGTCGAGTAGGAGCAGCAAATGGACCAAACGCACTACGTGAAGGACTTTCTAGTTTACCGTGGACGTTTGAGGAGGAGCAACAAATCATTGATGTAGGGAACATCATTTGTCTCAATCACGCACTAGAGGAGGCACAGCGAGAGCTTGGTGATGTTGTTAGCACCCTCCTACAAAAGAAATTACAATGTGTCGTGCTCGGTGGCGGTCACGAAACACTGTATGGTCATTATTTAGGTGTTCGTGCGGCATTACCAAAGGAAGCGAAAATCGGCATTATCAATATCGATGCTCATTTTGATTTACGACCATATGACGAGCAGCCTTCTTCTGGTACAATGTTCCGTCAAATTTTAGAGCAAGACCCATATGTCGATTATTTTGTTGTTGGAGTACAACGCTATGGCAATACAAAAGAGCTGTTCGAAAAAGCGGATGAGCTACAAGTGAAGTATGTAGTAGAAGATGACATGACATCATCGGCCAATCTTCAGCCATTAATGGATGATTTACAAAATTATATGGATCAACATGATTATGTGCTTCTAACATTATGTATGGATGTATTAAGCGCAGCATCGGCACCAGGCGTAAGTGCACCTTCACCGTTTGGACTTGAACCGACAACTGTGCGTACGATTCTTCAAAAGGTAACTTCGCATCCACATACACACTCTTTTGATATTTGTGAGGTTAATCCGTCATTAGATGAAAACGGACGTACGGTGAAATTAGGTGCTTATTTTGTCTATGAAGCACTGAACAACTTACTTGGGGGGCAAGGTTCATGATCGAAATCAATCAAATTACAACGGTGTTTCTAGCCGTTGCACTCTTTGCATTAGGTGGCTTTCTCATTAATAAAATTGGATTCTTAAAACGTTTTTGTATTCCAGCACCAGTGGTCGGTGGCTTGCTGTTTGCTGCACTTGCGACCATTTTAAAGACTACAGGAACTTTAGAAATATCACTGGATACATCATTACAAAGTTTATTTATGATTACGTTTTTCACAACTATCGGCTTAGGAGCAAGCTTTAAGCTAGTTAGACTTGGTGGAAAATTACTTATAATTTACTGGCTAGCATGTGGCTTCCTTGCCCTCATGCAAAATGTCATTGGCGTTTCTCTTGCGTCACTAATGGGGATTCATCCTCTCATCGGTATGATGGCCGGTGCTGTGTCCATGGAAGGCGGCCATGGTGCTGCAGCAGCATTTGGACAAACATTAGAAGATTTGGGTATTTCCTCAGCAATGACAATCGGTGCTGCGGCTGCAACTTGTGGTTTAGTAGCTGGTGGTTTAATTGGTGGGCCAATCGTGAAATATTTAGTTAGTAAATACAATTTAACACCCGATGAACAAGAGGCTGAAGAAATCGAATATGAAAATAAACATGAACAAATTACATCTGATTCATTCTTTACACAAGTCTTATTAATTACTTTCTGTATGGCTGTCGGTACCTATGTTGGAACATTATTCTCTGAAGCGACAGGATTCGTTTTGCCAGGCTATGTAGGAGCTATGTTCGTAGCAGTCTTAGTCCGCAATATTATGGATAAATTTAAACCAGAAGCAATCAATATGAAGAGTATCTCATTAATTGGAGATGTAACATTAGGTGTTTTCCTTTCAATGGCTCTAATGAGTATTAAATTATGGGAAATTGCAGATTTAGCACTTCCATTATTTATCATCGTCTTTGCGCAAGTATTCTTTATTGTTGTATTTAGCACTTTCGTCTTGTTTAAATTACTCGGCAAAAACTATGATGCGGCCGTGATGGTTGCTGGTTTCGCAGGACATGGTCTAGGAGCAACACCGAATGCCATGGCCAATATGTCAGCCGTTGTCCAACGCTTCGGTCCTTCTAAAAAAGCCTTTCTCGTTGTACCAATTGTAGGCGCATTTTTAATCGACGTGTTTGGTATTCCTATTATTATTACAACTATTAATTTATTTAAATAAAAACAAGCCGTACTTTGGTCTCTAAAAGACTAGTACGGCTTTTTCTATGATTATTCCGCTTCACGTAAACTCAACTCTAAAAGTTCTTACTGCTGAAATTACTAGCTGAGCGTCGCCCCTATTGTATACGGGGTTCACAGAACGGATTCATCGAAAAAAATCTAAGTCAACAAAATATCAGACTTAGATTTTAGGTCGTATATATTATTGTAAAATTTCACTAACCGTAACAAATTCATAGCCTTGCTTTTGTAAGTAGAGAAGGACATTATCTAAACCATTGGCAGTCGTTTGATGGATATCATGCATTAAAATAATACTGCCGTCTTTTACAGATGCTTTCACATACGCTAAAATTTTATCTGGATTATGATGCTTCCAATCAAGCGTATCAATTGACCATAGGATCGATGGAATTGTCATTACCGAACGAACTTGATCATTTGTCGCCCCATATGGTGGACGGAAAACAGTTGGATACTGACCAATTGCTGCATAGATGGCATTGCTTGTGCCATTTACTTCTTGCTTGACACCAGCGATGGATAATGCAGTTAATTTTTTATGGTTGGATGTATGATTGCCAATTTCATGCCCGGCATCATAGATATGCTTGACGATTGTAGCGTTTTTTGCAACATTTTTCCCTACCATAAAAAATGTTGCCTTTGCATCGTATTTTTGTAATGTAGCTAAAATTTGTGGTGTTACTTTGGCATCTGGTCCATCATCAAAGGTTAACGCTACACGTTTTTTTGAACCCTTTGGTGCTGGCACCCCTTTATTATAAACTTTATTATTAGTAAGCTGGATATTGGCTAATTCAGAAGCTTTGACATACCCTTTTTGGTCGCCCGCTTCTACATAAGCCCAACCCGCCAGCGTTATGTAATGCTGCACAGTCATCTTATTAGCAATTGTTCCTAGAACTTCTCCATTTGGACTAGCCGTCAAGCGTAACTCAGCACCATTTGGAGCATTAATTTGTTTCTTTGTTGGTACAGGTTTCTTTAGGGCAATTGTTGCTACATAGCCTATATCCTCTCCATATTGGACGAAAGACCAACCACCGGGTGCTGTACCATAGACATAAACCATGCGTCCTTCATATAGTTGACCAATATGCTGAGCATTTTGACTTGGTTCCGTAAATAAAGTAGTGCCACCCTGCTGAATAACTAAGTAGCCCTCAGACTTTACCTTCACTAAAACGTCAGATGTTACATAGCCCGCCAGCTCTGGCGTTTGAATATGTGTCCACCCTTTACTTGCTTGTGTCACTTGGACGAAGCTACCTTTCGCAACTTCACCGATTTCCGCGCTATTTGTGGATGGCTCCTCGTAAATAACCGCATCTTTATTGATCTTTTGAATCTTCACTGATCCTTCAGCACTTGCTGACAGCTGCCCTACCATTAAGCCTAGTAAAAACGTCAAGCAAAAAGCATACACATAAGGTAAAGATTTTTTCATTATTCTACACCGCCCTTGATGTCTTTCCATGTCTGTAAATTGCTAAGATTTAACTTTAATTATAGAGGAATCGTCTATACCAGAAAATAGTTATAATCAACCAGATTCCAAATTCAAGTTTGTTAGAAAGGCATGGATACAGTACTCCTACCCTATTTTCTATAAAACTAGTCATCAATCAAGTTGATTTCAGTACCATGTGTGTTGCTTCGATAAAGAATAGTGATTGCCTCTAGTAGTTGCAATTCGAATAAACCTGCCTTAAGCACAACAATTACGGTGCTACTAATTCAACCTTTATTCTATCAGGGTCCTCAAAATAAACAGCGTAATGCTCTTCTCCCCCTCCAAATGGATGCTTATTAGCATAAAGAATAGGAACGCCCTTTTCTTCTAATTGCTTTGTTATAGCATCAACCTGTTGCCTCGAACTTGCATGGAATGCCAAATGATTTAAACCTACACGACTTCGATGATAAGCGATATCCATAAACTTTTCGTTCGTTTGGACAAAAACAATATAGGTGTCGTCTATTTTCCAGCTCCGACCACTTTCCCATTCCTGATAAGGTTGATAACCCAATTCCTCTAAAAACCATCCCCAAAAATGTATGGTGTTTTTCAAATTAGAAACATTTATTTCTATATGGTGAATAAGTCCTTGTGACAAATGGATAACCTCCTTTTCAACAAAGTTTTGAACTGCTAAATTTTCATTTATCTATCCATTCATATTGAATATCTGGTAAATTCTCTTCATTTTCATGTCCTCTTCCAATGATGGTAAATCCATTCTTTTCATAAAACAGTTGTGCGTTTTTATTTACTTCGAACGTAAATAACGTTAATCTTCCACTTGATTGTTTTTTTACATGGTCTAATAATGTTTGGCCTACTCCTAATCCTTGATAATCAATATGAATATAGAGCTGACTAATCTCCTTCTCGTTATAAGCAATCATTCCGATTACTTGATTATCCATGAACGCTAAATTGATTTGAAATGCTTCAAGTAATATATGGTTTAAAAAATAAATGTGGCTTTCCATGCTATGCTGTTCTTCCTGCCCAATAGCCTGTTTCTTGCTGTCTCGCCACATCAACACTGTTTGTTCCGCATATATGGGATCATATGGGATGATTTTAAATGGGTGTTGGTTCACTACGACTCTACCTCCATAGCATTTGGTAACTGCTAGATAATTTCTTCCATTCCTTGCAAACATGTATAGTTTAACATAAATAGCCAATCATTCGTGAGTTATGCCCTATTAAAGAGCATCGTAGGCTGTCAAAGCATCTTCGATATGTGGGGGTGGTGTCCAAGCATAACCTGGAGCATTTGTCGTAATGAATAGAAATTTACGTCCATCTTTTTCCATTAATGATGCTAGACATAACCCTGCTTCTGGCGTATATCCCGTTTTTCCACCCAAAATTGTTCCATCCATGCTAGGCATTCTCGTAAATAATGAATTTGCTATTAGCAATTCTGTTGGAACATGTGTCGTGTAAGCTTTCGAAGTAAAAATTTGATAAAAGGTCGGGTTTTCTAATGCATAACGGAGAAGCTTACTCATATCCTGTAAGCTTGATACATGTGCCTCATCATGTAGGCCGCTTGTATTGACAAAATGCGTTGCGTCCATGCCAAGTTCCTGTGCTTTATTGTTCATGTAAATGACGAATTCATCCTCGCTGCCAGCTATGGCTTCAGCCAGTGTAGCCGTTGCATCTGCACCTGATGCAAGCAATGTGCCGTATAACAAATCTTCAATCGTGACAAAATCTCCTGCATGAAAGCCTGCCATAGAGGCATTTTGAGCGGTGTATTTGGCAATTGTTTGAGGTTTGACGATCGTTTGCATTTGTAAATCATCCGTCATTTCAATTGCAACAATAGCAGTCATAATTTTTGTTAATGAAGCAGGATATATGATGGCATCCGCATTTTTTTCATATAATACATCGCCCTGTTCATTAAGTAGCAAAGCATTTTTACTATGTAAGGACGGTAGCTCAAGATGTGCAAACTCTTGTGTTTTGTTTGTATCATATAATACGAAAATCACGATAACCAAACAGCAAAATAAGACCCATTTTTTCATAAAAAAACGCCTCCTACACAATTATAATAGGCGGCAATTTTGAATATTCCTTAAGTTTGAATAAAAGCAAAGAAGGAAAGGCTCCAATACGCTTAATCCGTTAATAGACATCTTCGAAATTAGAACAAATTCTTGTCACTTCTTGATTAGCTAATTTAAAAAACACATCTTGAGAAACCTCTAATTGAAGTGCATCTTCTTTATGAAGTCCTGCATAAATCCCTCGTAAAATACGACCTGTTAGACCGTGTGAAACAACGACTACCTTTGGATGATGTTGAATCTCTTTAAACCAAGAGGACAGTCTGCTCACTACCGCTTCATAACTTTCCCCATCTGGCGCATGGAAATACCAATTAAAAGCATCTGTGTTTGTCAATAAATCTGGCCACGTTTGCTGAATGTCTGACATTTTCAAACCAGCCCATTGCCCAACTGCCACTTCTGTTAATCGTTGCTCAAACTCCACCTGATTGTAATCGTAGCCAAGCGTTTCACAAAGTATTTTTGTGCTCTCCACGGCTCTTCCGAGTGGGCTTGAAATAATTTTCCAATCATGAGCATGACCAATGAAGGTTTTCAGCATACGAGCATTTTGTTGCACTTGCTCACGACCAAGCTCCGTTAGTGGCGAATCTAGCTGTCCTTGATATCTTCCCTGCGTATTATATTCAGTCTCGCCATGACGAAGTAAGTAAATCATTTGCTGCATTAATTGGTTCCCCCTATTCATTCGCTTACTCTCATCATATTAGAGGATTCATTCTTTTAAAGCAATAACATGATATAGACGAAGCTCAAAAACAAACATAAGGGGCTGTATAGCTTCGTATCATTTTTAGCGAATGGAGAATGCTTGATTGTTTTAAAAAAACCAACATATTTAAAATCACCAATTGCTCGTATACAAAAAACAATAGCACAGGCGATAGATCCTACTTTAGAATAGGTAGAGGCAGGTAAAGCTGTCATATAGCCCCCTTGGACAAGAATGATAATGCTGGCTAATAGAACTAGCAAAGCCACACAGAGTGTTTCCCCTTTTCTAGGACTAAAAGCTGCTTGTAGACTGCCTTCTTTGCTGGGGATAACTGCTCCAGTCCCCCATTGCCCACCGAATGCCCAATACACATGAATGATACTAATCAGCCATAATAGACACACTGAAACTAATGATAAAATAAACATAATTAGTTCCTCCTTTCCCATCAACAACATACGCCACCGTATGTTCAGGGGGTAAATAGGGTCCCTAAAGAATTGATATTGACTCTCATAGGGACATCCTAATTTCTATAACAGTAGCTTCACCATTTTCTCTAAATCAAAATGGGGGTTGGCTTCATATCGAGTCATCCAGCCAACATAGCTTAAATAAGCTAGCCTTGCTCGATCGATTGCTTGTTCACCATCCATCCCTTTTTTTTGATAAAGCTTGGCGACACAGTCAATTCGTTGTTCTTCAATTCGAACAATTCGAGTAGCGACATGCGCATCATATTTAGACCAAGCATAGATACCCATTTCTACTTTCTTATCTTTATGAAAGCTTATGCGTAGGAGCTGCTCCAAAGTAGCCCCTTCCTGCTCCATACTTTCAATAATGGCTTTTGTCGCATGTGTTTCCCAATAATCAAACATGGCATCTAATAGTTCTTGATGATCCCGAAAATAATGATAAAAGCTGCCTTTACTAATGTTTAAGGATCGAGCTAGTGCCTCGATACGTACTTTATGTATACCGTCTTCTGCTAATTGTTGTAGGGCAGCTTTTATCCAATCATCTCTCGTTACTTGCATGCTCATTCTCCTTAAAAATACGATGGCGTATGTTTTGTCTTATATTACCATCTTATTTTTAATTCTTCAACTTTTCTCGCCCTTATGATGTACATTGATATGATTATTCACCGTAAAATTGATGGTGATTACACGTGGTAAGATAGCACATACTAGCATAATAGCTATTAGCTTTTTCATTTATTTCCACCTTTTTTTCGGAATTGTTATTGCTCTGGTATAAAATATAGGAACATCCGATTTAGACATTCCTATTCTCTACAGAATCCTTTTTAACAGTCACGTTGCCCTGGCCAAACATCCTGCATTTTACTTAGCAAGACAATTTGCCCAATATGATAGGCGTCATGCATGGCTATACTTTTCAGCTCAAGCACTAATGTTCGTTCTCCACGGACCTCTCTATCTAAATCCTCTTGTGCTGACTTTGCTAGTATTTTTTCAAGTTCGCGGTGTATATACAAATATTCCTCTTTTGTTTCCTTCCAATTTTGCAACGTCAAAGTTGGTAAACGGAAAGTAGCGTCATTATTTTCTGCCTGCGGTTCATTCTCTGTTTCATCAAGATATCGCATGAGAAGTCGCTTTTTAAAGAAAAGTAAATGACAAACTATTTCCCAAATGGAATTCGTTGCCCCCTCAGTTGGTTTCCAAGTCGCCTGTTCAAGCGTAATATCCTCTAGCACTTTTTCAAGCGGTGGAAACCAGTCTTCTTGATCTAAGCAGCTAGTCCATTGTTGCAATAAAAGCGTCTTTACATCCATTTTCTTGTCACTCCCATTTGGTATTTAGTATACGAGACTACGAATTAAGTTTTTTTACTTTTGCTCATCACACTTTACACTAGCTAAGGCTTTTAATTTGATTATCCACTAGCCGACTTGCTCTAGAGCAGACGGTCAACCAGACTATCTTTAAAAAGTATTATCAAATAAATTTTCTGCCATGCCCAATAAGATATCATGCTCCTCAAATGTCATCAGCTGTTCTTTTGTAATCGATGCCTGTTGAATTAGTCGGTTTGATTGGATGGTTACCAGTTTTTCAAACAAGTTTCGAATATAACGACCGTTCGAGAAATTAGGGATGCTTTCAATTGGTATTTGATCTAGCTGCCTTTTCATATGATGTGCAAAGGATTCACCATATTGATAGTCATTCGTATGACAAAGCATAGCAAAAATCTCATAGAGTTCCTGCGTAGTAAAATTATCAAATTGTACAAAATGATTAAAACGTGATTTAAAGCCTGGGTTGGATTGTAAAAATTCCTCCATCAGCTCTGTATAACCGGCAACGATGATTACTAAGTCATCTCGTAAATCTTCCATAGCTTTTAATAAACTATCAATGGCTTCCTTGCCAAACGCATCTTGTTTATCATTGATCAAGGAATAGGCTTCATCAATAAAAAGAACACCTCCTTTTGCTTTATGGACCACTTCTTGAACTTTTAACGCTGTTTGTCCCACATATCCTGCCACAAGCCCTGCACGATCTGTTTCCACAAAATGACCGCTTGATAGGACACCAAGATGTTTATAAATGTGACCAATAATACGTGCCACTGTTGTTTTACCTGTGCCCGGATTACCAGAGAAAACAAGATGATAGGTAATAGGAAAACTTGTTAAGCCATGATCCACCCGCAAACTTTGAATTTTAATAAAATTGATTAAATTATGCAATTCCTTTTTGGCATTGGGTAGACCTACAAGGCTATCTAGCTGCATTTGTAGTTTCTCTATCTCCTGCTCGATTTCAGGTGTAATCCGCAGCCGTTCATCATCGATAAATTCGCCACTGTAAATGATCTTTCCTTCTTCGTTATAAAAGTCCCCACGTCCATGCTTTTTGCCATGCACCAGCTCTCCTATATAAGAGGCTTGTCCATTTGCATAATAAAGTACCCCTTGTCCGGTCATCGCATCCTCTTTAAATTGCCCCTCCGCTTCTAGAACCCCTTGCCGAGAATAGATTTTCCCTTTACCATGCTTCATATCTTCAAAGAAGTAGCCATCATAGCGGAGCGCTGTCACACCAATGGAAAGCTCCTCGGCTGTCGGTGATTCAGTAGGATAATAGAGCTTCCCTGCCCCCTGCATATGATGCCAAATAAAATCACCCTCGTATTGTAAAAAACCATTTGGATAGTATTGTTTGCCTTTGCCCTTTTTCATGCCATGAACAAAATCACCCTCGTACTGTGGCTGATTTAAATGAGGATATTGTTCGCGCAAAGCTCGATAAGGGGCAATAAGATCCTCTTCATAATATAAAATACCGTAACCATCCATTAAATCATTCCGAAAATGACCTTCATAATGAATGGAACCGTCCTTATATAAAATGCCATGACCTTGTTTTTTATTTTGAATAAATTCGCCCTGATAAATAAGTTGCCCTTTTAAATACATAATGCCATTTCCTTGTTTCATATGATTGACGAATTCACCCTCGAATAATCGTTCACCATCTTGGTCAAATAATATGCCCTTGCCATCATAAATATCGTGGCCGAAATCATTTTTTTTGACACCACCTTGATACATGATCGTTCCATCTGGGTAAAAAAGTTCTTTTTCTGCATGATTATGTGCCATTTTATTGCCTTCCTTTGTCATTTCAGTATATGCTCAATTATAGCGTGGATAAGAATACATATGTGCGAATTTTTAGAATTTAAGGAGAAGAGCATGAAAAAAAGATATAAAATACTTCTAGGCATTTTACTACCTCTACTTATTCTGTATATCTCTACAATGCTGTTAACGCGTGATACGGATTTTTCAAAGGAGGTTACGGAACGTCTTGATGTAGAGGAAATTAAGTCGATTGAAATTATTCGTGCCTCAGATGAAAAAACAATAATGATAACAGATGAAGCTGAAATGAATCAAATCATGCAGCAATTAAACGAGCAACCATTAAAAAAGGTATGGTTTACTAAATCTAATTTTAAAGAGGCATATTGGATCACTTTAGCCATTAATGGCGACCGAGAAGTTGGCTTACGTTTAGATGATGCCGAGCATTTATTCGTTTATTTATATGAGGAAAATTACATGAAGGATTACAAGCTTACTAGTGATTTCGATACGTCATTCATGGAACAGCTTTTTCAATAACATAAACATAGACAACACTCCATGCTAATGATGATTCATGTCAAAGATATACGTTCAAATACCTTTTTGAAGGTTCATTAAACAAAATAGGTTGAATTTGTGACATAATCAACAAAAATTTTACATTAATGCGGAATAAAAAAGGACTTTAATCCATTCGATTAAAGTCCTCTTACAATTTATTTTAATTTGACAGCCGTGCCATATACCAATACTTCTGATGTGCCATCCATCACGGAAGACGTTGCATAGCGTACGCCAACAACTGCATCTGCGCCTATTTGTTTGGCCTCTTCCTCCATTGCCTGTGTGGCAATTTCACGGGAGCGCACTAGCATTTCAGCATACTCTTTCATCTCTCCGCCCACAATATTTCGAAGACCAGCCATCATATCACGCCCAATGTTTCTTGACTGTACAGAATTCCCCTTCACTAAACCTAATGTTTCAACCACTTCTTTTCCTGCCACCACATCGGATGTTGCTAATAGCATCGTTTTTCCTCCTCATATTACAATTTTTGAATAGCTTCCACAGCCCCTTCAATAGAAGCTGTAATAACTCCATTACGTTTAATTAAGCCGATTACAAATAAATTACGGTAGACAAATTGATTCTCAAGCCCATCTCGTACCAATGCCTCTATTTTTTGCATATTGTCACGCCCTTGTTGACGAACATCTGTCAGTACACCAATAATAGGACGATTCAGCATAGAAAACGCCCCAATTTCAGCGGCTACACCAGAATCAATCTCAACCCCATCTAATACGGCAATTAATACATCACTATTTTGTAGCATTTCTAAGTCTGCCTGAGCAATCGCTAAACTATCCGCATAAGCTGATTTATCATTAATAGCATCATTCTCCTGCGGAACATATAAGGCAATGCCTGGTACTGCTTTACGAATTGCTGCGGCTAGTTGTTCATTTACTAAACGATCTCCTAAAGAAAATAATCCATTTGCTAAATATGCTTTCATGTTGAACTCCTCAATCTATTGTTTTTTCAAAAATGATTTTATGTCTTCCCTTTTCATCCACAAATGTGGAAGCAATATCAAAACCATGCTTGAGATTGGCGATGAGCATGGTTTTGAATGTATTTCTGCCATATGTACGAACTTTGTCAAAGCCTAGTGTTTTAATATGTTCATGCTGTTTTTTCATTAATTGGCTAGCTATCCCCTGACCGCGCTTCGTGACATGAACACCACCCAACCAACTATAAAATACACCATCTGGATGTGGATATCCTAGTTTAAAGCCGATGACACTTGCATCCTCCACCGCCAAGAGGCAAAGGAGGCCCTCTTTCTTCGCTAACTTTTCAACCGCTAGCTTAGCACCATCAAAAACATGGGCGTGAAGTTCTTGCAATGAGTTGAGCCAATCATAGGGTAGACCTTCTATCGTCACAATATACATGTTCATCACCTCTATCTGTTTGATAGTATAACAGAAATACTTTACCTTCGTGATACTTGAACAAACAGAGCGAGAGCAAGAATCGTTTGTTCTGGATATACTTTTCAAGAAATCGATGCTATGCCATTCCATCTTGGAAGGGTCTAAGGCATTGCTCATGCTGGAAGTTAGTTGATTTCAGCTAATAATTCCTTATAATAGAAAGATATCATCCATCCACAACATCACTAGAGGTGTATTTTTTATGTATTTTGGCATTATTCCACTAATTTTATTGTTCATTTTTCTCTTTTCTTATTGGAAAGATCCGAGAAAGATGATGAACGGACTACTATTTAATATGTTTGTCTGTTCATTTCTGTTATTCTGCTTCATTGTTTCCTTTTCATCGGATCTTTACTTTTTAAGAATGGCTGTCGTTATTCCACTAATTGCCCTTTTTCTCCTGATTCCCTTTGCAATTATTGCTTTAATGTTTGGCCTGTTTTTAAACGCTAGAGTTTTAATGAAACGGGAAGGTAGACGCTTGGCTAATTCATTAACCTTGCTAGTAGCCATTGGCATTTTATTATTTATGCTGTTACCAATAATCAATCCAGCTAGCTTATTTTCAAGCCATCTCCAACCGATATTTGCTGGTATATCGCTTATTACATTTTATTTCTTTATCCATTTATCTAATTTCTTATCAGCTTATTTTCTCTATCAATTTAATCGTCCCAAGTATAATCAAGATTTTATCATTGTACTGGGAAGTGGCTTAATTAATGATAAGGTACCGCCCCTGTTAGCTAGCCGCATTCAAAAAGCAATCGATTTCTATCATAGACAAGCTGCAGTAAGTACTCCTCCAACGATCATCTTGTCTGGTGGTCAAGGAGCTGATGAGAATCTACCTGAAGCAGAAGCCATGCAAAGGTATGCGATTGAAAAGGGGATTCCTATTGAGCATACGCTACAAGAAAATCGTTCTGTCAATACGTATCAAAACATGTTATTTTCAAAGCAAATTATGGACGATATCAAACAAGGCGAGGCATATAACAGTATCTTCACAACCAATAATTTCCACTTATTTCGTGCAGGAATTTATGCCAGACTTGCTGGCTTAAACAGTCAGGGCATTGGCGCGAAAACAGCCTTTTACTATTGGCCTAATGCCATGATTCGTGAATATGTAGCGATTGTTGTTTTAGAACGGAAACGACATATGAAACTGATTGCCCCCATCATTATTATGACCATTTTATTAGCCCTATTCAGCTTTTTCTTTGTCTAAACTGTTGAAAGGATTCAATACGTTTACGTATTTGAATCCTTTCATTGTATTTTTATAGCCAGCCTATAGAAGCTCTTTATCTTGTAAAGGTTATTTTCTATCGGCTCATTTGTTGCAAGCGGCTAATATCTAGCTCTACTCTCTGTATAAGATAGGCAAGATTAGATGACCATTCCAGCCAATTATCAGACTCACGCCATAGTTCTATAATTTCTCTTTCTTCGTATTGATCTGGAATCTCATTCTTAATGTCTTTCAGATATTTTAAAATAAATGCCAACGAGTCTTCATCTGGCAGCAGTTGCTTTTGTGAATGAACGCTTTTATGACCACAAAATTCTCCACTATCGAGATAGTCAATATAAAGCTCTGCTAACGCCATTGCACTAACATCAAAGAAAAAGTCAATATCATCTAAGGTCTCTCCAAAAAATCCTTTACTCTTCATTTTTTGTACAATGTTCGATAATGGTACATACTTTGATTCTTGATGATGTTCTATATAATCCCGTAACATGCCAACTACATCTAAACCTTCATCGCATTCCAACGCTTTATAGCCCCATGCACCCATCGTGTAGCACCTAGCCCTTCATATAGGATATTTTTGTAATTGTTAAGCCGGTGAATCCGTTATTAAAAAGAACCACAGCAAACAACGAGCTCGGAACCACTCTATATGCATTGCAAAAAAGCTCCTTTTTACAAATAAGAGCCAAAGTAGAAATTCACTTTTTCATCTGAATAGCCGTCCTGACCTCTCCAAGTTGCCATAGCCATAAAATCAGTTCCCCGCCCGCGTTCCTTGCGATAATCATCTGTCGATACTAGCAGACCAGCATACCCCCATATTTCCATAACGGCATCTCGCTCATATTGATTGGACTTGAAAATGTCCTTCCAACGCTTTTCTAATTGTCTAGCAGCATCCGTATTTTTGCAGGACTTTATAGCCTCTAGCATCTGTTTGAAAATCTCTATATCTGCTTCACAAACGATTAATGACTCTTGTTCTTGTATTAAACATTCTAGATCGAGCAAACAATACACTAGCCAGTTTAAGCGAACACCTCCCCACTTCACTCGTTCAAAATTAAGGACATTTACATCTTCGTTTATATAGTTTTCATTCGACATTATTTTATGTTCATTACAATAGCCACAGGCACTGTAGGATACTAACTCTTCAGGTCGCTCATGATACGTATGGATCGGTAGTTGTGCAGTAAGAGCCCAGCTTGATAACGCACTCCGTAAATATACTTTACGGGTCGAGAGGCTGTGCAAAAAAGCCTTCACCACAAGATCCTTAGTTAGCATGTCATCATGAAGCTGTCGCAGTCTTTGTATACATTCATCATGGGAAATCGTTAAGCGATCAAACATCAAGCCCATCCTTTTTGCATACTGAAAATCCTCCTCTGTATACGTATACTTCCCATCTCTCCATCTACCAGATTGCCAATATGTTTGCATTAAAATTTTCTTTGCCTTTTGATCCATTAAAAACTTCCTCCTACTAAAGTTCTAACTTGACCTTTAGATTCTCCGCCATCTCTCTCCACTGCTGCTTCCAAGGCAAGCCATCCAGTTCAACTTCTGCTTGCGCGAGCCAATAATCACCCTCCATTAGCTCAAACATATCCATAAAGGTTATCACCGCACATACTGGATTGTTTAATGCCGCTATCATCGGCTCCGGCCCATCATCCCAGTTGTAATGATTGACAATGGCATGCAAAATAATAGACGAGGAAACCTTGCTAATTTGTTGACACATCTTATCGAGATTTTCTTCATCAAGGATGGTATCCACTTGTCGCTGTTCTTCCGAATTCAAGGTCAATCTGATGGCGCCTGGTGTATCCAACAATAAATCGGCTATTTCGCTTTGCGCTCTTGCGTTATACCAGGCAGTGGCTGTCATTCCTTCTGTAGCCTGTAAAGAAACGCCTCTAGCAAGGAGTAATGAAATAACTTCTTTTTGCTTAAATTTCACAGCTTTTTTAAGTGCCGTATCACCCAGCTTATCTCGTACCTCCAAATCTATATTTTGCGCAAGTAGAAGCTCAATCCCTTCCATTGACATCCGATTTGTGATGAAAAGCATTAACGGTGTTCTTCCTCGCGCATCGCATTCATTTACATCAAGCTTGTTCACTGCTTCACGCACCGTCTCCAGATTTTTGGATTGACTAACCTCCGCCCATTCCATTTGGCTTTCCCTCCTAATTAACCCATTGTTGTAATTTTTCTAGCACTTCCTTCCTTTCTGAGGTTTCTTGTTTTATACGCTGGGCAAGCTTCTTAGCACCGCCAAATATTCGGTACAAAACAAATTCACGCTCATAGCTTTCTTTCGTTTCTAACTCCTGAACTAGCGCCTTTAGTAGTTCTACTTCCATATTTTCAATCCCTTTTAGCGGCTTTGCTGATTCATTAGCTCCAAGAAGAATGGTTACAAACACAGGAATAAGCTCTACCGATAAGCCGTGCGCTTCAATAAAAGCCTCCCCATAGGAATCCTGTACAGACTGATGCTCAGAATCGACGAGGTTCATATAGCTTTGCACAAGCGGAAAATAATCCTTACTAAAAAGCCCTAAGCCTAAAACCGCATAGGTTCCAGGCATCGCTGATTTTTCACTTGGCTCTACATCCTGGTACCATGCATATTCCTTCATTGCCACCTGAGCATAGTCTGCTAATAAAGGAAAAAGACTAGGATAAGCTAGGCAATTAGCAAAAAACTGATGAAGCTTCGATTTGGCTAGCTTTTTAAGCGGAAGGAAATTTTTCACTTTCGTCTTTAAAGTCATTTTATAGCCCTTCGGAAAGCCTTCCTGTAAAAGATGAATGATATAATGAAGCGCTTCACGATAAGCCGCTTCCTCTTCCTTTTTTATTTGTATATCAATCGTTTGCAAAATATCATTGGCTCTGCCCTCAATAAAATCACTTTTGCACTTACTTTCAAAACGTCCACTTCCCTTTTGTAAATACTCCGTTGCCTGCTGTGAGCCAAGCTGTTTTGCAAGACTGAGGTATTGCAAACGAGTAGCTGGTTCCTTATAACCGATTTTGACCGCCACATAGAGAAAGAAATCTAGCTTTTCCTGCTCCATAGAAGGCTCGATGTCTTCGTTTTTAAGTATCCACTCATTGGTGTAATCATCTGTTTGCTCAAAATAGCTCTTTAAAAAGTGGTCTTCTGCCCAATGTTTAAAAGCATTTGTAAAATAATAGCTCCACTGATCTAAACGCTCTTTATTCCCCAGATGTTTTTCCTGTAGCTGACGAATAACTGGTTCGATCTCCTCTGCTGTTTGTTGAAAAAAATGTGGATTGACTAAATGCTGTGCTAAGAAAAACTCATCATTGTCATTTGGACGCACAGGAAGCTCTGCCATAACTTTCGTTTCAATAAAAGATGCTAATTCCTGTTTCATGAACGCTAGCTTCTGTTCATTAAGCAGCTCCTTTTGAAATGCCCACATCGTCTCACCATACTCAAATTCAAGCAACACCTGAAAATGATAATCAAAAAATCGAGAACCATATGGCTGTGCCTGAAACATTTGCTCCATCTTTGTACTTAAAGCCGAAAAAAGATTCTCCACATAGTTTTGTTCTATAATTTCCTGTATGTATGTCCCTGCATCCACCCTATAAGCACTATCACTCCAACTAAATGGTTCATAGATATCAATATAAATAGTCCCGTATTGACTTTTGCCTTTTTTCCATGTGATTTTTAAATAGTTAAAGATACCTGCTTGTAGTCGGCTTTGTTGTTGAATACCTTCAAGACGTTTACTCTCTTGCTGATAGACGGTGGTAAGCTGACCCCACACATCCGCTAAAAAATAATCTATAGACTGCTGCATCTGCTCCATCCTTTCTTAGAGAAAAATCTCTCGCTAACAAATATTTAGCGAGAGATTACCTTATCCGATTGTTTTCACAACCGCTCCTTCTTGATTCTTTATATGTGTTTTCATAATTTGAAAACTTACCCCTTCTAATGAAGATAGGGCAAATTGCTTTTCTTGCGGCACTAAATTTTGACTTAACTCCTCAACTGCCTCTTTGTTCAATGTAATGGTAATTTCCTGTTCATTTTCCTGATAACCTACTTGATGACCTGGTTTAAATACTATAGTTAAATCTTGACCGACTAAGCTAAGATTTCTGTCCTTTACTATTCGTCCACGCAATAATTTGCCAATGACATCTGCCTGCTTCGCTCCTAATTGAATAACATGGGATTGTTTGTTAAACCAGCCCTTTTTCCCTGCCTGCCAAGCCAGCTGATCGACAAATAAAAAGCCTGTACTTGAACCTTCTTCCATCATTCCTCGCTCTACCGCCTCTACAATCTCAGGGTTTTGTAATAGCGAGGAGCGTGTTAAATCAGTTATATAGCTAGGAATTTGGTGAATACCCGCCTGTAGTACACCGAGAGTTTTCCATGTCTGCATTGCTTCTAGTTCATCCTCTGTAATGCCTACCATTTGGATAAATTCCACCTTACCATTCGGCGTATCCATTTCAGCAAGCTCAGAATCATGCGTAAAGGCTAGTGCTGTTAATTGCGTATCAGCATCTAGACAGATCGGACCATTTGCATCCAAATAATCACCTGCTCTAAAAACATTCCCACTATTAAAAACATATCTACCCATATTCTGTAATAGATTCAACGCCCACGCTGGTGGTTCTTCCTCATCTTCGGTGCGCACTAAGCGAAACGTCAATTCAAATCCATAACCACTAAAGTCTTTATTTTCAAGCTCTTTTTCATATAGCTCCGAGAACCCATATGTGACAAAATGCCAATGGGGGACTGGAGTTTCACTTTTATAGGCACTTATACCATCCAAAGGGTCTTGTCCACCTAATGAATAAGGAATCATGGTGCCGTAATGCTTTGGCTCCTGTTCCCCGTATACCTGTGATATAGCTTCATCAATCGCATCCCAGCCTACCGCCATAACCTCTTCACTCATTTACGCTTCCTCCTTGCAATCGTCGCTATCGACTCTACTAACCTATTCTTTATGATACCAATTTTATGGTAGCTCATTAACAGCATTAGGACTCATTTTCACCTTTCGTGCAACTAGGTTTATTTTCATTCCACATGAGGAAAATATGACTAACGCAAAAAATCAGGCCATCTTCTGTATTCCAAAAAGATCACCTGAATAGCCTACTATTCTGCCATTTAAATTTATACATTCTATCCATCGAAATAGGTTAGCCATACATCATAGCTGGCTCACGCACAACATGTAAATAATCTGCCAGCTTCCCTGCAAATACTTGCTCTAAATATGGTAGTTGTGCGAGGCAGTGAGGCGTCATTAATGCTGGATTTTGATAAATCTTTAAACCGCCCACTTTTAATAGCGTCGCGACAAACTGGGAGCAAAAATAAGCACGTTCTCTCCTTACTTCCTTTTGCATCATCACACCGAAAAGCCCGATAAAGTTGTATTTATAACGATCTCGATTCCAATACATATAACGCACAATTTTAGCCATTTCTAAATATTGATAATGAGAAATTCTGCAACGATAAATGACACAATCCGCTGACTCAAATAGCCCTCTTTCCGCATCCTCTCGCAAAAAACCACCGCTTAAAGGATTATTTAATTGCCTACGTCCAAAGCTAAACATTTCGTATAGCCCATCATCAAATGCGATTGACGCATGATTCATCTCTTTACCAGTATACATACCTATCGCTTTCGATAATAATGTCCCTGTTTTAGTTAATACTATGTAAATCGTATGTGCCATTACTTCACCTACTCCAATATTCTTTCTACAACTACCAATACGTTTTAAATCTTCAAATGGTTTCGTGAATTTCCTATTTTTATAAGTATATACGATAAACTTAAATATTTTCTTAGTAGAACCTGAAGAATTTCTTAAGATTTAGGTTTGTTTGCTAGTATGCACAGTTAGCAAACTTGGAAGATATCAACTTTTGAACTACCTTTATTTATATGCTGTTAATTGGAATCATATGTGGGATACTTTTGGGGTGCAGAAGATTTTTTCGCTGGGGTACTTGGAATACAGAAAAATAAACGGACAGGTATCTATTGAATCTGATAACTTTAGTTTTATATAAGTTGAAAAATCGCTCATTCTTTTTAGATGAGTGATTTTTTAACAAACAGATTCCAGTTATCACTTACAACTCATACCAGTATTGATACAATTTTATTGTATTGCCAACATGTATTAGGAAGGAGGAAATGGAATTGAATTTACAAGAACAAATTAGAGATTATTTAAAGCGGGCTGGTAAACAGGTGATTTCACTTGTTGAAGAAGATATTGAATTCCCCTCGTCTCATATCGAGAGTGATAAAAAAATTATTTCTGCAACCACAAGTTGGAAAAAAGCAACTTTCTTCTTATACTTATTAACCTCAAAAAGGATAATTACACCCGAAAAAAATAAGAAAAAGAAGAATCGCATTTCTTATGATCTGAATGCTAGTAACCTAATTGTAAATAGAAAATTTTTATCTGTAGAAGTTGTGTTTACTCATCTAAAGAATGCGATAAAAGTCAAACTAAACAGCGATGATGCCACAAAAAATTTTGCTAATGAATTAGAGAACATCTTTGGCATTCCAGAAAAAATAATACCACAAAAGAAAGAAAAAGCACCTAAAGCAATCAAGCTAAAAACTAGATAGAGATGGTGACGGATTAGCTTGTGATAAATAATTTAAATAAAAAACCAGGTACTCATTCGAGCGCCTGATTTTTTTGTTTGCTATATTATATACCTAAGCTAAATCAACATGTTCTCTTAGTCATTTAAACTTGAGAACCTTGCTAAATCACTTCTTTTATCAATAGTTACTAATAGATCTTCTCGTTGCAATAATTCCTCAGGGGATGGAGATACGATAATATCTCCAGTTCTAATAATTGCGATTACACTAACATTGAATTTAGCACGAATGTTCAGCTCTTTTAAGTTCTTGCCAACCATTTTTGAAGGGATAATAGTTCCTTCTATATTATTATGATCCTTAGAAAGTTCAATATAATCAAGAGTGTTTGGTGAAAGAAGTTGATTGGCAACTCGATCTCCCATGTCCCTTTCAGGATAGATAATCCAATCCACTCTTCTAAAACTTGACCGTGACGTTTTCCAATAGCTTTTGCGATAATTAAGCTTATTACATTACATCTTCACATGTGGCATTGTTATTCTCACTGCTAATTCTACTATTGGTTTTGAAAAAGTACTCGGAATCATAGGACTTGGTAAATCTCCATCATGGTTTGCAAGCCCAAAGGATGCTTCTCCTATTTGAATCCAATCTAAATCATCTGTACCTTGAATAACGCCTATAAAATGATAATCTGCAGTATAAGTATCAAAGCCATCTTCATTAGGAATAGCTCTCCAAACTTCTGCTTCTTTTGTAGGATCAACACCAAATTGTTCAAAGAATTTCAAAACATCTGGACTCGTATTTAGAATTTGCATAGCAAAAAGTTGACAATCCTCGCAACCACAATGAGCTTTTTCGGAAACTTTCGGAAGTTCTTTATATAATTTAATAGTTTTTTCTCTATCTATTTTTACAATATAATCGTTTAAAGTAATTTCTTCCATAAAAAACACCTCAATTACAAATTAAGATTGTGGAACTAACCAAATTACATTTCCGGCTTCTTTCTTTGAATGATCAGGGAAAGCGTTGAAAGACTGTAGCTTGCCATCTTTTACATAAAAACGAATTTCTAACTTTTTATCACCATAAAAAGTTTTAATTGAATTATGGCCATCTTTTATTAATTTACCTTCATCAACACGTCTAATATCTTCAACAATATATTTAATTAACTTATCCATATCTCCATAATCTTTAAATCTATTCTTAGCATTTATATGTTTATTTACATCTACTTCTAATTTCCCGTTTCTTACATCCTTTATTTTATTACCTTTACTAGTCACTTTCACTACGTAATTAACGCCACTTCTCACTACTGAAAACGCAAGTCTAAAAAGATTGAATTGCTCTACAGAGGGATGATCATTTGAATATTGGTTTTCCAGAATTTTATTATTGAATATTGTTAAAGACTCTTCATCAGAAAGAGGGTTTTCAAAATCTCCTATTCCAAGTAGGAAATTATTAGTTAATTCATCAAAATCGAGCTCATCAAAACCAGTTTCTTCGTGATTTAAAGAATCATTAATTGGTAATTCCTGAAGTTCACTAGCATTTGCAAGTGCTGGTGACATTACACTAAATACTAACATAAAGCTTAACATAAAGATAAAACCTTTAAATAGGTTATTTTTCATAATTAATTTTCCTCCAAAACTTTGTTTAAACTTACTATAGTAAATTAAATTCCCTCGATTTACTATTATCCTATCATTGGAAACTTTTCCACTTCAATTGTTGAATCACGCCATCTTTTGGCGTGAAATTTACATAAAATTTACAATAACCGCCACATTACGCCTTCAAAACGCCATTTTTTTGGCGGTCCTTAATCAATTTTTCGATACTAAAGTTTCATTTCGAACGTTTTGTAAACATATTGTTTGACCTTAATTACAATTTAGTTACTAATCATTTTGTAATCATAAATTAACAATTTGTACTAAAATATCTATTGACAGTAAATTGACTTGCAGATAATCATAATAAAAATGCCCAGGCTCAAATTTTATTGAGTACCTGGGCTTTGTCAGAAAGATCCTATGCAATTAGCCTTGATTAAATTATTTATTTAATCTATAGAGATGACTATTATTTATAATTATCAACAGTAAAACTAACAATTTTGTCATACATAATATACTCTGTTCTTGAAATAATATTTCCAGTCGTTACATTTAATTTAAATTTATAGTACGGTTTCCCTTGTCCAACTTCACGACCATCTAACCAATTCATAAACTGATCAATTTCTGGTAAAGATAAATCATACTCATGAATATCTTTATTAGTCATAGTAAGTCTTAAAATTGCTCTAGTGCCAATTTCTCCAGTTTCAGGTTCTTTTACTGTAACCTCAGCTGTTGCTGTTAAGTTACTTCCATCTGTAGTCGTGGCAGTTATCGTTACTTTACCAGCTTTCTTCCCTATTACATTGCCATTATCATCCACTGAAGCAATCTCTGAATCGCTGCTTGTCCATATAACGTTTTTGTTTATTGCATTCTCTGGTTCAATTGTTGCTACTAAAGTTTCACTAGAACCTATTGTTAGTACCAGTGTTTCTTTGTTTAGTTTTAATGATTCAACAATTCCTTCTGTATCTGGGTGAATAAGTGTACCATTAGTATCAATGTCTATTGCATCTAAATTTATACCTTTCGTATAACCTTCTGCTACACGGATTATTGCCTTATGTCTTTTATTTTCTAAACCTGTTACTTCAGCTATTAACGTCTGATTTTGAGTGGGTCCATGTATAGAAAATGTTTGTTTTACTTCTCCATCTATAACCAATTCTACTTTTTCAGCGTAATAATTACTTGTGTTCCATTTACGCACAATAATTCCAACTTTTTCTCCTGTGAAATCAAATAATACAGGTTTATCATTTGCAGGTGTATAAGAATAACTACCGTTATAATAATCACCCGGATTCGCAGTTGAGTATCCTTTTTTTATAATAGCTTCATGAGAATCGTCGTATCTTTTCCAACCAATCTCCGGTTCCTTTAATTGTTCTCCAATAGTAGCTGCTTTAGCTTTGTTTCCCTCGATATCTAGAAGTGAGAAACTAAATAGTATAGCTATAGTTGCTGATACTATCATTAAAATCTTTTTCATAGTAATCCTCCAAAGTGATATTAATAGATTAATTATCCTATTTTAAAAACAATATAATCGACTTAATTATTATTCATTTTATTACATTTTTAAACATATATTTCATCAAATAACAAATGTAGGTTAATACTTTTCATTAATACGCTGAGCAATAATGATTTTCAAACCTTCAAAATCACCACTTGTCATCGTACCTTGATCGAATTTATCAAGCCATGACTTATCGATTTTATTTTTATCAACTGATTGTTTAATGTAATCACGTACAGCAGCTTTAGTTGTGTCATTTGTAAATTGTATTTTATCATCATCTTTTTCAATATTATTTGGGATAGAAGGTTGCAGATTTGATTTAAACATTTGTAAAAAGCTGCTCCACGGAATGGGCGCACTTGTGGAACGCATCTCCCTAGGACAATTTTTTCCGCTGTAAAAGTTGTGTTGTAACACATCATTGATTGTCACCGTCAACATTCATACACATCTCGATATGGATTGCTTCGTTATTCCCCTTTGTACTACCTGCCGCCCAACATTGCCAATCGTGAGTAAATGATTGTACAGCTTCTTTGTCATCCACAGACCAATGCCAACTTGTTTGACGACTATTGCCGTTAGCTTACAGCCGAACGTGGTTGTCTGCTCCACTACCTTTCTTGGTATTGTTAGTTTCATGGATACATATTTTTCTACGAGTGTTTTTACGTCCTCCTGTTACTTTAATAGCAACGGCTGCCGACACTAAATGTTGTCTGATTTGTACCATTATTTATCACCCTTTGGTTTGTCATAATCCAATGCTTGCTCTGAGGTACCTTTTGAAGTCGGGTCGATAACAATACCAAGTAAACCTAAAATGCTTAATACAGTCTCTGAAATGGCTGTAATTTGTGCATTGTAAATCGTAATATCAACATTAAACATGCCCGCTGTTTGATTAGCGAGCACTAGTAATAATGCGATTAATGACACCCAAAATTATTTATGTTGTAGACGTACTTTCCAGTTTATTTTCATTTGTATTTCCTCCTATAACATTTTATTTGCTGCAAAAATTTTTCCGATTGCTCCAGTAATGACCCCAGTAACAATTCCACCAATAATTAGGCGAACAATCCAGGTTGTATTGGATTTAATTGCAGTTAAATCATCTTTCATATCGTTGATGTTGTTTCAGCTATAGAGTTTCGAACCTCATGAACGTTTACTTTTTCTTTCAGCATATTGTGTTCAGCAACACTTACATACGATTGCCCTTCCATATCATCACCGAACCTTTGCCCTAAAATAAAAAGCCATGAGAAGCATCGAGATTCAGTAACTTGTACCGTTGTTCTTCTCAATTGCCCTCATAGCGTTTAATAAAAGCCCCCCACAATTATTCTGTGGAAGGCATGAGATAAATATTTCCTCTATTGATAATAAAAAAATCCCACCTAAGTTGATAAAACGATGTGTTACTCTACTACTCTAAGTATTATAGTTTTACTATCAGAAGGAGCATATTCTGTATCAGACCCATCTACATCAAGGCTTACTGATACCAGATAATCTCCAGAGATAGAAGGTACAGTCACACCATTAAGTTGGAATGCTAGCCAAGAATTTAGAGGTTCGTTAACGTTTGTAAATGTTGCTGTTGTACCATTACCAGAAATTACGGAAGCTGGAACTTGTGTCCACCCGGAATTGATAGTATGAATATCGTCTGTATCAATAGTCAACCCTTCAACAGTTATTACTACAGTCCCATTTGTAAGTGGATGAGTTAAAGGTAAAAAATCAAATCTAATACTATGTGTACTACCTGCAGTCACAGTTAAAATGTCGCTCGTTACACCTGTAGAGCCACCATCCAAAGATATCCAATTAAGATTAGGCATTGGTGTTACTATTGGTCCACTATTCTCGTTTTATTCCTTTCAGGTTTTATAACGAGCCTTCACCATACAGGCGACTTTCATCGCATACGGCGATCCGTCAGCAGTATAACTAGTGCTTATTTCCCCGTCAACATCTTAATTTTTTTTCTAAATTAAATCAATAGAATTTTGGCAAGGTAAAGAAATCTTAACCTTCCATTTTCATGGACTCTATCATTTTTAAACAATAATAAAACGCTAGCTTATGCTGTGTTTACTTCTTCAACTCATACTTTAAAGCATCAATCTCACACCTCAGCTAAACGTATGAACGTTTGTTTATCATTATCAAAACTACCTCAATCTTTTGCTTGCCGTTTTAATCTTGCTCTATTTCTCGGTGCCTGATGATGTATGCTTGGTCTATTTGATATTAAGGGAGAATGATAGTACCTTTGATTAATTTGCCAGCAAGGTAGATAACGATTGATTTGAAGCTTTAGCTCTTCAATACTGACCATGATATACCTATTTGAATGGAAGGGTATCGATCCACTTCCCCTAGTAGATAAAATTCATCGTCAATGATTCTTAAAGGAATACTTTGCATATAAACACCTTTTTTTGCATAAGAAAAGGCCACCACAATTACGTGCAGAGGCTTATTGTTTAAACTTCATTCAGTTATGTACCCCCGTAAAACGTCCCAAAACACACCGTAAAAGACTAAACTTTCAAGATTGAATTGCTCAACTATATTCCATATTTGTTTACCTAATTCGTGACTATATTCCATTGTGAATCTCACATAACAATCTTCTTCAATTTGCTCTATCTCGATATTACCAACGCCTTTAGTTAGGAATAAGTAATGAGCAAATTCATAAGCTTCTTTTAGATTAGTAGTAAATACTTTTTCATTTCTTATTGCATTCACCTTATATACACCGCCTCTTACTATAATAAATTCAATAAAAGTGAAAGATCTCCTGCAATATCGACAAAATCACCGGTGTAAAAGAAAAAAGATTGTAGACAAACTCAATATTCATTGAGTTTGTCTACAATCTGAAAGGACACTTAATATGAGCGTCCTTTGTATAATTTATTTCTTTGATATGCTCAATGACGTAGCTTTAGACGGATCACCGGAAACTAATATAACCGCACCTAAAAGACCATATAATTGCAAACTTAAAGTATCTCCAGCCTTCAAATTTACAGTGGTTTTTTTAGTTAGAGAATCTGTACCCGTAGCTGGATTTATCGCACTATCTGGAAGTTCAGTCCCATTTAAAAGTATTCTAGAAGATACTAAAAGTGGTGTAGTGAAAAAAACATCGTACTCAAGTTCATAAGTTCCTGATTGTTGAATCGTGAAAGTATCATTTGCTCCATTCACTGCAACATTAGTTAACTGTTGATCGTTAGGTAATGGGATATGTGTCCCGCTCAATACTACAGCAATCACTGGCCCATTTGTGTTTTTTGCAGAATTTACTACTGTGCTATTCTCGTCTTATCCTTCTCTTTCTTTAAGTTTTATAACGAGCCTTCACCATACGGGCGACTTTCATCGCATATGGCGATCCGTCAGCGCTAGATCTTAAAACTTATTTCCCCTACTTTTCATTATATGCATAAATCCAAGAAACAATATTGAGGAATGTTAATAGTATCTCAAATAATGTTAATAGTTTAGATTAAGGCAAAAAATAACGTTAGCTTATACTGCGTTTACGTTTATCGTAATAAAAAGACACTCCTTTATAGGAATGTCTAAACATTTATCTATAAATATCTAATAAATTTAATAAATACATTTCTGTTTCATTGATCGAAAGCATTATTTCTTTATGCAATTGATCCTCCATACTATCTTCAGAAATAAACTGTAAGTATTTATTTACTTCTACAAAGAATTTTTCAAACTCTTGTAAGAATTCATCAATTTTTTGATCGCCAGGTGTTACAGATAGATAAATAGTTTTGAATAAATTAAAGTCACTATATGCATTACTAAAAAAATAGATAGCCAATATTTTATCGCTAGTGGCATATGATTTTACAAAGGTCAGATTTTGTTTTAATTTATTCAATGAATTTATAAGATTTGTAGTTTGTTTTAGCATATTTGCAGTATTACTATACATCTACTAACCACCTCCAATTTAATAATAAGCAAAAAATCACCAAATTGGAATAATATTCTGCATTTTTCATCTTTTAAAAACTTTATAGAAGCTGCCATTGAATGAAGGCATCGGTCCAAACACCAATGATCAGTAATACAAATACCCATCCTACAAACTGGATGTAGATTTTTAATAATGGGCTTTCCGCAAATCCGCTTGAAAAGGGGCTTACCTTTAAAACATCATGAGGATATTTCAACATTATATATGAAAAACTGCCAAAAATGAACGTTACCCATATAGCGGTCATGAACATTTCCTAGTGTCACTCCTAAACATCAAGATTCAACGATCGCATACTTATTATATTGATCCCCCTACACACTTGTGCCATCGATGCTGTTATGTCTAATTCCTCTTTTATAACAAAATAAAAATGAGCTCGATCAAAACATGAGCTCATAGATTCCTTTATCCTAATGGATAATAAGGTTCGTAAATGGGATGCCAATAATATGGGGGTCTAACACCAATACTCGGTGTAAACCAGCTGTAATTTAAATAATGAATGTTTAATTGATATACGTTATTTTCTAGTAACCGTGTCACTTCTGGGAAAAATTCAATCTCCATTCTAACAATCCCCCTGCGATTATGGTCTTTTTCTTGCTTTAACATACGAAGGTAATCAATCATAGTATATGTTGAAAAGGAGGGATTGGTTATTAACAAACCAAGTGACGGGCCAGCTCAAGATAAACAAGATTTAATGGAACAAATTCGTTTTTATCAAAAATGGTTTGAGGACAATAAAAAAGAAGATCCATACCCTCAATATCCTGTCTATGGAAAGATTACGCAATATAAAGAAGTACCTCTTACCCAACCTGAACAAAGGCAGCTTCGTCAACCAGGTCTCGAAAGCTTAATGGTGCCGAAGCCTATCATTGAAAACCCTCATTATAAAGGTAGTGGAAAATTAAAAGGGAAAGTTGCCCTTATTACTGGGGGTGATAGTGGGATGGGTGCAGCTGCTGCGATTGCCTTTGCGAAAGAAGAGGCCGATGTAGCAATTGCTTATTTAGATGAGCATGAGGACGCTACTCGAACTAAAAATAGAATTGAGGAACTAGGAAAAAAATGTTTACTCCTTCCTGGGGATCTCCGTGAAAAAAAACATTGTGCAGAGATTGTTTATGAAACCATTCATACGTTTGGACGCTTAGATATATTATGTAACCATGTTGGCATTCAGTTTCAACAAAATGACCTGACTGACATTACAGATGAACAATTCGATGAAACGTTTAAGCTTAATATTTATTCGCATTTTTATACGACTAGAGCAGCCCTCCCTTATTTACAGGCTGGTAGCTCCATCATTGGTACCGCTTCAGTTGTAGCTTATGCTGGGGAGCCATTATTAATCGATTACTCTGCCACAAAAGCAGCTGTCGTCGGCTGGACTCGTTCTTTAGCCAAGAGCATGGCTAAAAAGCAGATTCGCGTCAATGCTATTGCCCCAGGTCGTATTTGGACACCACTGATTCCCTCCAGTTTTTCCTCTGACGAAAACGCATTGCACGGAGGAAATCTTTTTAACCGAATGGCACAGCCCTTTGAGGTGGCCCCTACATTCGTTTATTTAGCGTCGGATGATTCTAGACATGTAACGGGGCAGGTTTTACATGTGGATGGCGGAGAATCCACCCATTCGTAGCTCGTAAAGAAAACTCAGGCAACATGTAATTGTATGCTGAGTTTTTTTAATTGCTCTTTTCAGATTTTTTATAGATGGTTCAAAAAAGATGTTAACGATTCAACTTTGCCTCTTTATTTCATTTACTTTGCAATTTATTGACAGTGGTTATGTTCATAACTATAACAACATACATTAATTGCGGGATAGCAACTTTAACATCGCCCCCAAGATGTTTTTGTTCAACGCTATCCCAGCTTTACATCGTAGTTTTTGGCGATCATAATACTCTTCTATCGGCTTTCTCTACGCTGTTATCCCTTCCGTAGTAAAGAATAAATCAACATATCTCTACATTCGCCAGTCACACTATGACATTCATATTGTCTTAAATAGCCCTCTTCTTTAAAATTGAATTTGGTTAATAACTTCCTTGATGCTATGTTTTCTTCAGCAACAATGGCTTGTATCCTCACTAACCCTAACTGATTAAATCCAATTGCCAATACTTCATTCATAGCTTCTGACATAATACCCTTATGCCAATATTTTTCTGATAACTCATAACCTATTTCAGCCCGTTTACCTTCAAATTCACTTAAAAATATAGTGCCTATCACCTCATCTGACATTTTATCAGCAATAGCAAAACGAATTATCCAGCCTTTTTCGAAGCCCTCATTCCAAAAATGAATAACCTCAATACTTCTTTCAATGGATTCTGGACCATTCCAATCCAAATAACGATAGACGTTTTCATTAGAATAATAATTGTATAATGATGGCGCATCGTCTCGTTTTAATTTTCTTAATCGAATTTGTTCTGTTTGGATGGTCGGAAATGACATACCCAATAATTCTGTAAAATTCATAGCTCTCTCCCCTTTGGTAATTCTTGTTATACCTGTAATATAGCTGATTATTAACTTTGATCAAACCTCAATATTCCTTCATAAAAGAAAATAAGCCATCGCGATTTAAAACCGCAATGACTGTTGATTTGCTGCTTTTCTTTTTTCATTTAAAATGATTCTCTGGATGCTCTTTAGTGATAAATAATACTTTTCAGCTAACGTTTCTCTAACCATTCCAGATAAAAAATCATGATAAATATTGGCATTTCTCAAATCCAATTCAGCTTTTATAGTGGTACGAGATCCCCAGCTCATTTTATGTTGTTCTTTCCGTGGGATATAAATATATTCTCCATCAATATATTCTTGAATGGCCGCTAACAACTCTTCAGGTAAAATATGCTTTGCTTTTTTATAGCTCATGTTGCACTCCTAAATGTGTAGATTTTTTTAGGAAAAGCAACGGCTATGTTCAATATTTTTATTGCCATAGCTATTGCTATGCAAACATCATATATTTCCTCACGCAATCATCACCCTTTCAAAACACCCTTTTATATCCACATTATAGCATATAAACCAATATATGAATGACGTAATTGATAGTCCACTTTTAAAGTGATTCCACCTTAGGCATTCCCCTATACACCTTTGACCATTACATTCATATAATTATATTGAAGGGAGTGGCAATAGTGCCTTGGCAACATAAAATTTACTATTTAATCGGGCAACCGGTCGGTGTTTCGTTGACGAATGGGCAAGGAACATCTGGTGTTCTTTGTGGCGTTTCAGGTGGGAAGCTTCTTGTTCTCGAATATTTGTATCAAAGCCAATTTGCTTTAAAGCAGTATGATTTTCATATGATTCAAGATGTTAATGGTTTTCCACCTTGTCAAATGCAGCAGCCGTTATATTAAAAACATCCGTGTAGGATGTTTTTTTGATGGCACCATTTAATAATAGTCACTTGGATGATGATCGCTCCTCCATTTGAATCTTATACATACAATTGATATGGAGAGATGGAGTATCCTTTGTGGGATACTGTGGAAATGTAGGTAATTTCATTGTGGCGGAAATGATGGCAGTGGTAACAGCTCAACTTTCGTGCTCATCGTTGTTCTATTCATTCTTCTCATGATTGTTGGTGCAAGCTTCATTTGCTAATGGTCATATGAAGGCTTTAGCTTCTGTTTATTTTTAATGATGAAAAAGCTTAAAGCCTTTTTTATTCCCCCTTCCCCAATTCTAACCTGTTATGAGATAATAAAATATATTTCTTACACCATAGAAGATAGATAACTATCTCCAAATGATAACTTAACATAATAATAGTATTGTAAAGTTCTTTCTACTTTACATGACACTCCTTTATTGGTTCTAGGGGTCACTTTCATCCAAGTGGCCTCTTTTTGCATCCTTTTACTCTATTATAGAATTTCTAGAACTATCGTTTTAGTAGAGAGGAGGAAAACAAATGGGCATTAATTTAAATTTTTGGTCCTTTATTTTATCTTTAGGTTGCATCCTATTATTTTTTCTGTCCGGTTCCTTAAAAGACTTTTTTGTCACCTATGTCCACCTTCACCCATTGACACTAACATTGCTATTGTCAATCGTATGCTTCTACCTATGTGTTGTCGGAATGAAAGATGTCAGGAATTTAGCGACCTTGCTGAGGGGTATTGTGACAATGGCTTTAACACTGATTCTAATTGTGAGTATTTCTTTTATTTTATTTTTTGGTAATTTATAAAGCAAAAGAACGCCAGCTTGCCTGATTATTAAACAAGCCTTCTTGACGAACGTTTGTTCTGCATATACAATAATAAAAAAGGAGGCTTGTTTATGCAAGACACAATTAACATTGAATTAGTACATTTTTCAGAAGACTATGCAGACCAGTTAAATGAGTTTGAACTGCCCGTAGAACAGCACCAATTTACTGCCTTACCAAAAGAGATTACTATCGAAAAAGTGGGACAGTACCCTATTGTGATTTTAAGTAATAAAATACCTGTTGGTTTTTTCGTACTTCATACAACTGAAAGAGTACAGGAATACTCTAGCAATCCACAGGCGATGTTACTTACCGCTTTATCTATGGATCATAAACAGCAAGGTAAGGGTTATGCAAAAAAAGCAATGCTTTTACTGGCTGACTTTGTCAAGCATGAATTTAAAGAATTTAACGAAGTAGTGTTAGTGGTAAATCACAAAAACATTGCTGCGCAGAATTTGTATCTCAATGTAGGTTTTGAAGATAATGGTGAAAGACGAATGGGACCAATTGGTGAGCAAATAGTGATGCAATTGCACCTTTAAGGAGACAGTCACTCATTTTCGATGTTCAAATGAGTGACTTTGTCATCCGCTGTCATTCGTACCCTTCATTATTAGGCACTAAATTCACCCTCTCGATTTTGCATTAAATACCACTATTGCCATCCACCTCAATATAGCCAGCATAAATATACTTCATTGCAATATGTTTCGTTGTTGTAATCGTTTCTAGCAATAGTTCCATCTCATTCATCTCTTTAATAATGCCACCATATTGCACAAAATTAGCCTCTTCCCAAATAGTTAACATAATATAGTTACGTCCTGTTAATGCACGTGTGATGGTTTGCTGTAATTCCTCCAGTTCCCATTCTGCACGTTCCCGTGGTGGTTCTGTCAGTACCTCTTGCTTCCACTTTTTCAAAAGCAGTAAATGCTCTGGAAGCATCATCGATGTCCATTTCATAGCTCCTCGATCTTTCATCATCTTGTCTCACCCTTTCAGCTTAGTTATGGGGGACGTTTGCGAGAAAATTTCAACATTGACAGTCATGTCTGCTTTGCTAAGACTTCCACGCCGTCCCCAAAACAAAACATATGTTCTATTTTATTATACGCACATATGTTCTTTAATAGGAGTGGTAATTTAATACAATTCCTCTAGTCCAAGCTTGCTAAGAGTTCTAAACGAACGCTAGGCATTTGTATAAGTCTATAAACATTTCAATCATAATCTGTGATGATGATGAATATCACAATTTTAGTGAGAAAGGATGTAAGTATTAACACAAATGTCGATTATACATCGCCTTCTGCAGAGTTCAAATTTGATGTCAACAAAAGTACGCTTTTTAAAAAAGATGCACGAAATTACATTAATATCCTTGGCGTAGAACAATTAAATACATTAGAAAATACATCTTTACTGGATATTTTTTTAAGTAAAGACAATGTCATTGAGCCACACTATCACCAAAATGCAGCTGAGCTTGTCTATTGTATTTCTGGTGCAGCAACGGTTTCCCTATTAAATCCCTTTACAAAAAAACTTCAAAACTACCCGATTAAGCCTGGGCAAGTAGCCAATATCCCACAAGGCTGGTGGCATTATGAGATTGCCACAGAAGATAACACCCATTTACTTGCTATCTTTGACGCTCCAACACCAGAGGTAATTTTAGGCTCCGATATATTGAAATTTACACCTGCCAATATTATGGCGCATACCTATTGTTTAGATGAGGAACAATGGAAGAAAACCATTGCACCGATTGTTCCATCTACTTATATTGGGCCACCAAAAGGCTGTAATCGAGTGGAATCGGCAACCGATAATTCTTCATGCAAGCACAAGAAGCCATCCATGAAACCATGTCCATACCCAACCCCATACCCATATCCATATCCATACCATTACCCTTCCCCAAATATGTATCCGTATGGCACCTATTATTAAAATGCCACTTGTATTAAACTTTTATTGTAAAAGATGAATAGAATGTCATAAACTGTTCCATCCTAATCTTAGATAAATACTAGGAGTTAGGAAGTGTCACAATAACGATGATAAATGACAAACTAGCATCATTACAATTTAAGGAGATGTTTAGGCTTTGGTCGCAGCTCGGTGTCAATCAAAGCTATATTGCTTCAAGCCATGCCTTTTTTAACCATACCCGAGATAAAAAATTAAAGATTATGATTTTGGAATTCATTCAATGTTTAAAAGAGGAAAATAAACAGCTGACATTATTATTAAAGGAAAATGGGGTTCTTGCCCCCACTGCAACTATGGCCTACAGTAAAATGAAAATGACGGATATACGTGGAAAATCCATCATTAATGATAGTGAAATTAGTGCCATTTTATCTATGAATATTGCTTCCTCATTACTTGCTGTAAGCCAAGCATTGGAACTGTCAGTAAAGAAAAAGCATCTTGCCAAATATGGGGAACTCCATATTCGCTATGCTATACTTGGGTCTAAATTGATTGAACTGAGTAAAATTAAAGGCTGGCTTCTAGCACCAGCCCAATAAAAATGGTTGGCTGAACGATCTAATCGTTTATTACATTGCACATTATTAAATCTACTTTTAATAGTGTGTTTTTTGTACATTTTAAGCTTACTATTAAACAATAGCAAAACCACCTACTCGTTATATGTAGGTGGTTTTAACATTCAATTCTCTTCTATCGACTTCTTACAAACAGGAGCTTATACCATTGATTTACGAGGAACGGTAACACGGATAGACTATAAATAAAGCCTAATTGGGCAATTGTTAATGGAGCCACTTCAAAAACCGTTGTTAGCATTGGCATAAACAATACAATGTGCAAGCTTAGGACACCGATTAAAAATGCAATCCATGCATATTTATTCGAAAAGACACCAATCGTAAAGATCGATTGTTTAGCTCTGGAATTAAAGCCATGCACTAATCTTGATAAACAAAGTGTTGTAAACGCCATTGTACTTGCCGTTAATGTATCGCCAGTTGATAATCCAATTTGAAAAGCAATGATGGTAGAGATGGCAATTAAAATTCCTTCTAGCACCACCTGTGTCGTAAACGATTTATTTAATAGAGGCGTATGAACATTTCTAGGCTTGTCCTTCATCGTTTTCTTATTATTCGGCTCTAATCCGATTGCGATTGCTGGAAGACTATCTGTTAATAGGTTGATGAATAATAGATGGACGGGTGCAAAAGGAACAGGTAAGCCGAGTACTGTGGCATATAGCACTACAAATATAGCACCCGCATTTCCTGATAATAAGAACAAAATGGCATTTTTAATATTTGTATAGATGCTACGACCATTGGCGATCGCTTTAACAATCGTAGAAAAATTATCATCTGTTAAAATCATTGACGAGGCATCTTTTGCGACCTCCGTCCCAGTCACTCCCATTGCCACCCCGATATCTGCTTGTTTCAGTGCTGGCCCATCATTGACGCCATCCCCCGTCATCGCGACAACATGACCCTTATCCTGCCACGCTTTGACGATACGAATCTTTTGAGCAGGTGTAACACGCGCATACACAGAATAATCATCTACTTTTTCCTGTAGCTCTTGATCTGTGAATTTTTCGAGAGCATGTCCTTCAATGGCTTCTTCTGGATTTTTTAAAATCCCAATTTGTTGGGCAATCGCTGTAGCCGTAATTTTATGGTCACCCGTAATCATAACTGGCTTAATGCCTGCCTTAATACAATTTTCTACAGCTTCTTTGGACTCTTTTCTTGGTGGGTCCATCATAGCCACTAAGCCAACAAATATTAAATCTCTTTCTACTCTTGTATCAATTGTTTGCTGCGGTAAAACATCTTTGTAGGCAATGGCTATCACCCGTAAACCATTCCTCGAAAAATCATGATTGACCGCTTCGATTTTTTGGCGATGCTGAGCTGTCATTTCAAAAATGCCTGTTGCCGTTTTTATTCTAGTCACTTTAGGCAAGAGAACATCCAATGCCCCTTTAGTAATCATAACAGGCTGTTTATCTATTTTATTTACAGTACTCATAAGCTTTCGTGCCGAATCAAATGGAATTTCAGCTAGTCTTGGATATTGCTCGCGAATCATCAATTCATCTAAGCCATAATGCTTTCCTAATTTCACAAGCGCTATTTCTGTCGGATCACCAATTTCCTTGTGATCACGCTCGACAGCATCACTACATAAAAGTGCCTTTACCATCAGTTCTTTTTCCACTAAATTTGTTGGGTTTAGCCAATCATGAGGAATTTTTTTCTGATCAACAAAAACTTCCTGTACAACCATTTTATTTTCTGTTAAAGTACCCGTTTTATCAGAACAAATTACAGATACACTTCCTAAGCTTTCTACCGCATAAAGCTTACGGATAATGGCATTTTCCTTCGCCATCTTTTGTGTACCAAATGCTAAGACGATTGTAACGATGGAACTCAAAGCCTCAGGAATAGCTGCGACAGCTAGAGATACCGCAAACATAAAGGATTCTACTAATGCTCGTCCACGAATCAGATCAATTGTAAAAATGGCTAAGCAAATGATTGTAATACCTAATGCTAATTTTTCACCAAATTGATCCAGGCTAATTTGTAAAGGTGTTTTCTTTTCCTTAGCCGTATCGAGTAAATTAGCAATTTTCCCGATTTCAGTCTGCATCCCGATAGCTGTAACCATTACAATGCCTCGTCCATTGGTCACGAAGCTACCTGAATACACCATATTTTTCTTATCGGCAATCGTAACATTGTTTTTTCGAATAGGGTCAGTACTTTTGGCAACGGCAATTGATTCTCCGGTAAGAGAACTTTCATTGATATGCAAATTATGACTTTCCAATAGTCTGCCATCTGCATTGATGTAATCGCCAGCCTCTAGCATTAGAAGATCCCCCACCACAATTTCCTCAGAGGGAATTTCCATAAGCTGATTATTACGCATTACTTTGGCAATCGGCGAGGTTAGCGCCTTCAGATTGTCTAAAGATTGTTCAGCTTTAACATGCTGCACCGTGCCTAAAATAGCATTTAGAAAAACAACAATCATGATGACAATTGTACTTTCTACCTCTCCAAGTAGAAAGGAAACGAAGGCAGCGACCAATAAAATAATGACTAATAAATCTTTGAATTGGCCCATAAAAACAGCCCATGTACTAGTCTTTTTACCTTCCTCTAATACGTTATAGCCATAGACTTCTTGCCTCTTTTGAACATCCCCATCGGTCAAGCCTTCTGTGGTGACGTTCAATATCTTCATGACTTCAGTAGACGATTGTTGATGATATTCAGTCATAGGGTTCTCCTTCCATTCACAAGATTTAAAGGTCACATACTATTTTCTGGAAAATAATAGGCACCATAAAATCTCAAACTTCATCAGTCTGTGTGAAATTCATTAACTACAACAATCTATTCCATAGTTAACTAGAGTATGATAATAAACTAGTGAGAAATTAATTTTTATAGAGAAAGCTCAAATAGATTCACTTAGACAAAAAAAAGCACTGGGAATGGCTTACTTTCCCAATGCTTATAAAAGCAGTTATGATTGTATGGGTCTCTCTTTATGGGCCACTAATAAGTAATCCAAGGCACTCATGCGCGTAAGCTTGTGCGTGAACTTAATGGCATCTGCATGAGAGGCAAATGTAAAGTGTTCGAGTTCGTCTGTTGGTATAAAATGATCGACTGTTTTCCGAGTCAATTTTCGTACAGATAATGTGTGTGAATCCTCTTCATATAATATGATAGCACCTACATTTCTATAAAAAGTTTGATCAATCGTCGCAATGACTTTGGCATTTTGAAAATCGGTTAAATCTACTTGCATCTATTACCAACCTCCTCTATCCTTACATTCGCTATCAGGCTGCTATTATCCTGCTATAGCAGGATTACTTTTGGATAATTTCACCATTTATGATGAATGATGCTGCGCTGATGAGTAATCCGCAGAATGCTCATGTGAGACAGGCGCTCTTTTAATGGAGAAGATAGCACATCCTAAAGCACAGAGAACTAATAGAGTTCCGAAACTTGCTAAATGCATGACAGATCCAGTAAAGGCAAATACGGCACCACCCAGCGCTGAGCCGATGGAAATCCCGATTTGAAGCGCAGCGGTATTTAAGCTTTGCTGTATATCGGATGATTGAGGATCTGCTTCAATTAAATAATTTTGTAATGGCGGTGTTAAAGCCCAGCTCAATGCTCCCCATAAAACGGTAAACAGTAAAAAGACCGGTAAGGCAATGACTGTATAAGGGATACAAAACAAGACAAGCGCAAATGTAGAGACGATTAAAATAAGGGCTTTATTTGTCCCGATTTTATCGCTCACCCAACCACCTACAGCATTACCACTGACAGAGGCAATACCAAATATTAAATAACAAATACTAATCCATGAAGCATTCATATCAAAGGCTTCTACTAAAAAGGGTGTTAAATATGCGTAGAGCATATAATGACCTGCTAGCATAAACAAAGTCGTTAATTGTGCTGTAAGGATTTTTAAATTCGCCAATGATTTCATTTGCTTCTTCAGTGGTACGACTTCCCCGATTGGCATTTTGTCTAATAACAAAGCTATTAAAACCATTGAGATTGTTGAAAGAATACTAATGCCTAAAAATACGGCTCTCCAACCGAAAGCTTCCGTAATAAAAATTCCCATTGGCACACCGATAACAAGTGCAGAACTTACGCCCATAAAAACAAGCCCCAATGCTTTCGCACGGTGTCTAGGCTCTACTATTCTCGTTGTAATCGTTAATGATAGAACGATGACTAATGCTGTACTCATCGCTGTAAAAATTCGGGCAATTAGGACAACGGTGAACGTTGTACTAAAGAAGGTCATTAAATTACCTAATGTAAAAATAAATAAGGATATAAGGAATAAGCGTTTTCGTTCTACCTTAGCTGTCAAAGATAGTAGAACAGGCGCTGAAATCGCATAAACAAGTGCAAAAATAGTGATTAATTGCCCTGCTGTTGCTAAAGAAACATTCAAATCCTTTGCAATATTTGGTAGGATTCCACCTACGATTAATTCAACTAAACCTACTGCAAAGGTAGTCACCGCAAGAATATAAACTCTCCAATTCATTGAAATCTCCCCTTCGTTACATTTTCACTTTTATAGGAGATTTTTCATCAGCCATGATATCCCTGTCCAGATTTTGTAGAAGAACTTGCCACATTAGCTCTACTGCAAAATCTGTAACATATGTTTGAGGCTACATGAGCTTGATTCAGCAGACATTTCTATATCAACATCATGGGCTGCATCAAAATAAAAAAATCCTGACTACAAAAATGAAACAAAGTTTTGTAGTCAGGATTTTATGGTTCCTGGTAGAGACCCTCAATCCATATTATTGAGGTTATACAGTTCAAATATTTACTTTAGCTATAGTAGCACATGAAAAATTTATTGACAATACCTTTTTTTCATAGAGTTCATTTCATAAAAATTTCGTTTACTCGAGAGAAAAATTTCGATTTTTTGCTTATATTTTGATGAATTCGACCATACATAATAACATACAATAACTATTTTACGAGGTGATTGTTTGCGAATAGTAGGATTTGTATGCTATTTTTTATTACTATTTTATGGTGTTGAATTAGTAGCCGAAGAACTCACAATCGAAGAACCAGCTCTCAGTTCTCCCATAAGAAGTAATCAAACCCCTATTAAAGAAACCGTTGAAAATTCAATGATTTGTGTTTATTATCCCTCTTATAAATTATGTAAAGATGTACCATCCAATAAAGAGAAAGAGGCCACTATTAAAGTAGCCTCTTCATCATTTCTTATTTTGAGCCAACGTGAAAATGCTTAAATGGATAGACGATTAATTTCGACTCGCCATAAACAGCATCCTCTGAAATTAAACCATAATGACGACTATCACTACTTTTTAGGCGATTGTCTCCTAGCACAAAATACATGCCCTTTGGCACCTCTTTTTCATTCACTAATTGCTCTAATGTAAAGTTTTCAGTAATGCGTAATTGGTTAGGATCATCTGTTTCACGATTGACGTAATCTTCTTTGTAGGCTTTGCCATTCACATACAATACATCATCTTTCATTTCCACCTTATCACCTGGTACACCAATGACACGTTTAATATATAGTTCATCTTCTACAGGTGATTGAAAAACAATTTGATCGAAACGTTCGATTTTACTTGTTTTACTTACAATTATCACATCTTTATCATGGTAGGTCGGGTACATCGATGCCCCCTGTACTTTAATAGGCGCAAATAAAAATTGCTTACAGCCAAACACGACAATTGCTGTAATGACAATAATTTTGATGTAGGATAATAGTTCTTTTTTAAAGCTTGTTGTTTTTTCCTCTTGCATGTTCATTCCCCGATACTGTTTTTTTAATAGTATAACATTTTCTATACTTCATTGACGAATGAATCACACAAATTGTTTCATTCGCCATAAAAAATAGACAAGGCTATTATGTAGCATTGTCTAGAAATATCTGATTTAGTTTATTTGCCAATTAAGAATGGTTAGATTGTGGAGCAACCTGTTGCTGCTCGTTCAATAAATCTACTGCTAATACGATACCCACTGGTAATGCAATTGCTAATAAAATTGTGCCTATAATCATCACAATCACTCCTTTGAACCATTTCTAATGTCAGTATACAACGAATTTTCAGATATTTCAAGAAATATAGAAAAATGATTCATGTCAAAAAAAATCATTCAACTAGGCATGCACCCTACATGAATGATTTTTTATGCACTACATAAATAATTTTAAACATAATATTTGTAGGCCTCTAATTGTGGATCGGACTGGATTTCTTCGCATTTTGCGTTTAGGTACATAGCTTTGCATGCAATGATTAAGAGCTGTATACCTAAGGACCTGGGTCCTCCCATTCATTCATCTCCCTCCCTTCATGGCCAAAAATTTTACATATATATTATACGTATTGTAAGCAAAAGCTTACTTGCTTTGTAAATGGTTTTTTAGATCGGCTTGTATTTTTTGAAGCTCTTCCTCGTTCGGAATGTAATACCAAATGCGGTTAATCCTTTCACCATCACCTTGTTCAAATGATAATTGCTCAATACCCTTATCCATTTTCTTATAAATACCTTGAAGCTGAATAAGCTCTTTTACTGAGAAATTCATGCGAACATTATCGCCTAAAACCGTCAGCATATCTGTTGCCTTTAATAATGTAGACGGAGTTGAGGCCTTTTTCATAACCGCTTCAATAATTTGTCGTTGTCGAATTTGACGTCCAAAATCTCCTCGTGGATCTTCATAACGAATACGGGAAAAAATAAGTGCTTCATTACCATCTAATGTGATTTCTCCTTTTGGGTAATGATATTCGTCATAGGTTAACTCCATATCATTGTTAATTGTCACGCCACCAAGCGTATCGATAATTTGTAAAAAGCCCTCCATATTAATAAACACATAGTAATCAATCGGTATATTTAGAAAGTTTTCTACCGTATCTACAGCCATTGGAACGCCACCAAAAGCATAGGCATGATTAATTTTATCAACGGTATCATGACCGACAATTTCTGTACGAGTATCACGGGGAATACTAAGCATTTTCATTGTTTGCTTTTCTGGATTCACAGTAATCACAATCATCGTATCAGAACGTCCACTATCATCTTTTCGTTCATCTACGCCGAGCATCAGAACCGAGAAAGGTTCTTTTTTAATCACTGTTTTTTCTTCTAGCTGTGCTGCATCTGTTGTTTGTAAAAGTGGTGTATTAATTTTGTTCATTGTTTTTTGGATGGTAAAGTAGGCAGTTCCTATAAAAATTAAAAAAATAGTTAGTAGGCTACCAACGATCCACAGCCATAATTTTTTCTTGCTCTTTTTCTCTTTAGAGCGTTTCATGTTTTTTTCCATACGTTAGTCCTCTCTTGCTTAACAATTTTGCCCCTCTTTTTGACGTATTAAGTTGGAAAAAAGTTTATCTAGTCTACTTATATGCATATTAGACGAAAAAAAGACGTACACTAGTATTTACTTTATTTACCCCAAACTATTCCCACATTTGTTATTTCATTCCCTTTTCTATTGTATGTTTCTCCGCTTTAATAAATTGAAAATTCATTATTGTTGATTTATACTATTTTTAAGATACAACGTCTCTATATTAGAAACGTTTTACCAACTTATTATTGCTTACCTTTAGGAGGAATCGCCCTATGTTTCAAACAAGAAGAGAGAAGTTAGTTTCCCGTATGCAGCAGCAGCACGTGGATATAGCTATTTTGGTACCAGGGCCAAATATGCGATATTTTACTGGTCTTCATCTAAAGCAAAGTGAACGGCTAACATTTGCTGTTATAACGGCTACTAATGATTTATATTTTCTTTTGCCACAAGTAGAACTCAATAAAGTTGATCTTAGCAATGGTGGCGTTATTTTATCCTATTCCGATGAGGAAGGGCCTACACAGGTGATTCAGCGACTAAAAAAGGAAATGGGAACATTGCAGACCATTGGTGTAGAATTTGACACTATGCGTGTCCATGAACAGCAATCGATTGACATGTTTACATATGTAAACTTATCTGATATTGGCGAGTCCATTCGCGAATTACGCATGAAAAAAGATCAACAAGAACTAGCCTACATGCGGCAGGCTGTACAAATTGTGGAGGAAAGTCTTGCGGCTATTTTACCGACGATTCAAGTGGGTGTGACAGAAATGGAAGTAGCAGCTCAATTGGAATATGAAATGAGACGTCGTGGCTCAGAAGGAACACCTTTTGGCACTATTGTTGCTTCCGGTTATCGTGGTGCACTCCCACATGGCAGAGCAAGCACAAAAAAAATAAAAGCAGGCGAATTCATTGTCATTGATTTTGGTGCTATTTATAAGGGCTATGTGGCTGATATGACTAGAACAGTAGCTTTAGGAGATGTATCTCCAACGTTACAAAACATTTATAACCTTGTTAAACAAGCCAATGAAGCAGCAATAGAAGCAATTAAGCCAGGTATGACTGCCCAAAGCCTAGATAGCATTGCAAGAGAAATTATTCGGGATGGTGGTTATGGTGACTATTTCACACATCGACTTGGTCATGGCATTGGTTTGAGCGCTCACGAAGAACCTTACTTAATGCAACGTAACTCACTTGTGTTAGAAGAAGGCATGACATTTACTGTGGAGCCCGGGATTTATATACAGGATGTTGCCGGGGTTCGGATCGAAGATAATCTCATAGTTACGAACAATGGTTACGAGAATTTAATGACCTTTTCAAAAGAACTAATCATTTTATAAGGCTGGTGAATGCAATGATAGACATGATGACCATTCAAAAGGATAAGCCCCTGTTAGAGCAATATATATATTTGAATACAGCTGCCGCTTCGGCCATGCCTCAGCCTGTAGTGAATGTGATGACAAGCTATCTTCAAAAACAGGCGAGTATCGGCCCTTATTTACCTTCTTTTCGTAAAGAAACGTATGAACAGGTAGAGCAAATTCGGGAAAAAACGGCTTTATTTATCGGTGCCAAAAAAGAGGAAATTGCCTTTGTGCCAAATGGGTCAATGGCTATTAATTATATTTCAGGTGGCATAGATTGGCAATCAGATGATGAGGTGATCGTACTTGATACAGAAATGTTAAGTAATTATGTACCTTGGCTTGCCCTTCAGCAACGAGGAGTTCACTTAAAAGTTTTGAAAACGAATGCGGACTATATGGTGGACTTACAAGAGCTTGAACAGCTCATAACGCCTCGCACAAGATTAATAGCCTTTGCCCATATGTCAAACGCAGCAGGTGCCCTTCAGCCAGCAAGGGAAATCTGTCGGCTTGCCCAACAAAACAACGTGCTAACGTTCGTGAATGCCAATCAAACAGTCGGTTTACTCCCTATCCATGTGGCAGAGCTAGGCTGTGATTTTTTAGTTGCTAGTGGGCGAAAATGGCTACGTGGTCCAGAAGGCTCTGGTCTTTTATATGTACGACAAGCCTTGATTCCAACTATTACCCCTATCATGATCGGCTGGGGTAGCACGAACTGGGATTATGAAAACAACGAGTACTCATTCGTAGAAACAGCTAAACGTTTTGAGCCAGGCTGTCCTGTCATTCCAAGTATATTAGGGTTAGGGGCGGCCATCGATTACGCAAATGCGATTGGTATGCAGCCAATATATGAGCGTGTTCAACAGCTGACGAAGTATTTAATCGAGCAGCTTAAAATGATTCCAGGCATTGTCCTCTATGGCCCACAAAATAGCGAATATCGATTACCGGTTACACCGTTTAATATTGAGGGACTTGCTCCAGATGATGTCACTAATTTTTTAGCGGATCAAGGCATTATTATAGAAGCTGGTACTTTTATGGCTAATACTATCATGGAGCGCAATCATATTCGTAAAATGGCTCGCTTTTCACCTCATTATTTTAATACATTCGAAGAAATCGATAGCGCGGTATCCAGCATCAAGGAATTTATTGAGCTAACCAAAACAAAGGCCCCAGATAGTCATTAACTATCTCGGGCTTTTTTCCATCCTTATTCTTGGTACAATTTAAAGCTATACTGATCGAAATATCGTTGAATATTCATCGCGCCGTACTGAAGAACATTAATCATTTCAGGTAGCTTCTCCTCTGTTGGTTTACGATATATCGGACCCGCAATGGTTAGAGAAGCAATCACTTCTTTTTTGCTATTAAAAAGAGGGACCCCTACCCCAAATACCGAGTGAGAATATTCTCCCGTAGTAAAGCACCAGCCTTGCTGTTGGATTTTCTCTAAATCAGCTAACATTTGATCAGGGTCTGTAATCGTTTCTGGGGTTACTTTTTTCATGCCATGGTCCATAATCTCTCTTTTCTTCTCCTCTGGAAGAAAAGCCATGATTGTTTTACATGATGCCCCGATATGTAATGGGGTGCGTGTACCAATCGACACAGAAAACTTAATAGTTTGAGAACTCTCTGCAATCTCTACTGTCACGCCATCTGTGCCATCTAGCCATGTTAGAAATACGGATTCCTTAATGGCTTCAGCCAGATTTTTCATAATCGGTAACACAAAATCAGAAAGGTTTAATTTATCTTTTACCATCTGACCGTACTCTAGAAAACGAAGCCCAAGTTCATACTTCTTTGTCTCAGGGTGTTGAATTAGAAAGCCCTGATTTTCAAATGTAGCTAAAATCCTATAAATAATAGAATGGCTAATGTTCATTTCTTTCGCTAATTCTCGAACACCCCATGTAGGATTTTCTTTATTAAAATATTTTAGAACCTCTAATGAGTTATCTAATGTTTTTAATGTCATCTTACACCTCATATGTCTCTATAATAGAACCGTAATTGTATTATAAAATGAAGGCGGACAATTTTCAATAAATTCAACTATTTTACAATTTGGGACACATATTTTTACTGTAAAGATTCAACAACATTTAGTAGATGATCAGATGTACCTCTAGCTCGCTTACGTTCAATCCTGTTTATTGTATTTGACTAGTCTTGAGGTTATTCTTTCATTCCTTCTAGTTAGCTAATCAACAAATACCCAATATAAAATCAACCCACCTCTAAAAAATTGATCGAGGTGAGTTGATTTGGATAGGTCATCTTCTTACAAAAAATAAATTTTAGCTATTCATTTTTATTTTGAATGCCCTGTACTAGTTTCTCTTGAATCTGTAAATATTGGGCAATTTCTGTATCATCTAATACTTCAAAAAGTTGTACAAAGACTTCTTTCCCTATAGATTGAGCCTTTGATAGGGCTACTTTTCCCTCATCAGTAATGTCCAGACGAATGGTACGGCGATCAGATGGATCATACAGTCTTTCAGCTAATCCAAGTTTGACTAATTTTTCAGCAATGCTTGTCATTGCTCCTTTTGTATAGCCAATGGTTTCAGCTAATTCTGCCTGTTTTTGAGGGCCTTTAACATGTAGCTCATTTAATACTAAAATTGGTGAAATTCCTAATGGATAAGGAAACGCTTTTGTAAAACGTATAATATTGGCGTTATTCACCTGTTCAATCATATGAATCAGTTTAAAAATACTTGTCTGTTTCAAAAAAATCCTCCTCAAACGCCTAGCATTAATGAAGCATTAATGAACCACCGTCTACCATAATCGTTTGACCTGTAATGTATTGCGAATCGTCGGAAGCTAAGAAGACAGCTACTCGTCCGATATCCTGCTCAATATTACCAAAACGACCTAGTGGAATTTTACTTCTCACTGCTTCATAATACTCTGGCTGTGCTTTTGCCCATGCTTGTACACCTGGTGAATCTGCAAGTGGGCTAATGATATTGACGTTAATACCAAATCTGCCCCATTCATTTGCAGCAACACGAGAAATGCCTCGGATTGCTTCCTTAGCTGCAGCATAGGCTGCCTGTGTTTCGTGGCCTTGGATACCTGCTCCAGATGCAAAGTTAATAATATTGCCTTGTGTTTCTTTTAAATGTGGTAATGCAGCCTGCATTAAATAAAAAGTCGGATAGAAACCTGTTCCAAATGATAAGTCAAGATCCGCTTGTGTTGTTTCTGCTATTGTAACTTGTTTCGCAGCATGAGCGTTATTAACTAGCACATCTAGTTTACCGTATTTTTCTACAACTGTATCGATAATTTTTGGTAATTGATCTCGGTCCATTAAATTCGCTTGCAAGAACATAGACTTTGGAGAAATTTGTTGTAAATCTTTCTCCATGGCTTCGCCTGCTTCTGCATTTAAGTCAACAATCGTGACAATGGCTCCTTCCTTTGCCATTGCTTTAGCCATACCACTACCAATACCACCTGCACCTCCAGTAATAATGACTACTTTGTTATCTAATTTACCCATTCATACACATCTCCTTCTAATCTATTTAAAAACAGTTTAACATTAAACTATTTATTTTTAAACTATTTTGCAACCATCACTACGTTCATACTATTTCTATTAGAAAAAAACAACAAAAGACATATATTTTCAAATGCATACAAGCATCATTTTTATTTGACACGAATATACTGTAGCAGCTAGCTAAATTCACTTTCAGGAAAGGAGTTGTTGAAAATGGGTGCTAAATGGATAAAGCTCTCTGTCTTCTATTTATTGATTGTTTTTGCTTTTGGACTGTTTATGCATTATACTGTTCAACTTCAATGGAAAGCGACACATGCTCATATTGGTGTGGTAGGTTGGCTGACTACTGGATTCATTGGTTTAATTTATTCAACTTATAAAGATGCTGCGGAAACAGGTCTCGCTAAAGCACAGTTCTGGCTTTACAATATTGGTCTACCATTCCTATTAGTTGGAATGATGATGGTCTATCTAGATGTGCCACGGTGGTTATTTGAGCTATTTGTTTCAGGTGGTGGCATTGCTGTAGCCCTTTCCGTACTGTTATTCTTTGTCAATGTCTTTAAATATGTGAAATAAATAATATGCCCTAATGTAATAGAAGTGAGATTAGACTATAGATCAACTCTAAAATTTTTGAGTTGCCTATAGTCTTTTTTCTTTTTCATGACAATCAAGAGCAGTAAAACTCGTGAAGAAAACTACCATTCACCTCAGGAGTGTCCTGAAAGAAAATGACAAAAACCATCGAGAGTTTACTTCTCGATGGCTCTTGTCTACGGTCTGACCCGTAAGATTTTATTATCTAGATTATTGTAAGGAATTGGCTTGCATTTGATACATTTTTTCATAAATCCCACCAAGCTCAAGCAATTCATCATGTGTGCCATTCTCGACAATTTCACCTCGATCTAACACTAGGATTCGATCTGCGTTTTTAATCGTAGAAAGTCGATGGGCAATAATAAACGTTGTTCGTCCTTTTTTCAGGACATCCATGGCATGCTGAATAATTTCCTCTGTTTCTGTATCAATATTGGATGTTGCCTCATCCAATATTAAAATGGCTGGATCGAAGGCAAGAGCTCTTGCAAAGGAAATAAGCTGACGTTGTCCTGAAGATAATGTACTTCCCTTCTCGATTACAGGCTCATCATAACCATTCGGTAAATTCGCTAAAACACGTTCTCCTCCAACAGCATTTAAGGAATCCTTAATCTTTTCTGGAGAAATATTTGGGTTATTTAAGCTCACATTGGAGGCAATGGTTCCCGTAAATAAATACGGGTCTTGAAGCACAATTCCCATATGCTCCCGCATTGTTTGACGAGGAACAGATGTAATATCAACACCATCAATGGTTATTTTCCCTTTTGATGGATCATAAAAGCGGAATAGTAAGTTCATAATCGAACTTTTCCCTGAGCCTGTATGACCAACTAAGGCGATGGTTTCACCTTGATGGGCCTCGAATGAAAGGTTCTTAAGTACGTATTCATTGTCCTTATAGGCAAATGAAACATCCTCGAAAAGCACATTGCCCTTATATCTTGGTAAACTTTTTTCTGATACAGGCTCACCATCTGTATCTAGCACCTCAAACACACGTTTCCCAGCAATAAGAGAACGTTCAAGCTGAGAAAATTGGTTCACGATATTCGTAATAGGATTAAATAGCTTTGTTAAATAATCGACAAACGCATATAATGTACCCGCTGAAATCACTTCAGTGGCTGTATAGGATTGTGTACCAAAATAGACAATAAAGACTGTAAACATAATCATCCTTAACGTATTCACAAGGTTAAAGGATGTGGCTGAATCAAGAACTAAAAGCTTTCGCTCGTAAGCGTAATGCTCATTATTCATATCATCAAATTCCTTCGTCATTTGTTGCTCACGTCGGAATGCTTGAATAATGGTCATCCCTTGAATAGATTCATTAATCATGGCATTAATATCGGCAATTTTCGTACGGATCACATCATTATATTTGGAAGCAAATTTTCGATACAAAATCATCCATAAATACACAATAGGAATCATCGTTAAAGCAAGCATTGCCATTTTCCAATTTAAAATAAAGAGTGCTATATAAACTCCAAAGATGGATATAAAGCTCGTCACAAAATTGGAGAGTACCTGTACATATAAATTCCGAACCGCCTCTGTATCATTTGTAACACGCGCAACAATTTTGCCCGCTGGTAAATTATCAAAGTACTGGATCGGTAATGTTTGAATATGTTCAAACACATCTTTACGTAATTTTTGAACAACCCGATTCGCACCAATTTGTAAGTAAATATACATAAAATAGCGTAATATCGCTGTAGCAATAGCTAATAGTAAATAAACAATTAATAACCACGTAATCGGTTTGATTTCAATATGACCAATCGTCATGTAATTATCAATAATATGTTTAGCAATAAATGGCCCAACAAGCTCCGTAAAAACGGCGATTGTTAAGAAGAATAAGCCTAAAAAAATAGGCTTTTTAAAATACATTGCATAGCGCATTAAACGTTGACTCGTACTCATGAGGCACCTCCTTCTAGCTGCTGACGGTCAAATTGCTCCTTGTACCATCCTTGTCGTGAAAGAAGTTCCTCATGTGTTCCTTGCTCAACAACTTGCCCATCATCCAACACGATAATAATATCAGCATGTTGAATACCTGATAATCGGTGCGTAGTAATAATCGTTGTTTTCCCATCACGCTCTCGCTGAATATTTTCAATAATTCTAGCTTCTGTCTTTGCGTCAACAGCTGACAGTGAATCATCTAGCATTAATATTTCAGGATCTTTAATTAATGCGCGAGCAATGGACACACGTTGCTTTTGACCGCCCGAAAGAGATACACCCTTTTCACCTACAAGCGTTTCAAGACCCATTGATAGATTTTCTAAATCCTTTTCAAAATACGCCGCACGTATCGCCTGCTGCAATTCTGCCTGAGTCGCATCTTCTTTCCCGAATAATATATTTTCACGAATAGTCCGTGAGAATAACACATGGTCTTGTGGTACATAGCCAATCCAATCTAGAATCTGCTCCTTCGTTTGAGCCGTAATGTCAATACCGTCAATGGAAAGCTGTCCCTGACCGATTGGATATTCACGTAATAATTGACGGAGGAAGGTTGTTTTCCCCGCGCCTGTCTTTCCAACAATGCCAAGTGTTTGACCTTTTTTCAATGACAATGAAACTTGTTGTAGATTTTTCACTTGGCTCATTGGATATTGGAATGTTAAATCATCAAAGCCAATCGCTTTAGGTGTCGCAATCATTTGGGGATTCGGAATATTTTGAACATCCGCCTCATAGTTTAACGTTTCCTGTACACGATCGAGTGATGCATTCCCTTGTTGCATGACATTGATCAGCTCTCCAATGGCAAATATTGGCCAAACCGCTAATCCTAAATAAACATTAAAGGTAACAAGTTGCCCTACTGTCATGGCCTCCGTTGCCACTAAATGAGCACCATATCCGAGCGCAACAACATAGCTGATTCCTGTGCCCACTTTAGTAATCGGGCCAAATAAAGCGTTAATTTTAGCCGTATGAATATTTTTCTCATAAACGATTTCACTCATATCCGCAAAATTAGCCTCATCCTTTTTTTCCTGCACATAGGCACGGACTACTCGCACACCTGCGACTGATTCAAGAACACTGTCATTTAATTCCCCAAAAGAATCCTGAGCCTTCATATAACGTTCATGAACAATCTTTCCTAAATATTGAATGAGGATGGCCATAATAGGAACGGGTAGCATAGCAAAGAGTGTTAGCTTCCAAGAAATCATATAGCCCATTGCAAAAATGATAAAACCCATATAAATCGTTGAGTCAATCAACGTCATAATCCCAAATCCCGCAGTCGTAGAAACGGCATTTAAGTCATTTGTTGCCCGAGCCATTAAGTCCCCTGTGCGATTTTTTTCATAAAAGGTTGGAGTCATTCGTAAAAAATGCTGCATCAAATTACGACGTAAAATTTTCTCCAGGTTAATAGCCCCTTCAAATAGTCGGAATTGCCACACAAAATTCAGCAGATAACCCCCAATAATAATCCCGACAAAAATAAACACATACTTTGTTAAAATAGCTGGCGTCATTTCCCCTGCAGTCAATATATCAATAATCGAGCCCAGTAAATACGGAGGGACAACCTCTAACCCACTGGCAATCATCAATAGCACAATCGCGACTGTATATTGTTTCCAATACCGCTTGAAGAACCAGCCTAATTTACTTAAAACATCAAACATACATGATAACCTTCTTTCTTCCGTGCTGTTGTAGCATGGCTACCCACTTTCTAGAAATTCCTTTTTGAAAATCATTCGTCGTACAGTGTTTCGCATAAACATACACTCCTTTTTTTGGTTTTCACTATAACCTTTTTAGGCACCAAAAAAGACACATACCCCTCCAAAGAGCATGTGTCTCTTATAAAAGGCAGGATCAAATCCATACCTTTATGTGCAATCTTAAATAAGCGTTAGGCATGGACAATGTATGTAGCTGTGATTGAATATGATACTGATGAAATTAACATTGTCATGCCCTCCTTTGGTTTATTTGTTATAGTGTTCTTGAAGATTATCACACTATAGAAATAATTGTCAACTATTCCCCAGTTATTTTTATCATTTTCAGGGAAATAGTTAGCGCTTTAAAGCACTAAAATACAATTTTATACCAAAGACCCAAAAGGAAAGCATGTTCGTCATTTATTGCTTTTAACATTACATTATTTTTTGATAGCTTACATTAACCTAAAGACTGAAATGAACTGGCAGTGAGAAAAATTTTACTACGCGCTCAGCAGTCTTTTGAGAAAGTAGCATGCCTCTTTTTCTTTCTAGATGTCTATATATCATCATTATTATTATTTAGTTATTTATTATTTAGTTATTTATTATTTAGTAGTGGCGGGTTTTCCGTTACTGGTTTAGCCGTTTACGGATAACCCGTAAGCGGTGATTTTTGCATGTATTGCCTGTACCTCTTTTTTAGCTAGCCACTAGACTCCAAATTTTCTCAAACCTACCGCAAATCTATGTTTATATACTATATTTATATATTATATCGTTACAGCATAATCACTCACCCCTTCTATAGCACGATCTATCAACTATATATATAGGTAAACACCATCTAGGGACATTTTCGGTCATTTATTGAATTTCCCACTATCGAATATTTCTAAAATTTTCTTCTCGTGATACACTTTTTAATAATAGTCATTTAAGTAAGGGGTCTTTACATTGAAATCATTTTTCACTGTTGGGATTGGCGGCATTATTGGAGCCATTTGCCGATATGGCCTGAGTCTTGCCGTTCCAAACTCGGAAGGTTTTCCATCCACAACATTATGTATAAATTTACTTGGCTGCTTTTGCCTAGCATGGCTTTTCACTACTTTTACAAAGCGCACACCCGTTGTACTTGGGATTGGCACTGGTTTTTGTGGGGCCTTTACTACCTATTCAACATTTTCCTTAGAGACATTATTACTCGTTCAACAAAATGAGTGGCTCCTAGCAGTTCTCTATGTTGTCATAAGTGTTGTAGGCGGTTTAATATGCGCCTGGTTGGGCATTCGTCTTGCAAGGGGGCGACTGGCATGATTTTTGTTGGGATTGGTGGATTTTTTGGCGCCTTTTTAAGGTTTTATTTAGGCAAACTATTGGCCCATCCGTATCCGTGGGCAACTTTTATTATCAATTGTACAGGTTCCTTTGCACTCGGTCTTGTTTTTGCCCTCCATCTCAGTGATTGGTTATGGCAGCTAATTGGCATTGGCTTTTTAGGAGCTTATACAACATTTTCGACTTTTGGATTTGAATCATTACAGTTAATTGAACAGCAAAAATGGGGGCAAGTAATAAGCTATATCGCTAGTACCCTGCTGTTTGGCATATTATTTGCCACCATTGGTTATTTTGCCGTGTAAAAGAGGTGATAGGAATGACACAGCCATCCAATGAGCTACTACAAGAATTAGAACTTGAGATTGAACATGTACTCTATACCCTGATCGACCTAGAATTAGCAGAAAATTATGCGGCGATGAACATACAATTTGCTCAACTACTTGCAAAGATTCAGACAGCACAACTCATCGACTATAAGCTTGATGTTCTCGTAGAGCCCCAAGCCTTTGCTACGGAAACTTGTATTCTACTACAAAGCTTAATTGAAGCGAAGGCAAGGCCCAATAAGCGGCATAGATTATTAACACATCGTATGATATTAAAAATATGGTTACGGAAAAATCAACGCTTCATGAAAGAATTTTTACCGCAAATGTTTTAGGCGCCCCTTAGCTTACAAGGGCGCCTTTTTTAGATGGGTATTTGTTGTAACACTTCTTTAATTTTGCCCTCAATGACCAAATCAAATGGCACTGTATGCTGAGAGGTATCCAAATTGATGTAGACGGTCTTTCCTTTTGTCATCATTGGAAGCTGGTTCACCGGATATACTTCGAGGCTCGTTCCAATCACTAGGACAAGCTCGGCTCTTTTTATTGCCTCCATGACTATATGCCAGCTTTTTTGTGGTAAGCTTTCCCCAAAAAGCACAACATTTGGACGCAATGTACCACCGCATTGTGGGCAACTGGCTTTACGCTTAAAGTCATCTATAAAGGCAGCCTGCTGGCAACGATGACAACGGATGGACCGTATCGAGCCATGCAATTCCTCTACATTTTGACTTCCCGCTAATTGGTGAAACCCATCTACGTTTTGAGTCGCCACTAAGGATACGATACCCCTTTGTTCCCAATCAGCTAAAATAGAATGACCTTCATGAGGCGCTGCTTTGTCTAATGTTTCAATACGTAGTTTATAAAATTCATGAAATAAAGCATAATTCTCTGTCAATGCTTCTGTAGTCGCTACAGTTCTGGGATCAATATGATTCCACCACCCTGACACTGAGCGAAAATCGGGAATCCCACTTTCTGTTGACATGCCAGCTCCCGTTAAAATCACTGTATTCTTTGAGGATTGTAACCACTTACCCAACTTCTCAATTGACATGTTGTCTTGCCTCCATTCTTCGTTCAGCCTAGAAAAAAAGCTTCTACAACTATCTACTTCGACAATGCTCCTATTTTCCCTGTAAATGACTAGTACATAAACTAGGAAGTTTGTTTAGTAAGAAACTTCAATTTATTATTCACAGATAACATTCGAATGACCACAATGAAAATAACGATAACTGATAATTCAAGCGGACTGCTCCACCCTGCCCAAATACAAAGCCCACAGACAAATGTTAAGGCGGCATGAATCTCTTCTCTTAATGCAAGAGGCGTTCTACCAGCCAATAAATCCCGTATCATGCCACCGCCAACACCCGTAAACATAGAAGCTATAATAATGATCCCTAGATCGTGATCTAGGCTTTTGGCTAATAATCCACCCTGTATTGCGAAAGAAGCAAGACCAATTGAATCAAAGAAATAGCCCCAGCGATTCCAGTGATGTATCCAATTTCTTTTCACAAATAAAATAGTTGTCAGCGTCACTAAAACGACTAGTAAGGATTGTCGCTCCCATATATCGGACACAGGTATGTCAAGTACAACGTTGCGAATAATGGACCCACCATAAGAGGTTGTTAGGCCGAGTACAAATATACCAATAAAAGAGTATTTGGCCTGTAAGGCGACAAATGCGCCGCTAATTGCATAGGCAATAATGCCAATAATGTGTAATACTGTCCACGTCATCTGATCCAACTCCTTTTGTTTACAGCAAAAAGCCCACCATAAAATAGTTGCGCATCTTTGACGCCAACTATTTTATGGTGGGCTAATATCCTAGCAGTTTTACCTACTAAATTATCCATCTCACCAAATCTTCATTTGAAATTTCATAGACGTTCTGCAATGTACAGAAAACACAACGACCATAAAATTTCCAAGTAAAATTGTAATCCATTTATGCTAGAAATACAAACGATAATTTCAGTTACAGTGTTTCATAGATGACCTGACCCATTTGAGAAACATCATAATCTCCTAATGCGGCCACTTCAGATTGGAAATCTGCTGACGTCAAAATCTCCTTCACCGTATCAATTAATTGTTGATTGTCAGGTGTTTTTAACAGCACAATATCATAGCGCTCTCTAATAACAGGAATAAAATCAACGTTTACTAGTTTAGCAATTTTCTCAACCCCTATGCCAACATCTGCATGCCCATTTGCTACAGCCGATGCGACATCGAGATGGCTCATTTCTTCTTTGTCATAGCCATCAATCGTAGAAGGAGCTATGTGATGAATACGTAATTGCTCATCTAATAAAGTACGTGCACCCGATCCTTTCTCACGATTGATGAGCGTAAATGACTTGGTCTTAAAGTCTTTAAAGGATTCTAGTTGGAGAGGATTTCCTTGCTGAACATAGAAACCTGCTCTACGGGACACTACATTAATGAGCAAAAAAGGATGGCTCACAAAAATCTTTTTTACATAGGGTGTATTGTAGTCTCCTGTGTCCCCATCAAACATATGTAAACTGGCAATATCGCATTCTCCGTTATACATCGCCATGATACCATTAAAACTACCTTCATGAGATCTCAATACTTTACTAGACTGTCTTTTTTCCATGTATTTTGCTAATACATCTAACACTACATCTTGTCCACTAATAATTATTTTTGGAAGTTTTTTTGTTTGGCTGGCTCCTACTGGCGTCGATGCGGCATTACCTGTCTTACGTTTTTGTATATAGCCCTGTAAATCAGCACGGTCCACCCTCATTTGGCGTCCTACTCGGAAAACGGGCAAATCTCCTTTTTTCACTAAATCATAGACCGTTAATTTCGAAACCTTTAATAATTGTGCAACCTCTTCAATTGTATAGGATTGTTCTTGTGACATATCATTCTCCTCCTATAAGCCTCTTCTTACATGGTAACTTATTTATTTACGTGTGAACATCTTGAAATTTTCTACCAATTACAGGTTTCTTTTTCACTTATAACTTATTATAATTAGTTATGTCTTGTTATAACGAGTTATAAAAGGAGAAAAATAAAGTGAAAAAATTTTATAGTTTCTTTGCATCCATACTCATTCTAGTTGGTCTATTAGCTGCTTGTGGAAACGAAGAAAATGATCCGCAAGTAAAAGAGCCGATTGAATTAACCATTTCTGCGGCTGCTAGTTTACAAGATGCCCTAGAAGAACTAAAAACAACATATGAAAAAGAACACGATACAATTAAAATCCTCTATAACTTTGGAGGTTCAGGCGCATTACAGCAACAAATTTTACAGGGTGCTCCTGCAGATCTTTTCTTTTCGGCAGCCGAAGATAAATTCAATGCGCTTGTAGAAAAAGAGATGATTGATCCTAATCAAGGAGTGGATCTTTTAGCAAATGAATTAGTATTAATCGTTCCTAAAAAAAATGACAAACAAATCCAATCCTTTGAAGATTTAAAACAAGCAGGAAAAATTGCACTCGGTACACCTGAAACAGTGCCTGCGGGGCAATACGGTGTGGAAACATTAAAAAATATGCAACTGTGGGAGTCACTTGAATCCAAGGTAGTATACACAAAAGACGTACGCCAAGTCCTTACTTATAGCGAAACAGAAAATGTAGATGCAGGAATTGTTTATAAAACAGATGCGCTTGTATCGAATAAGGTCGAAGTCGTTGCAACTGCAGATGATCAAACCCACACACCAATTATTTATCCTGTTGGTGTCATTAAAAATAGTAAGCATGTACAAGAGGCTGAAGATTTTTATCATTTCTTACAAAGTGATGAGGCAATGGAAGTCTTTAAAAAGTATGGGTTTAAAGGAGTGCAATAAAGGATGGGTACCGATTTTTGGTCTCCCCTTAGGCTTTCGATAGAAATTGCCTTTGTTGCCGGTATTATTGCTATATTGGCAGGAATTTTACTGGGCAAATGGATGGCGACCCATCATTTTAAGGGGAAGTTATTACTGGAAACGGTTTTGCTGATGCCCTTAGTATTACCTCCAACTGTAGTAGGTTTCCTGCTCATCGTTATATTTGGCAAGAATAGCTTATTAGGAAATTTAATTATTTGGCTTTTTGATCAGCCTGTCATGTTTACATGGTGGGCAGCCGTCATCGCCTCTACCATCGTTGCCTTTCCATTAATGTATCAATCGGCCAAAACGGGCTTTTCTTCGATTGATTGCGATATTGAACATGCAGCACGAGTGGATGGGGCTAACGAATGGCAAGTCTTTATGTTCATTTCCATTCCACTTGCATTAAAGGCTCTTGTTTCAGGAGGAATTTTGAGCTTCACTCGTGCATTAGGTGAGTTTGGGGCTACGTTAATGTTTGCGGGTAATATTCCAGGGAAAACCCAAACAACGCCATTGGCTATTTATATGGCCATTGATTCGGGGAACATGACCCTTGCCTGGACATGGGTTTTGTGCATGATCGCTATTTCTTTCCTAATGCTTCTTAGCATTCATATTCTAAAAGTATAAAAGAGGTAGCTGGTTTAAACCAGCCACCTCTTTTTCGTCATCCCCCACTAATAGGTGGAATAAAGGCGATTGTGTCACCCGATTTAACAATGGTTGTATCCGTTGCAAATTCCTCATTAATGGCTGTCATCATTTGCTGCAATGTCAATTGAGGATAATGCTGTTCCATCCATTCTTTTACGTGAGCAACCGTCACGTCTGACAGTTCTACTGATAGTGTTGACGCACCAATCGCTTCTTGTAAATGAGCAAATAATAAGATATTAATCACAATTTCCCCTCCTCATCAATCGCCGGTTTTCCTTCAGGATACGGGACGTTTTCTAATTGATCCCCGATCCATTGTGTACCATCTTCCCAATGTTCTTTTTTCCAAATGGGCACAATCTGTTTAATGCGGTCAATTGCATATTCATTTGCCAAATAGGCTACTTTTCGATGTGGGGATGATACCGCAATGACTACGGCAATATCCGTAATATCCAATCGCCCTACACGATGTGTAATCGCTATTTTTGCTTCTGGCCATTGCTGCTTTAGTTCCTGTGCAATTTGCTCAAACATTTTAATTGCCATAGCTGGGTATGCTTGATATTCCAAGTACAAAGTTTTCTTACCTTGTGTGATTTCACGTACAGTTCCGATGAACAGCGTAATCGCTCCAGCGTTTCGACTAAGTACTTTGTGCCGTACTTCCTCCACATCAATCGGCTTATCAATAATTTCAAACATGGCTGTCGTCATAGTTTTTCCCTCATTTCATTCAACAAAAACTCCATATATTCTGTTTCTTCATTAATAGAAAAGCTTGGAATCCTTAGGTTTTGATCAATTGGATAGCTCGGCCAATAAATTACACAAAGGATATTAGACATTTGTTGTAGTAACAGATGGTCCTGTGCTGTTCGTAGTAATACGACCTTTGGGTAATGTTCTCTTTTATATCCCTCAATCAAAATAATATCCATTGAAAAATTAGCATAAATCGCAAGTATATCAGCAAGCTGCCAACTATGTTGATGAATACTTAACCGTAAAGTTCCTTCCCCTTCTACTGCTGAAACACGAGCACCTGCCTGTTCGTGTCGGTTACTATCCTTCGAAGAATTTTCTACCGGCGCTCCACCATGCCCATGATGCTTAATGGTCCCTACTCGTAGCCCTTCTGTCGTGGCTTGCTTGATTAATTGCTCCATCAAAGTCGTTTTTCCGCTATTTTGATAGCCAACTATCTGTATGATTTTTCGATGTTGTTCCAAGGCCACTCACTTCCTCGCAAATCTTCTAGCAATAAAACTGCTACCTGCATGTCTTTTTCATAGCCGCGGGAGCCACCAGGTAAGACAATAAATGCATTAGCTGACGCTAAAGACGAAACGGCACTCGATTTATCAAAACCAGATGGTACAGCCACTAGCTGACCATCTTCATAGTATGCTCGAGCTCTTACAAAGCGAGTGAATGGATTGGGCTTTGTAAAATCTGCCCCTAAAATAGCTTGCTCTCTGCGGACATGTGGCTGTTGATTGCCAAATGCCGTGCGAATAATAGGGCGTACAAATAGCTCAAAGCCTACATAGCATGCTGAAGGATTACCGGAAAGTCCAAATAATAATTGATCATTTCTGGCAGCAACTGTTGTTACACTCCCTGGACGCATCGCCACCTTATTAAATAATACCTTAGCGTCGATAGCTTGATAGATAGCCGGTAAATAATCATAATCTCCAACGGAAACGCCTCCCGTTGTCAGTAAAATATCGACTTCCTGTAATGCATTTTCAACGATACGAATACATAAATCAAGATCGTCGCTAAATTTGCCAAAGTATCGAACTTCTGCACCTGTTCGTTCGATTTGTGCCATGATCATATAAGCATTGCTATTTCGAATTTTTCCTGGCTGTAAAGATTCCTCTGGCTCTAGTAACTCACTACCAGTGGCAATGACACCTACCACTAATTTACGGAATACAGGCACTTGCGCATAGCCAAATGTAGCTAGTAAGGCCATGACACCGGGGTTAATATATTGTCCTCTTTCAATTAGAACCGTATGCTGCTGTACATCTTCACCTTTATAAGAAATATTAGTGCCCGCTGTAAACGCCCGTTTAATTGACATAAATGTTTGCTGATGTTCCACAAATGTCTGGGTTAATTCTAGCATTACAACTGCATCGCAACCTTTTGGTATTGGCGCCCCCGTCATAATGCGTACTGCTTGGCCATATCCAACTTCATCCTCGTAAACAAAGCCAGCACCAATTTCTCCAACGACTTGAAATATGGCTGGCTGTGCTGACGATGCTTCTTGACTATCGATAGAACGAATGGCATAGCCATCATAGGGGGATCGATCAAAGGCTGGTACATCATGATCGGCGACAATGTCCTCCGCAATAAAGCGTCCATATGCCTGTGATAATGGCACAAACTCCTTTTTGGCTTGAAAAGCATATTCCATTACACGATGTACAGCTTCTGACACTTGAATTGGTTGTCTCTTTTCTAACATTTGGCACACTCCTTTATCCTAACAAACGATAGTAAATGGTTTTTGCTTGTTGTATCTCCTGAATTCCATGAATCACTACACGCCCATCCTGAAAAATGACAATGCGATAATCTTCTGTTTGGCAAGATAGCAAATAAGGATTAATTTGAATATCTCCATACGAACGAAGCTGATCTGCCAACTGCTCTAAATTATAGTGAGTCGGATTTGGCGGTCGGATTTGTACTGCATCACGACCACAAAGCACCTCTAGTTTTGTTTGATTTTCATAAGCTAAAGATGGATACGTAGGGTGGTGACCACAGGTTGGACAATCATCCTGACGTATTTTATCTACGTTAATTTCATAATGTTGATTTTGCCAAACATCAAACGTCAAATAGCTTTTTCGTAACGCCTTTTCATCGCCCACTAGCAGTTTTAACACCTCTGCTACTTGATATGCCGCTACTATTTGGACAGTAGGGCTAATAATTCCTACTGTATCACAGGTCATCCCTGTTTGAGGCATGACCTTTAACAAACATCGTAAACATGGTGTTTTCCCTGGCACAATCGTATAGGTAGCCCCATAACTACTTACACAGGAACCGTACACCCATGGAATACGATGCTGTTGTGCAAGATCGTTCATCAAAAAGCGGACATCGAAATTATCAGTGGCATCTACCATGACATCTATATCGTCTAGCAACGGTAGCAATGATTCTGTACAGGCATCCATAATAGCAATATGAATGGCCACCTCTGCATTAATTTGTTGCAGTCGATTTTTGGCTGCGATCACTTTCGGCAATTTCTCTTGTGCATCTTCCTCCGTATACAATTGCTGTCTTTGCAAATTACTCCATTCCACATAATCTCGATCTATCAGCGTTAATTTTCCAACACCTGCACGCACGAGTGCTTCTGCACTAGCACTACCTAAGGCGCCAACCCCTATAATGAGGACATGTTTTTGTTTTATTGACTGCTGCCCTGTTTGTCCAATAGGGCTAAATAATTGTTGTCTCGAATATCTATTATTCATAAGTATTTTGCCTTTCCTTCTATGAATTTTCGTTTGACCTTTTCGTCGATAGCATTATAATAAAGTGAAACTTACTCAGAATATTTTTCTCTATTTCGTGCTCGTTCTTCACTTCATCAATCGAGCCTTTTTTGTAAAAAACTCCAATAACGCAAGAAAAGGAGGTCATTCTACCTTGCATCCTACACATCATCAACAACCCATTCATGCGGCCATTTTAACTGTGAGTGATACACGGACAAAGGCAGATGATTTAGCGGGTCAGCGCATTCATTCTTTACTTCAAGAGGCTGCTTTTGAAGTAGTTGACTACCAAATAACAAAGGATGAACCGCTTGAAATCTCAGAACTTATTTATCAATGGTGTAATCATGCCAACATCAATGCCATAATCGTCACTGGCGGAACTGGTTTTACACCAAGAGACCAAACCTACGACACCATTTTGCCTCTTTTTGAAAAAGAAATGATGGGATTCGGAGAAATATTTCGAACGTTAAGCTATGAGGAAATTGGTCCAAAAGCTATGTTTAGTCGGGCCACAGCTGGTTGCCGCCATCAAACGGCTATTTATGTTTTACCAGGTTCTACTAACGCTGTCACATTGGCCATGACCAAGCTTATTTTACCGACCGTACAACATTTTGTTGGCGAATTGAATCGCCTATGAACGTTGCTGGTGTTATCTTAGCTGGTGGTCAATCTTCTCGATATGGTCAACCGAAAATGTTTGAGACGTTTGCTGGGCTGCCATTATATAAGCACAGCCTCAACGCCCTCCAAGAAAATCAGCTAGCTCCTTTGGTGATTGCTACAAACGCTAGCCTGCAACCAAGGTTTGGCCCCGAGAATGTGCAATGGATTATAGAACAGCAGCCCCATCAAGGGCCACTTTTTGCCCTGTATCATATACTGGCAGCTTTTCCTGAGGTAGAATGGTTTTTTGTCGTCGCTAGTGATATGCCCTATATGAACGCACCGTTTGTTGAAGAGATGCTAGGCAATATAAATGATTCTTATGATGCGATTGTTCCAAAACAAAACTCACGCTACCAGCCATTAGCAGCCTTATATCGACGCACTGCCCTACCCTTGGCAAAACAATTGATGGAACAAAACAAACGGAGTATGAAAGTGCTTTTAGATCAGCTTCGTGTTTGTTATGTTCCTTTTAATGAGGACTGTCCAACATTTATTAATATCAATGCTCAACATGATTGGCTACAAACAGTTACAAAGGAGTCTAACAATGAATAATTTTACCCACTGGAACGAAGCAGGTCGTCCCAAAATGGTCGACATATCTGATAAAGAAATAACAACGCGTACAGCCATAGCACACAGTACCATTACATTATCCAATGAGGTCTATCAGGCCATCCAACAAGGTGGTATCAAGAAAGGTGACCCTACACAAGTCGCTCAAATTGCAGGAATTATGGGCGCTAAAAAAACGGCTGATATCATCCCTATGTGCCACCCTATTATGCTACAGGGCACGGATCTGCAATTTGACTATCAGAAAACGGATCTTGGTTATGAGCTACACATTCAAGCTACTGTCAAATGCAATGGAAAAACTGGTGTCGAAATGGAGGCTCTTACAGCTGTGTCCATCGCTGCCCTCACTTTTTACGACATGTGTAAAGCGGTAGATAAAACGATGGTCATTAAAGAAACCTATCTTGTAGAAAAAACAGGTGGAAAAAGCGGTACCTTTACGCATAAATAAACAGAAAAAATTCGGCATCTTGCCGATTTTTTTCTGTTTTTCATGTTTACCCTCCGATATGAGACATTTCAACTTTAGCCTTTTTCCTGTTTGCCATCGTCTGTTCATTCCGCTCGTCTGAATAGCGATCATTTCTTTCTGTCCAAACATTTTTTATACAATTAATAATTGCTGTATCATCTTGTCCTGATCTTAATAGCTCTCTTAAATCCGTACCTTCAGTAGCAAATAAACAAGTATATAATTTGCCCTCTGCTGAGAGGCGGGCACGTGAGCAAGAAGTGCAAAAAGAATCTGTGACGGATGATATAATACCAATCTCCCCTTGATTATCCTTGTATTGGTAACGTGTCGCCACTTCCCCTTGATAATTAGGTGCAATTGGTTGCAGCGGTGAATGCTGATGGATTTGCTCAACGATGTCTTTTTTGGCCAGCACGTCATCCATGCGCCAACCATTCGAATTCCCAACATCCATATACTCAATAAAGCGTAATATATGTTGTTTTTCCTTAAAGAATCGTGCCATTTCTAAAACATCCTGGTCATTTTTCCCTTTTTGAACAACCATATTAATTTTTACTTGTAAACCTGCTTCCGCTGCCTTTTCAATACCCTCTAACACCGTTGACACCTTCCCTCGATGTCCATTCATCTCAAAAAAACGCTCATCGTTTAGTGAATCTAAACTAATTGAAACACGGGATAAGCCTGCTTGTGCCAATGGCTGTGCATACTTTTTTAATAAAGTGCCATTTGTTGTTAAAGCGATATCCTCTACACCTTCTAGGCGATGAATTCGGGCAATTAATTCCGTTAAATGACGGCGTAATAAAGGCTCTCCACCTGTAATACGAACTTTTTTAACACCTAATGAGACGAAGATTTTGACTAATCTTTCAATCTCATCGAAGTTTAATATTTTATCAGACGGTAAAAATGCATAATCTGGACCAAATACTTCTGCTGGCATACAATAACGACAACGAAAATTACAGCGATCTGTCACGGATATTCTTAAATCTCTTAACGGTCTGTGTAGTTGATCTTGTAGATCCGTCATTTAATCTCCTTCTTTCCGTACATTCTGTGCTGGCATAATAATGCGTTCTGGATGTGTATAAATATTCAATGTTTGTTGTCGAATAAAGCCTACCGTCGTAATACCAAGTTGCTCAGCCAATTGCAAGGCTAATTCGGTTGGTGCCGATTTAGACAATACTATTTCACAGCCTATTTTAGATACCTTTAGTAATATTTCTGATGATATCCGTCCACTAAAAACAATAATTTTATCGTGCATGCTTATATTTTGACGTAAACAATAGCCGTAAATTTTATCTAGAGCATTATGGCGACCTATATCCATCCGACTTAAAACAATGCCATTGACATCGCATAGCGCTGCATTATGCACACCACCTGTTTTTTTAAATATATCAGCCGTTTCCTGCATGGCATGCATTAAACGAAAGCAATCTTCAGTCGTAATTTGTACATGAATATCTTCCATTTTTTTTGCTACTAAAGCATCGTTTGTGAAGACAAAGCCTTGTCGACTCATTCCACAGCAAGACGTTATATAGCGTTTGTTTTGCGTTTGCTGATAGTAAGGATTGATATGCTTGGTTTTAATGTGCACAAAGCCTTCTTGTTCTTGATGCCAAATATCCTCAATATCCTCGTAACTACGGATCACCCGTTCAGACGCTAAATAACCGATGACCATATCCTCGACATACTCTGGCGTACAAACCATTGTGACAAATTCTTGTTGATTAATTTTCACGGTCACTGCATATTCTGAGACAATTAAATCATCTATTTCCTTCACTTGCTGCCCTTCAACCCGCACAATCTTCCTCGTAACGGCCCTCTCCATAAGGCATCCTCCTTTATTCACTTATAGGCTTTTCAAAAACAAAGACGGAAATCGCAAAGTCCTCTTCAATTTTAATATCTGAAAATAGATGGAGTAATTTACTGCCCATTAATTCTTCCATGCCCTCCGGTGGCGATTGTGCGTATAAATCTTGAATCATGCTCGTCCTTGCGGCATGAACCATTTTCAATCCTTCGGGTGAACCCGCAATGAATTTTTCAGTTGGGGTTATATTCCCGTATAAAGTGGAGACAGCCATATTTTCAACAAAAACCGTATGAATACGTTCTGGACCTTTACCAAAAACTTCTTTTCGTAATTTACGAATCATATCGTTAAATTCATGAACTTTTTTAGACATCGTAATGATTCTCCCATCATCATTATACTTTTTTAGGCAATCACTATGGGGGTCACCCTTACAGTTTGTTAATCATATAGTAACTTTTAAAAAAATAAAAGGGAAAATGTTTTTGATCATCATTCTCATGTAAAAATATTTATGATTTATATTGTTCCTTTTGCGGCAAAGGGCTATAATAATAGCACAAATGGAATTTATGTATTTTGATCCCTATGTCGCATCTACTTAGAAATCGCATAGTGTTTATGAATATTTGAATTCTATTATGACCAAAAAATAAAGCTGATTGAGTTTTTAGCAAGGCCTGCTAAGAATTTTATCCACCATGAATGTATTAGCATGTCTTGGACGTGCCATTTCATGGTGGATTTTTTTATTTTTTAATCCGGGACATGGATAACTTGTTATGTTCTAACAATTACCCTATTTTGAGGTAGCTTCAAGGCCATTTGGGAATTACAATGATAACAAGACAATCTTTCCATCATTTATAAAAACTCGCAATGTAATTCCCTTTTGTCTTAAGCCGTAACAGGTTGTCCGAGTAGTCTCATAGTGTAAAAGGAGGAAGTTACCTTGACTCAAATTCATATTAATGGCGTAACGTACGATGTAAAAGAAGGAGCTACAATCCTTGATACCATTAATCAACATGACATCCCACATCCGCAAATTTGTCATGTACCTACCGTTGATCCAATCGAGACTTGTGATACATGTATCGTTGAGGTGAACGGCCAATTAGTTCGGTCATGCTCGACGAAGGCAGTTGATGGCATGGATATATTATTAACTTCTGACAAAGCAAAGGCGGCACAAACGGAAGCGATGGATCGTCTTCTTGAAAATCATTTATTGTATTGTACAGTTTGTGATAATAACAATGGGAATTGTACTTTACACAACACAGCCGAGTTAATGGAAATCGAGCATCAAAAATATCCATACAAACCAAAAGTGGAGCCACATGAAGTGGACATGTCACACCCATTTTATCGATATGATCCAAACCAATGTATCGCATGTGGACAATGTGTAGAGGTTTGTCAAAGTTTACAGGTGAATGAAACGCTATCTTTGGATTGGGAGGCAGAAAGACCTCGCGTAATTTGGGATACGGGTGTTGCGATTAATGATTCTTCCTGTGTCAGCTGCGGTCAATGTGTAACCGTTTGCCCATGTAATGCGTTAATGGAAAAATCCATGCTTGGAGAGGCTGGATTTATGACCGGTCTTAAACAGGATATGTTAGATCCAATGATCAGTTTGATAAAAGAAGTAGAGCCCGGCTATAGTGGTATCTTTGCTGTTTCTGAGGTGGAAGCAGCGATGCGTAGTAAACGGACGAAAAAGACAAAAACAGTTTGTACCTTCTGCGGTGTAGGCTGCTCGTTCGAAGTGTGGACAAAAGATCGTAAAATTTTAAAAGTACAACCTTCCGATGGTCCTGTAAATGCCATTTCTACTTGTGTCAAAGGGAAATTCGGTTGGGACTTTATCAACTCTGAAGAACGTATAACAAAGCCTTTAATCCGTAAAGACGATGCCTTCGTGGAATCTTCTTGGGAGGAAGCACTTGATTTAATTGCCACTAAGCTGGGGGGCATTCAACAACAATATGGCCCTGGCTCTGTTGGCTTTATCTCATCATCTAAAATTACCAACGAAGAAAATTACTTAATTCAAAAAATGGCACGTCAATTGTTTAAGACAAATGATGTTGATAATTGCTCCCGCTATTGCCAATCACCAGCGACGGACGGTTTATTGCGCACTGTAGGTATGGGTGGCGATGCAGGAACAATTAAAGATATTGCCAAGGCAGGTCTTGTCATTATTATTGGGGCTAATCCGGCTGAGGGTCATCCCGTTTTGGCTACTCGTGTCAAACGTGCCCATAAATTACATGGTCAGAAACTGATTGTTGCCGATATACGTAAACATGAAATGGCTGAGCGTTCAGACATATTTATGCGTCCGAAGCAAGGTACTGACCAAGTATGGTTAATGGCTGTAACCAAGTATATGATGGATCAAGGATGGCATGATGAAGCCTTCATTCAGGAAAATGTCCTACACTTGGATGATTTCAAACAAGTTCTTGAAAAATATACACTTGACTATGCACAAGAAATGACTGGTATTTCTAAAGAAACCATCATTCAGGTGGCAGAAATGATTCGTGACGCAGACGGCACTTGCGTTCTTTGGGGTATGGGCGTCACACAAAATACAGGTGGTTCTTATACATCGGCCGCCATTTCTAATTTACTTTTAGCAACTGGTAACTACCGTCGTCCAGGTGCAGGTGCCTACCCTCTTCGCGGTCATAATAATGTTCAAGGCGCATGTGATATGGGTACACTACCAAATCTATTGCCAGGCTATCAAAAAGTAACAGATGATGAAGCCCGTGCTAAATTTGAAAAAGCATATGGTGTCAATATTCAACCACAGCCAGGTCGTAACAATATGCAAATGTTAGATGCGATTATGGAAGGTAAAATGAAAGCGATGTATTTAGTAGGTGAAGATATGGCGCTTGTCGACTGCAATGCGAACCATGTAGATGAGGTGCTATCCCAATTAGACTTCTTTGTGGTCCAAGATTGTTTCCTTTCACGCACGGCACAGTATGCGGATGTCATTTTACCAGCTGCTCCTTCCCTTGAAAAAGAGGGTACATTCACTAATACAGAGCGTCGCGTTCAACGTCTCTATCAGGTTTTGCCGACACTTGGTGAGTCGAAGGCAGATTGGGAAATTCTACAGGCAGTTGCTCGTCGTCTTGGTGCTGACTGGCATTACAATCACCCAAGCGACATCTTCGACGAAATGGCTAGCCTTTCTCCCCTTTTCTCACAAGCCAACTATGATGTATTAGAGGGCTGGGGTAGCTTCTGCTGGGGTAGTCATGATGGGAAAGATACTCCTTTACTATATGAGGATGGATTTAACTTCCCTGATAAAAAGGCACGCTTTGCATTAAATGACTGGATGGAACCAGTTGAATTTGAGGCACAGTATGATTGCCATATTAATAACGGACGTATGCTTGAACACTTCCATGAAGGCAACTTAACGAATAAATCAAAGGGTATCCAATCAAAAGTTCCAGAGATTTTTGTAGAAGTATCACCCGAACTAGCGAAAGAACGAGGCATTGAGGATGGAGCCCTACTCCGTTTAGTATCGCCATATGGAGCTTTAAAGCTAAATGCTCTTGTTACAGATCGCGTGCAAGGTAACGAGCTATTCTTACCAATGAACTCTGTTAGCAAGGATTCCGCAATTAATTTTCTAACGGGTCCAGCCGCAGATGTGAATACGTCAACACCTGCCTATAAACAAACGAAAGTTCGAGTAGAAGTGTTAAAAGCAAAAGGAAAATCACCACTTCCTCGAACAAACCCACGCTATAAAAAGCGCCACCCTCAAAATGGCGTCGAGGTACAACGGAAATGGAATCGTCCTGGCTACGTTCACTTAACAACTACCAACGAAAGAGAGTGAGAGCATGGCTGTCCCGATTACAAGCATAAAAAAGCAACAATTTACGGAAGAACAACTAAAAGAACAAAAATTAGATAATCTAAAACAACTACTTTCTGATCATGAAGAAGCGGTTCAGCAAGTATTTACCATTATGGCAGAATTAAATGATATTGGTGCATTAGAAGCAGCTACTAAGTTACTTGAAGCGAAAGAGGATGTTGCGCATATAGCACTTGGACAATTAACACGAAAGCCTGTGACGAATATCATTAATAATTTGATGGGTGTTGCAGGAGCCTTGACAGAGCTAAATCCTGAAACAACAACAAAACTTATTGAAGGCTTAAATGCTGGGGTAGACGAAGCGAACAAAGCTCTAGAAACTGATGAAAAAGTGAGTGCTTTTAAGCTAGTTAAAATGTTAAATGATCCAGATGTTAATCGTGCACTCAATTTCGGTGTCCATTTCTTAAAAGGACTTGGTAAAGGCTTAAAAGATTAGGTGGTGCCTACATGTTAACGAAAGAAAATATACTAAACGCCTTGAAGCAGGTAGAAGATCCAGAGCTTCACCAAAGTATTATAGACTTAAATATGGTGCGTAATATTCAAATCAATGGTACACAAGTATCGCTTGATATCATTTTGACTATTGCTGGCTGCCCTTTAAAAGCAAAAATTCAGCAGGATGTGGAGGGGGCATTAAAAGCGATTGGTGTCTCCCCTGTTATCATTAGCTTTGGGGCAATGACTGAACAGGAACGTCGCACCTTAACCGCCTCTCTACAAGCGAAAAATGTGACAGATAAAGGGATGCCAAAAATGCTATTGCCCCATTCAGGTGTTCGATTTATTGCAGTAACTAGTGGTAAAGGTGGTGTTGGAAAGTCTACCGTAACGATCAACCTAGCTGTTGCTCTTGCTCGTCTTGGGAAACGTGTCGGTATTTTAGATGCAGATATTTACGGCTTCAGTATACCAACGATGATGAATGTTGACCAAAAACCGACCATGCTGGACCAAACTGCTATTCCCGTGATGGTTCATGGCGTCAAAATCATGTCGATGGGCTTTTTTACAAATGACAACCAGCCTGTCATGTGGCGTGGACCTATGCTCAATAAATGGATTCGAAATTTCCTGGTCAACACCCATTGGGGAGAATTAGATTATCTTCTCATCGATTTGCCACCCGGTACAGGCGATGTGGCAATTGATATGGCGGCGATGATTCCTCAAGCACAGGAAGTGATTGTCACAACACCGCATCTTGCTGCATCTCACGTCGCTTCCCGAGCAGGTTTAATGGCTCAACATACCAAGCACACCATACTTGGTGTCGTTGAAAATATGGCCTATTTTGAAGGGACAGATGGTCAAAAAAACTATCTTTTTGGACAAGGTGGAGCTGAGCAATTAGCCGAATTACTGCAAACTAATGTTTTAGCACATATTCCTTTTGCTCAGCCTGAAGAAAATACAGGCTCCTCCGTATACGATGCAGATACAATTATTGGTGAAGTGTTTACTCACCTAGCAGAAGATATACTCTATCAATAAAAAGAATCCCTTGATTTGCTTATACACAAATCAAGGGATTTTATTTTTCCCTGTTATTTTTTTCAAGCATTCACCGAATTTAACGGATCACTAATAGCCAGCCTTTTTTAATACTTGCATGAAATAAAAACGATACGTATTTTGGACAAAAGTATCTAATGGGAGCCCTACATTCACCTGATATTTTGTAAAAATAAAATAAAATCGTTTATCCCATTTTAATCGTAATAACTGTCCCGCCTCTTCACCATGCTTCTCTGTAAATTCCTCAATCAAAGGTTCAATCATCGCAAAGCAATAGTCTTTTAAATGCGCGAGAGCTTCGATATCTTTATCCCTTTGAAAGCGAATAATCCAATCTATTATTTGCTCATTCATTAGCTTACTCCATCCTTATTTTACAGAGTTTCTTCCTATTAAATTATACTCTTTTTTATGAGAAACGAATAATGCTTTCCTGAGCTAAATCATATTTCATCCCTCTGTCATTTACATTTCATCAATTGGTCGATTCCAACGTAGGTGATATTGAACAACTCTATCCCTTGAATGTTTATCTAAGAATAAAAGCTGATCCCCTGTTTGGATGATATAGCCCTTCTCCACTGTTCGTACTTGAGGCTGCTGTTGATAGGAATTAATGGCACCAATCTTCTCTTCCCAAAGCGATTGATGCTTCTTCATATCGTACAGCACGAGCATATGATCTGCACTCTCTCGCTGAGTCCGTCGATATGAAACGAGGGCAGTGCCGTTGGCTAAATCTACATCCACTACTTTTGGCTCTAAATTTTGATAGTTTCGTATAGCAGGCTCTGACAGCACCTGGTGACTAAAATCTTGAATCTCCTCATAATCATCTAAAGGCTGCTGATGCGTAGCAAAATAACCCGGCAAATCCGACTCAATAAAGAAACGAGCAGCTATATAATTTTTGGCATTGTCATCTTTGTTTAAAGTCTTACCATCATAATGATAAAAATGACCATCTACGCCTTCTAAATAAAGTTTGTTTTGTAAAGCTATCAGTTGCTGCGCACTATTGCTTAAAATATCTATTAAAGGCTGGTGCTGCTGCCGAAATTCCTTTTCAGAAAGAATTTCTTTTCCCGTTTCTATATCTAAAAGTGACAATTGCCCATATTCACCATCTCTATGGTGAATAAGTAAGCCATCCATAAAGTTTCCAATAAGCGTTTCTTTATAAGAAGCCGATTTTGTCCATTGCTTTTCACCTGTCTCCAAATTCACAGCTACAATAAGATAATGTGAAATCAAGTGTGTTATGCCATTGGATGTTCCATTATTTTCAGAGCCCTGCACCATTTGGACAGCTATTTTTTGTGATTCATCTATATAAATAGAGGAGTCTGATTTGATCGGAAAGCTTCGTCCTGCTAAACCGAAAACGATCATTAGTGCATTACTTACTACTATATAAACGATGAGCAAGCTGATAGAAATAATAAGATGCTTCCGTTTAATAGCTATAAATAATAGCAGTAACAATCCGAGTCCAAAGATAACCCCTAAAAAAATATCGTGAACAAGCCAGCCGTTTAAGCGCCAAGAATACATGTACCGTTGTAGAAATTGTTCCACTTTACTACCTCCTCTACCAAACAACCATTAGCTAAAATCTGAATAAAGCACATAACGGTCACATTCCAGGCATTGAAATAAATACCCCTGATGATGCCCATTGTTCATCAAGGAGGCAGAAAGCTCTTCTAGCGAAAAGCCCGTATAATTGTCAAACTGATCGTCTATGGCTAGCTCCACCATATCACTCCAACCAACATAGCCAATAAATGCACAGTAATCTGAACAATGGGCTACCCAATTATTCCCTTGCCAGCTCACATAACCTGGCGTTCGATACAGTACTTCCTCTGCGAATGTCGGATTTGTAATCTGTTCATCATGAATTAAATCTTGCTGGTATGAACCATCATATTTTTGGGCAGCTTCTCCACTATGAATACAAGAAGGACAAAGATAATCAACATCCTCTATCGCGTAAATACCACCTGTATAATAGACATCCACTTCCTGCTGACAACAATCGCATACAACGATGTCATCTGTTTCAAAAATTTTCGCTTCTAATGGCTTTGGTAAGTATTTAAACTTAGGGATGACCGTTTGGATAGGCCGTTGATCTCGTATTTTTTGTGGCATCAACGGAACCACCGAATTTGGTTGATTTATGTAGGTTTGTAGCGTTCCAAATTTTTTCCGATCTTTTTTCTCTTTATTATTCATAATAGCTGTAAATAGTTGATACGCCTCTGGATACATCCTTAGTAGACAATAGACCTCGACTAGTATTCTCAATGTTTCTTGCGTTTGTGGCTCTTTCTTTAATTGCTCTTTAAAAATATGCATCCGGTTAACCGTTATTGGTTGAGAAGGATTGAAATTATTTCTAAGCTTTTGCCATTCTTCAGCAATTGTCATCAAAATCTGCCTCCTTCGTTTACCTAATTTTACTATTAAAAAGAATACTCTTTCATGACTTGGCAAATTTCAACATGATAATGTGTGTACCATTTCTCTTTTCCTAATTGCTGAGCCGTTAAATGCTTGGCATTGGCTTTCCAAGCTTGAATGGCCTCTAGTGATTCCCAATAGGATACGGTAATTCCCTTCCCTTCCTCCTCCCTTACACTTTCAACCCGTAGGAAGCCAGGCTGTTGCTTGGCTAAAGCATCTATTATTTCGGCCATCTTACCATAGCCCTCTCCATCATGTTCGGTTCTTTGTGATGTAAAGATCACTGCATAATATGTTTCCATTTTTTTCTCCCCCTCTATAACTTTTATTGTAAACGATAATGACTTTGACTAAAATCAAAATATAGTAAACGAAAGGATTGTGACATATGGGAATTAATCCAAATATGGCTGAAGTCGCAGCGCTCCTCGGTGAAACTTCAAGAGCTACAATGCTCGCTAGTATGATGGATGGTCGTTTCCATACGGCTAGTGAATTAGCCTATATGGCCGCCATTAAACCTCAAACGGCTAGCTTCCATCTAGCTAAATTAGTAGAAGGAAAACTAATAAAGGTGGAAAAACAGGGTAGACACCGCTATTTTCAATTAGCAGACGAGGAAGTTGCTCAATTTCTTGAATCCTTCCTAGCCATTTCACCGCCTCCTGAAATACGCTCGTTAAAACAATCTAGCCAAATAAAATTATTGCAGGAGGCTCGAACTTGCTATGACCATCTGGCTGGTAAATTAGGCGTTCATTTGACAGAATCGATGATGCGAGCGGGCTATTTAAAATTAGAAGAAAAGCAGTTTGTTTTAACAGATGAAGGCACATTATTTTTCACATCATTTGGTATCGATTTACCTGCATTAAAAAAGAAAAGAAGATCCTTCTCACACGCCTGTTTAGATTGGAGTGAAAGGCGTTATCATCTGGCTGGTGCTCTTGGTAGTGAGCTATTCAATCATTTATTCCAGCTTGGCTGGCTTACTCGTGTCCCTTCTATTCGAGCCATTCAGGTGACAGAGAAAGGTAAAATTGGGTTGAAAGACGTATTTCAACTAGAGATGTAAACAAGTATGGGACTTGAGGCAACACGTTATGACCTCAAGTCTTTTTTCGACTAAACGTACGATTGACTAGGTAAATTCCTACTAGTATGAATAATCCCCCTCCCATGAAAGATGGTTGTAAGGGTTCATCTAACAATAGCCAGCCTGTTAACACGCCAAAAAAAGGCGCTAAAAATAAATAGGCACTTGTTTTCCCAGGGTCACTATTCTGCAGTAAATAATACCAGCCTGCAAATTGGATGATGGAGGAAAAGACGCTAAGCCATAATAAAATCAGCAATGATGATCGATTGACAATAAAAAACGATTGCTCTAATAATGTACTCGCTAGCAAAAGAAGCAAGCCCCCAAACAGCATTTGATAGGCTGATAAAACCCAAGTATCAAATAACGCACCCCATTCTTTCGCTAATAATGTGGCAATTGCCCAAAAAACAGCCGATAAAAATCCAAATAGAAGTCCTATTTTCCATTCAACCTGAGCACCCATCGTGATGATCACACCGATTAAACCAAGAAAAACTCCTATCCATTGATGAAAACCGTAACGTGTTTTAGTAAAAATAGTGGCAAATATGACAACTAGTAATGGGTTTGTAAATGTTAATATAGAGGACTCACTTGCTGAAATGGTACGTAGACTTAGAAAAATACACCCCATCACTCCCGCCGTTTGAAATCCGCCAATAATTAATAACTTCCCCCATTCTTTTCTTGTAGTTGGATGCGGTCTTTTCAAGAGGATAACGATGATAGCCATGATGATTCCTGCCAGTATAAATCGCAGGGCAGCCAATAATAAAGGGGATGAATAAGGGTACCCTAATTTTACAACGGCGAAAGATGAACCCATTAAAAAGGTCGTAACTACTAATAGTGCAATAAATTGATAGTTTTTCATACAAATTTCTCCTTACCTGATTTAATCACTTTATATCGATTATAAACAGGAAGTAATTCAACATTTATCGAAGTATGGATTACAAAAAAAAGCATGTAATAAAAAATCTTACCTCTAATAACTAAGAGGTAAGATGCTATAAATATCAATTTTCCATAAATATCTTCAAGTTTTCAGCAATTTCTCGTGATTTTGTATGGTGTAAGTAATGATCTCCATCCATTATAATGACTTTGCCATGCACTGAATTTTTGACTTGCTCTTCATGGAGTGGTATCCAGTTTTTCTCAATTCCATCATTGTTGTTCGCCTGAACAAATAACAAAAGAGGTAAATCCTTAGGGAATGTAAGGTTTTCTGCTTCTTTAAATTTTTGATATAAACCCGTTAATTCATTGGAAGTACTCGAATTATAAAAGTTTTTGAGTGTAATCATCCTTATTTGTTCTTTTGTTTCATCATCATAGGGTAATCCATCATACGGATCACTACCTGATAGTTTTAGAGCCACTCTAGCGATTCCAGATTTTTTGAGAAGTTGTAATGACTTAATTGGGAACTCCGTATCCATACCACCCTGAGTAGGGACACTGCTATCAATTCCGATAAATGCCGTTACCTCATCCGGATATTTATTAACATAATCGAGCCCATAGATCCCTGCTATTGAATGTCCCATTAACATATACTTGTCAATTTTTAATGTCTGCAGTGCTTCATGAATCTCACTAACTATATTCTTTGTGCTGCGCTCTTTCTTCGTATCATCGCTTAGCCCATAGCCAAAAGGCTCTACAGAAACTACCTTATAGTGTGGAGCAAGTTCTTCAATCAGTGGCTGAAAATCAAGCGTTGGAGCTGCTGTTCCAAAGCCTGGTAGTAAAACAATGGTTTCTGCCCCCTCCCCTTGAATAGTAATATTCATATTTTCTCCATTTACAGCAACGAGCTGACCATAGGGTTCTATTTTACCTTGTTCTATTTTGTTGCAAATAATGTTGACCGTAAAAACAATAGCGAGTAGTAGCACTCCTATTGCACCTATAATCGCTATCGTTTTCAATAAGATTCTAGTAAATTTTTTCATGTTTGACGCACGAGGGGTTCACCTTTACTCGTGCCTCCCTCCTTTATACTGTTGTTACAGCTACCTTATGAGCCGTTAACAACAGTGTAAAGGACGAAGATGTCTTCCCAATGACGGTAATATGAACGCAATATGAACAATAAAAAAATGTTACGATATCCTATGTGAATAGCTACATAGGAATCCCAACATTTGTCTTTTAATGGGCTGTGATTGGCAATGTAACAATAAATGTCGTTCCTTGTCCAAGCTCACTCTCCACCCGAACGTCCCCTTTATGCAAGGAAACGATTTGTTTCACAATAGCAAGTCCCATCCCACTTCCTTCATATTTTGGACTGTGGGAACGATCCGCCTTAAAAAATCGCTCGAATACCCGCTTCTGATCCTCTTGAGAAATGCCAATGCCTGTATCTGTTATGCGAACTAACACATGTTGAGCGTCTTGTGACATGCTAATCTTTATCGTGTCGCCATCCTTTGAAAATTTAATACTATTCGTAAGAAGATTTGTCCAAACCTGATTCAATTGGTCGTAATCTGCCATGACATACATCGACTGCAACTGGAGGTTAAAATGGATGTTTTTAGTCATCCATTGTGGCTGGATCGCGACGATTACACGTCTAATTTGTTCATCTAGGCTCAACGACACAGGCTGCATCGGCGGTGCTTTGGATTCAAGTAAACTTAGTTTTAATAGACTATCACTCATTTTAGACATTCGTTGAGCTTCAGCCATAATAATATCCAGATAACGGTTTTTTTCCTCAACCGTTAAGTCTACTTGCTTTAGTGCCAGAGCGTAGCCAGATATCGAGGTAAGTGGTGACTGAACCTCATGGGACACGTTCGAGACGAATTCTTTCCTCATTTGCTCTAATTGCTGCAAATCGTAAGCCATTTCTTCAAAGCTTCTGGCCAAAACACCTAATTCCCCTGATTGCTTAATGTTGAGCTCGACATTAAAATCTCCACCTGCTATATGTCTTGTAGCTTTTGTTAATTTTTTTATTGGTCTCACTAAAAACATAGCCGCTATTAGAAATACTACACTGCCTATAACTAGCGCATATGTGGAAAAATTTAAAATTACCGTGAGCGCAAAAGAGGCAGAGGAGACAGCTTTTGGTTCGATAAACATCGCTTTGGTTCCTTTGTCAGTTGTTAAAGGCATACCGACAAGTCCTGAAGAAACGTTCGGATTCACTTGCACAACTTTACCATCCAACACGTCTCGAACTTGCGTCTTAGTCACGTCAACTAATTTATCGCTTGGAGCATCTCCATAAGCCTTCATCTTCCCTGCTTCATCATAAACATAGACATCATACGATTTCAGTTGATTCATTTGGCTAAGTAAATTGTCTGCCTCCTGAAAAGGCATTGTGTCAAAAATTAAGACAATGTCCTGTCCAAAATTTAGCAAGGGGATTTGTAAGTACTCATTCAATTTATCTTTAAATATCCATGTGGCTACGAAGAAGGAAACGACTGTCCCCCCAATGACCGCAACAAGAAATGTCAACACAACACGTGTATATAAAGATTTAATCATTCATCAACCTCTAACCTATAACCAAGACCTCGTATTGTCTCAATATGAAAATCAGCTATCATCGCGAAGCGTTCACGCAAGCGCTTTATATGTACATCAATTGTTCGATTATCGCCAGCATAATCGATTCCCCAGATTTGATCGATCAGCTGTTCACGTGTATAAACCTGTCCAGGCGTTTCGGCTAGTTTATATAATAATTCGAACTCTTTCAGTGGCAGCGTAATCGAATCCGTTCTTGTCATAATTTTATAGGTCTGACGGTCAAGGGTAATAGCACCGAGCTTAATGGTCTGCGAGTAGCCAATCCTGTAGCGCTTTAATAAAGCCTTTACACGTACCGTCAATTCTAAAGGATCGAAGGGTTTGGTCAAATAATCATCTGTACCGAGCTCAAAGCCTTTGACTTTTTCCCATGTTTCACCTCTTGCCGTCAGCATAAGTAATGGGATTTCAGCATTTGCTCTCCGTAGCTCCTTACATAAAGTCCAACCATCCATCGTTGGCATCATAATATCAAGCACTACGAGATCAACAGGTGTTGAGTGATAGATGGATAATGCTTCCTTTCCATCTTCGGCTTCCACTGTTGTGAATCCTTCCTTGCGCAGAAACAGGCATACAAGCTCGCGAATATTCGCATCGTCGTCAGCTACAAGTATAGTCGTCATACATCCGTTCCCTCTTTTCCAATATAAAAGTCAACCCTATTATACTATAAATGAACGTCACTTCTCGCCTACATAACTCTCCTTTCTAAGAGAAAAACTTACATTAAGAAAAAGAACACCCTTCCCTAATTTCTTTTATTTTTACATAAAATGAAACTTTTGGTTTTCTGGCTCGTATTTATTAGAAAATACTGATTTTTCCGGAGGTCATATGTTTAAAATTAGAGGCTTTTCCCTTATCTTTATATGCTTATTAGCAGCCTGCTCTCAGGAGAATGTAGTTCCTAAAGAGCAGCTACAAGAAGAAAAAATGGATGAAAATATCTTGGTAACAGCAGATGGTAAAGTTACCTTTAAAATTATGAATAACATCGAGGCTCCGAAAGAAACTGTGGATACGATAAAAGATGAAATCCGAAAGGCTTATGATGATATTATTCAATCCATCCATACATCCTATGTTCCATCTGAGCAAATAACAGTATTTCTAAATGGGGAAGACACTGAATCATGGGGTTTTGCATCGAGAATAGAATTAGCTATCAGTCAAGAAGGTTATTATCCACTTGTTCATGAAATGACACATTCCTTACTTGGTTATGGGGGCAATTTTGATACTGATCATGGTTATTTTACACAAGAGGGTTATGCGGTCTATATGGACGAACAATTTAGTAAAAGTGAATATGATATCGAAAAGTATATGAAGTATTTTATGGATTCAGATAAATTAATTCCCATTAGCAAATTAATAGATCCATATCAAGACGATGCCTATTTCCGCCCAAATCTTACAAATCTAAATGAGTTGAATACACTTAGATGGATGAGCTATATTCACGCAGCTTCATTTGTTAAATATTTAATTGATACCTATGGACTCGAAAAATTTGAAAACATATACGATAAGAAGGACTTGGTAAATAAAATAGAAGAAGTATACGGAAAAGGAGTTCATGAAATTGAAATGGATTGGTTAGCCTTTATTAATAATCAAAAGGGGTTTACCTATGAAGAAAAGTTTAAATCGCCTGATTTCTATGATAAAAATACAATTATTCTCCAGCTTGATCCTACATATTTTGAAAAGTAGTAAAGAGCCCTACGTTCAGCACAAAAGATCTAAGTTCGCAACATACCGGACTTAGATCTTTCCTTTTTGCCTATACATGCTCTCAACTTCAATTAGGCAATTAGCTTGGCAAACCATGCCACATAATGCGCTCCAGGAATGAATAATAACTGTGCCACAATCGTCCCTAAAAATCTTGAAAACATCATCATGACTGAGGCTTTTTTTAAATCTAAATAGCTTCCTCTTTTATTAATTACATCATCGGCCAGAATGGAGATCTTTGGGTCAATAAATAGAATTAACAGAATGGTCGCTATGCCATTAATTAAACCAGATGCCATAACGGCAGTTGTTTTTAATTCTGGTACTAATAAAGTTGCATACAAAGCAGATAAAACGCCGATGGTATAGATTGCCGTAATGACGATATTCGTAATAAATAACTGTAGAGGAATATCTCGTAATCCAATTCCTTTTAAATACGTAAAGCGAGGCATATGAATATGCTTCATTCCACGTCTTACATATTCATACGTAAAACCCTTTTTCATTAATGCTGGGATGGAGCCCCTTTCCTCAGCCAAATGGACGATAGCTCTTGAAAAAATGGCTACGAAAGTTGGGATGAGTAAGATACCTATGAGTGTACCAAGTGATGCCGCTCCAATAATTATTCGAAACTGCTGTTCTACATGTGTCAAGGCATCGTCCACAGGTGCAGTATCGACCAAACTACCCGTAAATGGCTGTTGCATCATATTAGCAAGCCGTGAAACCATGACCATTACATTAAAAAGAGCTAAAGCAGATGCTAGTAACCTGACACGCGCTCCAGATAAACGTACCGCATAGGCAAGCGTTTCAATGGCATGAATGATTAAAATAAACAAGGCAATCATTATCAATTTATTTGTTATTAACTCCACACTGTGTACCTACTCTTTGCTTTCTAACAATTTTACATACTGACGCAAAACAATCAAAATAGTTCCGAAAGAAAAATCTTACCCTACAAATGAAAGGGTAAGATTTTTTTCACTAGGAGAAAGGAGTACTCGTTTAGTTCCATTCTCCTTCTCTCATTATTTAAACTGCTCTTCTAGACCAAATCACTACGGGAATGAGCAGTAACGACAATAGCCCTCCTGCTAAGGACAATGCCGCATAACTAGCATTCGCTACGACCATTCCTGAAAGAGCACCACCAGATGCCCCTGCCAGTGCCACAAATACATCCATTTTTCCTTGTGTTTTAGCTCTTGTAGATGGCTCGGTCGCATCAACGATTTGTGCGGTACCACTAATTAAACCGAAGTTCCAGCCTAACCCTAGTAAAGAAAGTGCTACTATCAATAAAATCATCGAATCGCTTGGAGCAAATGCCGCTAATAAACCAGCTAGTAGCAACGTAACACCGGCGGCAATACTCATGGCTGTTCGTCCAACTTTATCAACAAGAATGCCTGTTACAAGCGATGGCAGATACATAGCACCTACATGAAATCCAATAACAATACCTACTTCCGATAAACCATGTCCATGATGTTTCATATGTACGGGTGTCATCGTCATAATCGCTACCATGACAATTTGTGTTAAAACCATGACGGTTGCCCCTACCGCTAAGCCACGCTTATTCCCCATTGGATGTGTTTTCTGTACTTGATGTTGTTGAGCAAATTTTTGCTTATGCGCCTCTATTCCTTTAGCGATTTCTAAGGGATCAGGACGCAGCATCACGAATAGAACAAATCCTGCTACTATAAAAGCGGCAGCAGATAATAGAAAAGGTCCAGCAAGTGCGGGGATACCCATCGATAGCGCCACTTTTCCCATCAATTCTACTAAATTGGGACCTAAAACTGCGCCGAAAGTTGTCATAAGCATAGTCGTACTAATAGCTGTAGCACGTTGTTTGTCATTCGCTAAGTCTGTACCTGCGTATCGTGCCTGTAAATTGGTTGCAGTTCCTGCTCCATAGATTAATAGAGAGAGAAACAGCATAATTACACTATTAAATATCGCAGCCATGACGACTCCAATGGCACCTAGCCCCCCAACAATAAAGCCAGTGGATAATCCTGTTCGGCGGCCATGACGTTGTGATAATTTACCAACAATGAAAGCCGCACCAGCAGACCCTAACGTAAATAATGCGGAAGGTACCCCTGCATAAGCATCGGTTCCAAGCATTTGTTGGGCTAATAAAGCGCCTACTGTAATACCAGCCGCTAGCCCTGCTCCCCCAAATATTTGAGAAAGGCTCACTACTAGTAGTACACGCCTATATAAGCTTTTTAGTTTTTCTGGTGACTCTATATATGATTCTATCGTAACTTCCACTTTTCCAGACATCCTTTACCCCCTCTTTCTAATTTACACACGATTTTATTTGCCACCATATTTGCTCTCCGTTATTCTCCAGCCAACCTCTGCCAATCTAAAACACCCTCTTCTAGCCGGAAAGCTTTAATCCCTTTTGCTGTTAACATTTTTACAGCTTCGGCTGACATTAAGCAATAAGGGCCTCTGCAGTAAGCTACAATGTCAACATGAGTTGGTAATGTAGCTAATTGATCCTCTAACTCTTCAATAGGCATAGAAACGGCTCCTGGAATATGTGCTTGTTCAAACTCTTCTTTTGGTCGAACATCGAGTAATAGCACTTCACCCTTCTCCATCCGTGTTACGAGATCGGCAAGCGTTACTCCCTCGATGCCAAGATGCTCATTAAAAAATTCTTCTTTTATTTGTTGAACCTGAATCAATTGCTTTTCAGATAGTGCATGTAATGTCGTTAAAAATTTAGCAATCACTTCATCTGCTAATTCGTAAATGACAAAATTACCTTCCTTTGAAAACTTTACTAATCTGGCATTAAATAGTGTCTTTAAATGCTGAGACACATTAGCAACGGACATATCTGTACTTTTGGCTAATGCATCAACAGACTTTGGACCTTGAGAGAGAATATCAAGTATTTCTAATCGTTTAGGACTTGATAAACTTTTGCCAATTCTAGCGAACTCTTGATATAACAAGTCCTTTAAATGTCGTTCATGCAATTTCGAGTACCACCTTTCAACTGTTCAATTAATTTATTGAATAGTTGAATCTTAATTCTTTATTTTACCATTGTCAATTACTTAATGTTACGAAGAAAACGATTGTTTAAGCACAAAAAAGAACATGTTTTAAAAACATGTTCTTTCAATAGGACTAGAGGGCATGCATAACGACTTTCTTCTTTTTAGAATACAATAAAAATGTCGTCGTTAAGCTTAAACTAATAATGCCGAACACAAGCCCCATCCCACTTAAGCCGATTAAATCTAGCATCATACCTGTAGATAATAGGACGACCTGAAAGACGACCGAATCGATCATATTTCGGAACGAGAAAAAACGTCCATGGAATTGTTTTGGGACCTGTTTTTGAAAGATAACCATAGTCGTTGGGAAGAAACAGCCTACTGTAAAGCCAAATACCCCAAAAGCGACTAAAGCAAAAAGTTTGATATCTGCTAGTAACAGCAAGAGCTCCATAGATCCAATAATAAATGCCAATGTAAAGAGGAGTGTGCCCATTTGCACTCGATCAGCAATTATTTTTAATCCTGCTGCACCTAGCATAAAGCCGATACCTTCCACTGTATACAACAAACCTGATATCGTTGTAGATTGATGCATTTCCGAGATTTTCATAATGACTAAATTAAAAGAGCCTAAAAATAACGTTGGAATTAACATAAGAACCAATGTCATTAGCACCATTGGATGCTCTTTCACCATCGGTAATACCTCTTTAAAGTTTCCTTTTTCTTTATTCGTTACTGTTTCATTCGTCGTTTCATCTAATTGTAATAAACTAGTAATCACAAACATGACGATATAAACGATCAATGAAATGATATATAACCACTTTAAATCAAAAAAGCTTAGCATAAATCCTGCTGCGGCTGTGCCGATGATTCTAGAAATAGTTCTAGCGTTCATTTGCCAAGCATTCAGCGTAATTAAGTCTTGCTCCTTTGCAATCATTGGAATAATCGATTGCAGTGCAGGCATATAAAAGGCAGCTGCTATTTGCAATGTAATTAAAAATAAAATCATCCATACGACCGAATTGGTATAAAGCGCGATAAACATAAATAAAACACTCACTATTCGCCCAATACTTGCCATTTGTACAACCGTTTTTTTCTTCGATTGATCAATAATACGACCAGCCATAGGCCCTACGACCAAGCCCGCTAAAATCCCACAAGAAATAATTAATGATTTGTGAAAGTCTGAAGGGACAACCTCTTGCATAAAGGCGAGATTTCCAATAATACCAGCCCACAAGCCGAGACCTACGACAAATTCACCTAATAAAATAATCCATACATTTCGATTTCGCCACATGCTGTTCTCCTCGTTGTTCTTACAATGTCATAAAACCTATCGTAACAAAATTTTAAATATTCGTACATAGCGATATAAAAAAATATTACTAGCGTCTATGCCATTCCACCCAATTCAATCTTTTTTTTAGAGTATACTATTTTTCCTATAAAGAATACTCATCCAAAAGTTTGAATTATTCAAGCAAAAAACACCGTTTGATGAAAATATCAAACGATGTTTTTTATTAGGATAGTTCTAGTTTATGCACAAGCGCTTTTCTTCTGCGCTCGATTATTTTTTGACTAATTAATGTAATAATAAATAATAAGCCTACGGTTGTGGCCATCATCCCTGCTATAGAGGTATCCCATAGCTTCGCTAAATAATAGCCAATGACAGAAGCACCAGCACCAAAGAGCATGCTGTAGGTAAACATTTGCTTAATCGTCTTACTAATTAAATAAGAAGTTGCGGCCGGTCCAATTAGCATGGCAACGACTAAAATGGCTCCTACGCTATCAAATGCTGCAACCGTTGTAAATGAAATCGAGGTCATAAATCCATAGTGGAGAAAGACAACGGGTATACCAATTGTTGCGGCATAGACAGGGTCAAAGGTTGCAAGCTTCATTTCCTTAAAGAATAGTAGCAAAAATACAATATTGATCACTAATACGAGTAAAAGCATCCATACAGCCTTAGGCATGGCTAAACCTAAAACCGTCCATCGATCCCATGGAACGAAAGCAATTTCTCCCATCAAGACATGCTCTACATCCAAATGGACATTACTTGCAAATAATGTAATGAGCAGGACACCCGCCGCGAATAAGGATGTAAATACCACCCCTATCGCTGCATCCTCTTGAATACCAGAAGAATGTAATAATTGAACGAGATAAGCAGTTAAAATACCCGCAACTGCTGCACCTATTAGCATCCAAAAGCCATTCAATGATTGGGTAATAATATAGGCCATCACAATACCGAAGAGTACAGTATGGCTAATGGCATCGGCTATCATAGACATTTTACGCAAAATAAGAAAAACGCCTGCAATCCCACATGTTACACCCACTAATAAGCCAGTTAATACAACCCAAAACTCTATCATCCTATATCACCCTGCTTTCGAAATTGCATTTTTCTACGATATTTATTAATTTGACCAGCAGGACTTATAAAATAGGAGATAAAGAATATACCTGCCGCCACTAGAACGATAATTGGACCGGTTGATAATCCTGTTCGAATCGCGCTAATAAAAGTACCTGTAACACCTGAGATACCTCCAATCGCTGCACTCAACAGGAGCATCGTACTCAGTTTTTTCGTCCATAGTTTGGCGCTTGCCGCAGGAATAATTAATAAAGCTGACATTAATATTACACCTACAGCTTGGATACCTGTAACAATCGTCATGACAATTAATACGGTTAGCGTAGCCTTTAAGGCCTCAATCGGTAAGCCAATTCCTTTTGCATAAACAGGATCAAAGATGAGTAATTTCCATTCCTTATAAAAGAACAGACTAACTAAAATAATTATGGCTGCACTGATGAACAGCCACATTAAATCAGCCTTTGTCATCGTTGCGGCTTTCCCAAAAATAAAGTTATTAAGACCACTTTGGTTTCCAATGGGACTTCTGTTAACAATAGTTAAAAACACAACACCGATGCCAAAAAATACGGTCAGTACTAACCCAATAGCTGCATCCGCCTTCAACTTTGAAAAAGATACAATCCATTGTATACAATACACAGATAAAGCAGATGTAATACCCGCTCCGAGCATTAAAATTGGTAATTCCTTTTGTCCTGTCAGGAGGAATGCAAGCGCGATGCCTGGTAATGCTGCATGTGCCGCAGCATCGCCCACTAAGCTTTGTTTTTGCAAGAAGGAGAAGGTACCTGTTATGCCTGCAGCTATACCGAGTAACATAGTGCCACTAAGTACCCACAATAAGTTACCACTTATCATCATGAACCCTCCTTACGCATGCTGCATCATGAAAAGTTTACCACCATATGTTTTTTGCAATTGTTCTGGTGTAAAAACATCTTCTGTTGCACCTGATGCTAGTATCGTTTTGTTTAATAGAATTGTATAATCAAAATATTCTTTGACCGTTTGAAGGTCGTGATGCACAACAAAAATACTTTTTCCCTGAGCCTTTAATTCTTTTAAAATATCAATGATCGTTTTTTCTGTTGCAGCATCGACCCCAGCAAATGGTTCATCTAAGAAATATATATCTGCATTTTGTGCTAAAGCTCTTGCTAGGAATACACGCTGTTGCTGTCCACCCGAAAGCTGACCTATAGAACGCTCTGCAAAGTCCAGCATCCCTACACTTGCTAATGCTTGCCGAGCAACTAGTTTATCCTGTTTCGTCGGTCTTTTAAATAAACCTGTATGGCCATATCTCCCCATTAACACAACATCGAGAGCATTTGTCGGGAAATCCCAATCAACGGCATTTCGCTGTGGTACATACCCAACTACTAAACTTTTTGGCTCAAAGATTTTGCCTAAAATTTCTACTTTTCCAACTTTATTAGGAAGTTGGTTTAATATAGCCTTTAAAAACGTTGATTTCCCGGCACCATTGGGCCCTATAATTGCAGCTAGATGACCTTTAGGAACCGTCACACAGGCATTTTCCAATACTGTTTTCTTATCATAAGCTACTGAAAGATTTTCCACTGTTAATGCATCCATTTTATCCACCTACTTTAATGCATCGACAATTGTGTCGATGTTATATTGATACATCCCTATATACGTACCTTCTGTTGTGCCTTCCGCACCCATTGCATCCGAAAATAGTTCTCCGCCGATCACAATGTCATGTCCCTTTTCTTTAGCCCCTTCTATAACCGCCTTCATCGCTTTATCAGATACACTAGACTCGATAAAAATGGCCTTGATTTTATGAGCGACTAAGAAATCAACCATTTCCTGAACGTCTTTGACTCCATACTCTGAATCTGTACTTAAGCCTTGTAAGCCACGCACTTCAAAGCCTTGACTTCGACCGAAATAATTAAAAGCATCATGGGCAGTTACTAAAATCCTTTGCGGCTCTGGAATTTCTTCGACACGTTTTTTTGCATAGCTTTGTAATTCATCTAGCTTTTTTAAGTAAGACATTTCATTCTGTTGAAAATCCTCTTTGAATTCTGGGTATTCTTCTTGGAGTTGCAAACTGATTGCTTGGACAACTCCCTTCCAAAGCTCAATATCGAACCATATATGAGGATCATGTAGCATGGCATCACTATCACTAGCAAGTAATTGCTTAGTATCTAATGTTTCCCCAACAGCTAGCACGGTTTTATCTTTTGCCATTTGTTCAAAAATGTCGAGCATCTGTCCTTCCAAATGTAAACCATTGTAAAAAATAACTTCGGCCTTATCCAATTTCGATAAATCGCTTTGGGTAGCCTTGTATAAATGGGGGTCAACCCCTGGTCCCATTAATGCCGATACTTGTAAATGATCACCACTAATTTCTTTTATAGCATCTGCAATTTGTCCTGTTGTGGCGACAACAATTCCTTTTTTTTCTCCATCTGCTTCAGTTGAACAACCGAATAACAGAAGTGAGAGTGATAGTACGAATACACCTAACCATTGTTTCATTAACTTACCTCTACTTTCATTTTATTAGCCATTGCTTGAAAAAAAGCAGTCATGCTGCACCTATAAAGGGGGTGGCGGACATGCCTTATTAAATCTTTTGGCTACGCCCGCCTTGTCAGACTAGCATCATTACATGCATCGCTCTTTCTCATACAGCCACTTTATTTATATAATTTTCCGAATAAACTGGCGCCAGCTCATCCAGAAAAGGATTAATATTATGCCTGCTCCTACAGACTCTGTAAGTTTCCAAAGAATCGTAAGAAGTAATAAAACAACCATTGGAAGAATCGTCAGCTTGAATTCACCTAACTCTTTCATTCACGCACTCTTCTTTCTTTAGAGATATTTTGTTTCCCTTAGGAAAAATATATGCTTAAAACAAAAATAATTCAACTACTTTATGAAAATTTCTTTAAAAAAATTTTTTTCTAGAGGAAAATTTACTTTCGCCCAAACAAAAAATCTCTAATGCTATGATTAGAGATTTTTTATAAAATAGTGCTATTAAATACGGGTCAATCGTTGATTCCTAGCGGTTTTCCTATATATTCAAATGCATAAATATGGGTTCTAGTCAATTCAATGACGTCTGTTATTAAAGCTTCTTCTGATTTTTCATAGCCGCTTGCAATCCATTGCATCATTAATCCGTAGAAGCCATAAGAGGTATAATGTTTGAACATATCCATATTCACCGGTTGATGGTTTATGGTCTCAAAGTTAAATTGCTCTTGATAAATTTTCGTAATTGTCAAAGGCATGCGCGTATGCAATCCAGGAATCGTATCTTCAAAATTTAATAGCTCAAAAAATGTACGATTCTGATAAATGTAATGAATAATATTAAATGAAGGAGCTTTGAGCTTCGTTGTGTACACTTTTTCCCCAAATAGATAGGGTTCCCCCACTGCTTGTTCTAGTCCATTCAACATCTGCTCTAGCAAATTTTCTGCTAGCTCAAATTTATCCTGAAAATGCACATAAAAAGTACTACGATTATAGCCTGCTTGTTCTACAATATCCTTTACTGTAATTGCCTGAAATCCTTGTTTTTTAATTAAATCAACTAAAGTGCTATAAAAATGACGACGGGTTCTTTCCTGTCTTTGTGTCCATTTTGTCACTATTTCTTCCTCCCTTTTAGACATTTTATATAGATATGTCTACTAGTTAGACACTTGCCATCACATTAATGATTGTTTCTGTTTTATAGAGTTTTACAATAAAAGTACACCGTGATTGACACAGTGTGCAAGAAAATTTACTTTTATGGGAGTGTCATATATGGGGAAATTACAAGATAAAGTCGCAATTATTACAGGTGGTGCTTCAGGAATTGGAGCAGCAACTGCTGAATTATTTGTAGCAGAAGGTGCTAAAGTAGTACTTGTAGATCTTAATGAAGAAAAAGGCCAAGCGTTTGCAGCCCAACTGCAAGCAGGCGGAGCAGAGGCTCTCTTTATGAAAGCGAATGTAACAGATGAAAATGAAGTGGCCGCTATTTATCAAACAACACTAGAGACATTTGGCAAAGTCGATGTTCTATTTAATAATGCAGGAATTGGACGAGTAACGCCAACTGAGGAATTACCTTATGCAGAATGGCGTCAAACAGTGAACGTGGATTTAGATGGTGTATTTTTAATGGCACAGGCTGCCATTAAGGAAATGCTAAAAGCCCAAGGCGGGACAATTGTCAATACTGCCTCCATGTATGGATGGGTTGGTTCACCAGGTTCTGCAGCCTACAATGCAGCGAAAGGTGGCGTTATCAACTTAACACGTTCACTAGCACTAGAGTTTGCTACGCGCGGCATTCGTGTCAATGCCCTTTGCCCTGGTTTTATTGATACACCGATTATTCCTGAAGAAAGCAAAGAGCCATTACGTCAAGTAACACCTATGCAACGTTTAGGTCAACCAGAGGAAATGGCAAAAGCCGTTTTATTCATGGCCTGCGATGATTCAACATTTATGACAGGCAACACATTAACGGTGGATGGTGGCTATACTGCCCAATAAATAACACTAAATAATCGCTTCCCCTGTAGTGGGTAGCGATTATTTTTTTATTAAGAAAAATTTGCAGTTTTTATCCATTTCCTGCAAACTATTAACATATCGAGCAGGAAAGGATGAAGATGACAAATGAAAAAATTAATAGGTATATTATTATTTTCCATTCTTATCGTAGGCAGTGCGAGCAATGTACAAGCTGCTGGTTTTAAAGATGTGTCAGAGGATCATTATGCCTATGAAGCTATCTTATGGGCAGAAGAATATGATATTGTGAATGGTTTTGCAGATGGTACATTTAAACCGAATGCTACTATTACCGAGCAGCAATTAGCTAAACTTTTAGCTATTTTTTACGAGCTTGAATCTCCCATTGATGAATTAAAAAAACAGACCCCTTCTGCCATCTGGTCCGATGAATTTTATAACCAGCTTGCTAGCTATGGTGTCCCCTTAAACGGCTATTTCGATAATCGACTACGAGCTGCTACCGTGAAACGTGGTGTCGTGGCACAGGCTATTACTCATTTAGCTAGTGGCAAAAAAGGATTAGATTCATCTATCCAATTTTTACTTGATTACTATATTTCTTCTGGACAAAATCCACAGTATGAAGACCGTAATTTACAAAAGTTTTATGGTGTGACCAACAATATGACACGAGCACAGGTTGTGACAATGCTGTATCGCATGGATGAACGAAATTTTTATGAAATTTCTGGGGATGCACAAGCCATTCATGACAATGCCAACAAATTATCGTTAAACACTCGTGCAAAAAATGCCCAAAATCAGCTGGATAAATCAATGCAACAAACTACACCTAGCAAGAGTGCTTGGGAAGGCGTTTATACGTATTATTATAAATGGGGTAAAGGAACAAATGACTTTAACCGTCGAGATGCAATCATTTCAAACGCCACAAGCAATAGCTTTTCCATTGCTTTAACTGCGAATGATGGGACAGCTACAGGGAAAGTCAACGGTACTGCCACGATAACAAGTTCGAATAAGGCATTAATGAATAAGTCCTCAAACGGCAATCGTTGTGTCGTTGAGCTAGAGCGATTAACGAATAATGCGCTGAAAGTTACAGAAGTGGATTGTCGTGCAGAACGTAGTGAAGGCACCAATTATTCTGGTACGCTAAAACAACAATAGTACACAAGAGAGTCTGATTCGTTCAGGCTCTTTTTTGAACACCAAAAATTTTATATTGCTCCTTGGCTATGGTAATAAAATCTACAAGGCACGGCTGCATATGTTTATCTTTATGCCAAGCAATGTCTGTAAAGATTGGTGCTAAGTTGATTGTCGAGTGAATCTCCTCTAATTGTCCATTTGCTAATTCCTTTTCTACGACCATTCTCGGTAAAAATGTAATACCTAAACCAGCCATCACACATTGCTTAATCGCTTCTATACTCGCAAACTCTATCATTTGTAGAGGCAAAATATTTTCCTGCTGTAGCTGTGCTTCTAAATGATTGCGATAGGAGCACCCCGTTTCCGTTAGTAGCATGGTTTCTGTTGAAAGATGAGAAGCGACGAGAGGCTCCCTGCTAGCTTTCGAGGCACTCACAAAAATAAGCTGTTCTTCGAGTAAACGTTCTCGATGTAGCATCGCTGTTTCCTGATATGTATCTGTAATAAAGGCCACATCTAACTTACCTGATTGCAATAACTCCTTGGCAATGTCAGTCGTATGCACAGGCTTAAATATAATTTTCACATGGGGTTGCGCCTGTTGAAATTGCTGCAAAATGCTTGGTAGTCGATAAACACATTGACTTTCCTGTGCCCCTACTTTTAACACTACTTGTTCTTGTTCATTGGACATCGCCTTTTTCATTTCACGATCTAGCTCTAGCATTTTTTCAGCATACTGTTGGAAACGCTTGCCTTCCTCTGTTAAAATGATCCGCTTCCCAAGCCTCTCAAAAAGTATAACCCCTAACTCTTGTTCCAATGTTTTAATTTGCGCAGTAATACTTGATTGAGCGTAGTCTAGTCGCTGTGCCGTTTGTGTAAAGCTTAATGTGTCTGCTGCTGTTAAAAATGTTTGAAGCTGCTTTATATCCATTTCCGCACCCCTCTTAATCATTTTTTTCGATATATCTTTATAAATCATTCACTTTTATCGATAGTAAATCCAGTTTACACTAGCTCAGCAAAAGTGAACAACTTTTCAACCAAAGGAGGTTCAATAAACAGAAAAGGATTTGGAAACGTTATCGTCCAAATCCCTTTTTCATCTCACGCTATTGTAGTTCTTTTCTAAGACATTCAGCAGCTGACATCGCTTTTAAATCTCGGACTATATCTCCTGGTTTATTTCCTTCTCCTAAAATATATCCTTCAAATGATGTCCCCATAAAGTCAAAGATGTGTTGAAACTGCTGGATCATTGGTAACCCTTTTATATAGGGCATATCACCACCAACTGCAATGACATACGCTTTTTTAGAAGACATGTTTTCCTTGAAATGCGGGTAATTTGAATCTCTTAAAGTTTGTGACCATCGATCAATAAAGTTTTTCATCGGCCCTGTCATGCTATACCAATAAATAGGTGTAGAAAATAGTAGAATATCATGCGGAAGTATACGTTCAATGATGGAATTATAATCATCATTGACTGTAGAAAAACCTTCCTCTGTATGGCGTTTATCTATTATAGGTTGAATTGAATAATCCTTAAGATAAATTTCTTCAACTTTTAAATCTTGAGTGACTAATTTTGTTAACGTTTCTGTATTGCCATTCGGACGATTTCCACCATAAATAACGGCTATTGACATGTTGGTGATCCCTTCTTCCTTAAAGTTTTTTAGTATTGTTCCCGAATAGTTATATCTTATTATGATTTCACAAATCGATAAAGATGATTATTTCGATAAAATGAATCGAAAAAACCGATTATAGAGAAGTGACTAGCATGGGAATTACATCATGGAAACCTTCAGAAAAAGGATTTTTTAAATGGGTTAAGAACTACCTTCCTAATGAACAAACCATCACATTATAATGAATCAAAAATTTTCTTTACCCATTCAAGATACTCACGCATATAGTATTGCTGCTTAAAGCCATGATTCTGACCTTCTGCTACAATTACAGTGACATCCGCATCTGCAGTTCGTGCGGACTGAATATATTCCTGAGGTCCTTTTACCCCTACAGCTGAATCCTTCGTTCCATAAGCAATAAATTGGGGGATATGAGCCGTTCTGAAATGCTTGGATAGATCAGTCTTATGCAAAAGCTCTTCTCGTTCTTCTGGATCTCTAACCACTTGATCATCAAAAGATGCAAAGAGCATCGGGACATTATAGCGGTACGTCAATGCTGGGTAAATCATAGCTGCAGTTGTTACTTGGTCATCAACTGCATCGATAGCATCAAGCTGATAATTTTTTGGAAGCCGTTTTTCTCCCTGAATGAGATTGATAAAACTTCCTGTTTGAAAACCACCTGCACTAAAGCCTATCAACCCAATTTTATTAGGGTGTATACCATAATCATTTGCATGGTAGCGTAGATAACGGACAGCACGCTGCACATCTAATTGGGGAATGGGCCATTCATAGGGATTAGAACGATAGTGTAGAACGAACGCGTTGATACCTGCCTTATTTAATGAATCAGCGATATCTTTTCCTTCAGTAGTGCCGCCATCCATTTCCTTAAAGCCATAGCCACCACCTGGAATCACAATGACCGCACTATCACTGTTTGACACCGTATATGGAATCAAATAGGGCTCATCCTCATAGGTAGACTTTTCATAGCCTCCCTCTATTTCATGGACATATGTAAACGTATCAATGGCAGCCTCATTATCTTGATAGTCTTCTCCTACAATATGACGGATAAATTTAAATGTAGCTAGCAGTCTATTAGGATTGCCTTTAATATTCATATCGTCTAGCTTGCTTCCAGAATGATTACCTGCAACTTCTTCTCCCCAAATTTCGACCTTTCGTTCAATATCGGCAACTGGCTTACCTGGTTTATTGCCAAATGGATTGATCTCAAGAAAAGCATAACCAAACCCTATGATCAAAACCAATATAGCTAGCAATATTCCCACAAACTTGGCTGTTTTCTTCATTATTTTCATCATCATTAACCTCCGTAAGTAGAGAAAAAAGTTAGACGAGCTTCTACGAATTACCTAAAGATGATTTTCTTGACAACTCAAGCATCTTTTTAGCCTTAGCCTTCGTATTTTTTACTTCACTATATGTTCCGCAGGTGAATCTTTTTCAAGTCTAAAATCAAATTTGTCCATGTTTTTATATTGAGGATCTAGATAACTAGTTGTCGCATCACTATTGGAAGCGATTTTAAACTTTTTAAACGAATCATACTCGGTATCCTTCCATATCCAAATACCATCCTGCCCTTTTTCTTGATGAAACACATTCCTCGCCAATTTATTATTTTTATTACTAGTAAAATAGTTGGCTATAAATATTCGAGAAGATCCAGCTGTTAGTATATTTTTTTCGATAACATTATTCTGAGTATCATGCTGTAATAAAAGCTGACCTCCATTTAATTCCATCGTATCATTACGGTAAATAATATTGTGAGAGATAATTGAATTTTTCGTCCCTCCTCTCTCTTTATCATACCCACCAATCGATATTCCAGTGAAAAAATTATTATATACTGTATTATTTAGTACTTTTATATTATCTGCATACTTATTTGCATGTTCGGATGTTACTTCAATTCCGATATCATTCTTATAAAGAGTATTGTTCTCAATCGTTATATTCTTTCCACCATCGACATATATTCCCCCAGCAGAATAATTCTCGCCATATGCTGGATTACCATAGGAGGAAATTTCATAAACTTGATTATTTTTTACAACACCGTTTCGTACATAGTCCAATTTTTTATCATTTGAAATTCCTTCAAACCCAATCAGATCAATTCCGATATTATTGCTTCGACGAACTACATTATTTTCTATTGTAAATCCATCAATGTTCCCATTCATGACCATCGATTCACTTGCACCTACTATTAAATCTTCCACTGTATTACCTACAATATTTATATCTCTCATTGAACCTGTTCCATAGACAGCGATACCATGGCCATTTCCATCCTCGGCAAAGGTTTTTATCCTTTTCACATGATTATTCGCTACGGTAATATGGCTACTGGAGCCTGTTACATAGATTCCCATCACTGTTTCATCTAGTTGTTCCGTCGTTAAATCCTGGATCGTGAATCCACTAATGGTAATGTAATTTTTATTCTTTATCGTTACAAGAGTTGCATCATCGTCAGTATTTTCCATCGACTCTCCACTAAGAATAACTTCTTCATTTTCATACGCCTTGAAAATAACGGGGTTTAATTTTGTACCACTATGTATAACAGCAAGCTTTTCCTTATAAATGCCTTTCCGTATCAATACGGTTGTCCCTGCTTCCGCTTCTAATGCCGCCTTTTTTAGTGTTCGGTATGGGCTTAATTTTGTACCATTATTGGTATCATCTCCATTGCTGTCTACAAATATTGTCCTATCCTGTTTTGTTTCTGTATCAATCGTCGTTAAAATGATCATCACAGCAGCTATAATCAAAAAAAATAAAATCCATTTTTTCATATCTTCTCCCTTTTCACGATAATTTCTAAAATTTTTTTTGAAACGACGTTAAATGGTCGATTTTCTAATCACAATCTCTGCTAATACTAAATTAATGATAAAGGCTAACCACACTCCTAATGAATACGAAAATCCATATGGAAGACCCGCTACATAATGCAATATCGTCACAAGTATGTAAATAGTTAGATTAGCAAACGTTAAGAAAAAGCTTCTTAGCATCCAGCTCCGATGACGATGAACTTGTCCTTTTCTTATAAAGCGATAACCGTTTATCGTCGTATGCAACCAGAGTGTATTTAAAATGAAGAAACCAATCGTACTCCATATACCCCCATTTGCGTAGAGCGCTACATAATAGCCTGGAAGTATATTAAATACAATCACCATTACGTAGATTCGACCATTCCAGCGGTGTAGGTGAGGGTTTTTCATTCTCAACGCTCTCGAAAGACCTAATGGCCCAGTCATTAAAGCAATAATGGCTAAAGCAATATGTAGTTGGATCATGACAATCCATAATTTTGCATTCGGAAGTTCTATTTCCTTGTTCGAAAGAAATGTCGAAAATGTCGGATCGACCATAAAATTTTTAGACGTTGTATGTAAAATCCACATTACAGCTATCACCGATAAACTAATGACTAAGCCTTTTCTACTTCTCATGTCCTGCTTCCTCTCTGTTTGTAAAGTGCCCTTCGATAGATGCACTAGTGTCTGATCAAAATGGTACAGCTGTCTATCTCAAAGTATCTATAAACAGTCTATCATTAAGGACTCTTCTTCCGATACTAATCATTAACCTTTGTTACTAGACAATTTTAAGCGAAAAAAAAAGACCTAATCGCTCTGCAACTAGGTCGTTTTTTTCTATGCTTCCACTGCTATATGCTGGAAGGTTGTTACATCAAATAACCCTGTATCTGTTAATTTTAAAGCAGGAATTACTGGTAATGCTACAAAAGAGAATGTCAGTAGAAAATGAAAATCTAAAGTTGGGTTGAGCTTCTTTAAAGCACCGTGTAAGCCAGCTAGCTGTTCCTTCGCCTGCTGTGCTGGTACATCTGTCATTAAGCCCCCAATTGTTAAAGGCATCTCCGCGAGAATTTCACCGTCGGCTACAATAACGAAGCCACCTTGGATTTCCTGAATGCGGGAAAGTGCCAGAACCATATCCTCATCATTTGTGCCTACGACAAGAGCATTATGTGAATCATGGGCTACTGTAGTAGCTACTGCGCCTTTTTGTAACCCAAATCCTTTCACAATGCCTAAGCCTGTCGTATGCAATTGATGATGGCGTTCGATAACCGCTAATTTCAATAAATCCTCCTCTACCGATGGGACAAATACGCCGTCTTTCACAGGTACATCTATGACTAAATGATTGGTAATTAGCTGATTCGGCACAATTTCCATCACATTCGCCTTCGTTCCCTTGGTGAATGATAGTTGTAGTCTATCCTTTGTGATGCTAGGTAAATGAACAGAGTGATGAATATGGGCAGGAACTATTGTCTCCTGACGATTTGTCAGCATGTTGCCATTTTCAGCAACTTTATGACCATTCTTCCAAACTGCTTTTGCCTGCATCGTCGATAAATCATCTATACGCACAAAATCAGCTTTATAGCCTGGTGCCAGTACCCCTCGATCAAATAAACGATAGCATTCTGCTGTGTTCACGGTTGCTAGCTGGATTGCCTGCAATGGTGTCATCCCTTCCTCTATTGCCATCGCAACATCGTAATTGATGCTACCTTCATCAATCAGCTCATCCACATATTTATCATCCGTACAAAAACCAAAGCGACGTGCAGTGTGTGGCTGAACAGCCGGTAATAAATCACGTAAATTCTTCGCTGCTGATCCCTCTCGAATCAGGACATACATCCCCTGCTCTACACGGTCAATGGCTTCTTCAGCTGTCACACATTCATGATCCGTCTGAATACCTGCAGCCCGATAGCCTGTAATTTGCTCACTTTGTAAGCCCGCACAATGCCCATCAATAACTAGATTTGCTTCCTTTGATAATAAAATTTTTTGAAGCATTCCCTCTTTTCCATTTAACACGGCTGGGAAATCCATAACCTCCGCTAAGCCACGAACTTGTTCATGGTGCAGAAATGGCTCCAAATCTTGGGCTGTTAATGTTGCGCCAGCGTTTTCAAACTGTGTCCCTGGTACACTTGAAGGAAGCATCACAAAAATATCCATATCAGCTTTTTGAGCATCATCCAGCATAAATTGGATTCCTTCTGCTCCTGCTACGTTTGCGATCTCATGTGGATCTGTAATCACGGTTGTAATACCATGAGGAATTAAGACACGACTGAACTCCCCCGGTGTTAGCATGGAAGATTCAATATGTATATGGCCATCTATTAATCCAGGAATGACGTAGCTCCCCGCTGCATCCTCTACCACTTTTGCATGAAATCTGTTGTTAGTATCAAGTGCCACAATCATGCCATTCTTCACAACAATGTCCGCTTTCTTCCACGTTAATGTAAAGACATCGGCAACTTGTGCATTTTTAAGAATAAAATCTGCCTCTAATTTACCTTGAGATGATAAAATATTTTGCGTTAATTGTTGTAATTTTGTCGTCATAGCCTATACTCCTTTTTCTTTTAAGAACTATCATGCCTGAAAGTTGTCTATCATTGCAACTATTAATCGTCAAGTCAGTAAAAAACGACCATTGTTTAATGGTCGCTCGAAAATTCTAGCTCTTTTGGTGGTTGTCCTTTTTTATTCATCAAACGCATACGAATAGGTTCAATTTTTAAGGTCACCATTTCATCCTGATTGCCAATAAAAATACTCGTAAAAATTTCTGCAATTTTATTTTTAATTCCTTCTTCGTGTACTTCAGTGAGCTTGCCCTCTATCTCCACATAGGAATCACCAAAGCCCCCATTTTCATAGCCATATAAAATATGGGTATATGGATTTTTACGGAGCTCCTCCATTTTCTCAGAATGCTTATTTGTCACAGTATATAAAACAAAATCCTCATGTTGGAACGTCATATAGCGCGAATAAGGTTTCCCGTTTTCTACAGTAGCCATCGTTCCAATTTTTTCACGGTTCAAAACTTCTAAAATTTCTTCGCGTACAGAAGTCATTCATCTCATCCTTTCTTCTATACCTATATTTTGCCCTTTCCACCTAAAGCTAAACTGTTTTTTTTGAAAAATGTGAAATGACAAACTTCGGGCAAATTACAAATCTCTTGTTATAATAATGGGATGGACAACAGGAATTTACGGATGAATGAGGGTTAAAAAATGAAACAAGCTTTTTTTACGCGCTGTTTATTTTTCATAACAGGCATTATCGTGCTATCTTTTGGCATCACATTAACCATTAAAGGGCAGCTTTTTGGCGTAGGCTCTTGGGATGTTTTACATATTGGCTTAACTAACACACTCGGGCTAACAATCGGTTCATGGTCCATCATTTTAGGACTGGCTATTTTAGCGTTTGATATGCTAATAACAAAAAAATTCCCATTGCCAGGAACTTTTATCGATATGTTTTTAGCTGGCATCTTCATTGATATTTTTAATTATTGGCTACCTGATATCGATGGCTTTTGGATGCAACTGGTTTCTTACCTAACAGGGTTAGTATTACTAGGCTGGGGCTGTGGTATGTATATGGTGGCTAATTTAGGAATTGGTCCTCGCGATACCTTAATGCTAATGATGGTTCATAAACTTGGCTGGAGCGTCACACGTTCCCGTACAACCATGGAAGTTACGGTCGCTGTACTTGGCTTCTTACTTGGTGGTCCTATCGGCATTGGTACGGTGATTATGGCCTTTGGACTTGGACCAATTGTACAATTTGCCTTAACTTATAACGAAAAATTATTTATGAGATGGACGGGCGTGAAAAGCGCCGTCATTTAAGCTTTCTGACAATGCAAAGAATGCATTGTCTTTTTTTAGAGAAATAACAAGGAGCCATGTTTGGAAATGGCTCCTTGTTTCACGCTATGCTTCTGGCTCAGACGTATTTTGACCTGTCGCTTCAATCACTTCAGGCGTATCGTCCACTGTGTCATCTTCTTGAACATTTTCAGCAGATGGTGGTGTAATCGTCACCAGTGTATAGTCATCTTCTTGTAAAATTTCAAATGAAAATTGTTGACGTATATCTCCCACGTATAGGGACGTCCCAATTGCTACATTCGTGACATCGATTTCGATTGTTTCGGGAATTTCTGTTGGCTTCACTTTAATACGAACCTCACGATTAGGCTGTAAGAGGAAGCCTCCATCTGCTACTCCGATGGCATCACCGATTACGGTTACTGGAATTTCTACTTCCAGCTCTTCTGACATATTGATCGATTTAAAATCAACATGTTTAATATTCCCCTTTAAAGCACAACGCTGAACTTCTGATAAAACAGCATTAATACGCTTTCCATCAACATCTAATTGAAAAACACTTTTTGTACCATGCACTGCAAGCAATTTCGCAAATACTCTTGCGTCTAATGTAATGGCTGTTGATTCCATTTGAAAGCCATAGACAACACCTGGAATGGCACCGTTTTGTCGAAGCTGTGTTAATGAGGATTGACGCCCTTTTTGGCGTTTATTGGCTGTTAAAACCGTATTCATCGAATATTTCCCCTTTCATGGAAACTAGTCTCATAAATGGTTTTGCCCTTTCCTCGGTTTTTTATACCTGCATGACCTGTTCAAAAAAATGAGCAAAAAAAAGCACCTCTCTGTCTAAAAAACGATGAAGGTGCATGATGATTACTTATAGTGCTACTTTTTGATTCAGTAAGTCATGTAAATCCTGCAATTTCTTAATTTCATAATGCGGTTCAATGCCACTTGTGTTTTCAACGTTGCGGATATTAAACCAACAAGTATCGATACCGGACTGTATACCACCCTTTATATCGGATGTCAAAGAATCACCAATAATTAACGCTTTTTCTTTATCAAAATTATCAATTCGTTCAAACACATAATCGAAAAAGTCCGGCATAGGCTTTTGATAGCCCGTTTGCTCCGAAATAAAAATGCCTTTAAAATATTGCGCTAAATTCGCATCCACAAGACGTTTATTTTGTGTAACGGTTACCCCATTCGATACTACATATAAATGATAATGATTGGCTAGCTGAGCGATTACCTCATAAGCACCATCAACATAATGGTGGGCCTCACGCAAATATTTTTGGAAAAGTGATTCAAAATAGGTGCCATCAACTTCTATGCCAAATTCCTTTAAAGCAATCGAAAAACGGGTATTATGTAATGTATTTTTCGTTACCTCTCCACGCTCAAAAGCTCGCCACATCGACTCATTAATTTCTTTGTAACGTGCAATCATCTCGGAAGTAACTACTATGTTTTCTTCTTTAAACATGCGATCAAGTGCAGCATTTTCAGCCAAATCAAAATCTAGTAACGTATCATCCACATCAAATAATAATATTTCATATTTCGTCATGTCCGTACCTACTTTCTATGATGCATTGTGCTATTTTCTCTATCCATGATAACGTTTTTTTAGAAAAATAACAGTAAAACGACCTTTTTCAGAATAGTAGGACTTGTAGGCGCTTTATCTTCATCCACTTCAGTGTTAATGGATTAGAGAGCATTTTCCTTTATTGGATAAAAAATGTTCGTCTAATCCTAAAATAGCCCTTTCAGTAATTTCATATTTGAAATTATCGATGAATATGAGACAATAGAATGCTAGAAAGGAAGATGTACGAAAGATGACGACCTTACAAAAAATAACGCCTGTCTTTGATCCATGGGAAGCGTATTTAGATGTTGAACAACATGGACAAATGACTCTATCTAATATTGAATTTACAACAACTAACCTTTGTAATATGCGTTGTGCACACTGTGCTGTCGGCTATACATTACAAAATAAAGACCCTGAGGCATTGCCAATAGATTTAATTTTACGTCGCTTAGACGAAATACCTCATTTAAAAACACTTAGTATTACAGGTGGCGAACCGATGATGAGTAAAAAGTCGGTACAAAATTATGTGTTGCCACTTTTGAAATATGCTCATGAACGAGGGGTACGCACACAAATTAACTCTAATTTAACATTGGAGCCAGCACGATACTTATTAATCGCCCCTTTTTTAGATGTACTGCATATTTCACATAACTGGGGTACTATCGATGAATTCGTTGAAACAGGCTTTGCCATGATGGAGCGCAAGCCTACTTATGACCAACGTGCAGCTCTGTTCCAACGCATGATTGATAACTCAAAGATGCTTGCGGAACACGGTGTCATGGTTTCAGCAGAAACCATGCTAAACAAAAAAACTTTACCATACTTAGATCATATTCATAACCAAATCATCCATGAAATGAAATGTGCACGTCATGAGGTACATCCAATGTACCCATCAGATTTTGCTAGTGCCCTCACATCCCTCTCACTAGAGGAAACACGTGAAGCGATCCATCATCTACTAGATATACGTGATGACAATACATGGATGTTATTCGGAACACTTCCATTTTACCCTTGTAGTGCGAATGAAGAAGATCAACGATTACTTCAACGTCTTCGTACAGCGAAAAACGTCACAATGCGTAACGATCCAGATGGCCGTTCACGTTTGAATATCAATATTTTTACGGGCGATGTCATCGTTACTGATTTCGGTGATACACCAGCTCTAGGTAATATTGTACATGACGAGCTTCCAGCAGTATTTGATAAATGGATGGCAACCGATTTAGCTAAATCACTCAATTGCCATTGTCCAGCTGTTAAATGCCTTGGTCCTAACGTTTTAGTAAAAAATATGTATTATCAAGATCAAGCATTTGTTAGTGGCTCTGGCCGCGTTTAAGCGACTCATCACTAAAGAAAGTCCCTCTTGAAGAATCTGTCTCAAAAAGGAGTTTCTTTTTATTGTTTTTAAAAAATTTCTCAACTATGTATAAAAAATATGTCGTGGTCTATACTATTAAAGATTTCACTTCAAATCCTATGACTAGGAGGGTTAACCCGATGAGTGCGATTGATCGATAACTCAAAAGGACCATCAAAGCTGAGTAAAGTACAGTTCTTAGGAATATCTTAAGATTCTATGCGGAAGCGAGGCAGTGTGTCATGGAGTATTTAATGTAAGTGGTAATCGAACCCGGAAATTTATTTCCGGGTTTTTCTATTTTAGGTATGGTTAAAAGCAGTCAAGTCCAATAAAAATCACCTCGAAGCGTAGCAACGAGGTGATTTTGTTCTATAATAATTCCTTCGCTAGGAATTTATAGGTATTTAAACGACTTGCTAATTCATATTGATTACAGTTCAGCATGACTTCATCAAAGCCATAGTGTTCTTTTTCTTTCACTAAAAATGCAGCAATATCCTTTGGTGTGCCGACAAGATTTGCTTTGCGATTATTGGCGATTGTCATTTTATCCATTTCTGTTAATGGATAATCCTTTGCTTCTTCAGGTGATATAGTTTGAATAATTTGCCCCTTCATCAGCTGAAGACGAGAAATATCGATTGGTTTTGCCAAGTATTCCGCTTCCTCTAAAGTAGGTGCCACCGTCGCCGCATAGGTCACAATAATTTGTGGTTTTTCCATATAATAAGAAGGCGTAAAATAGGCTTTATAGGCATCAAAAATATCCTTCGACATATTGCCTGTGAAAAATTGGGCATAGGAATAACCTACACCTAGCTGTCCTGCCTGCATCGCACTTTGACCACTTGAACCTAGTAGCCACGCCTCAGGTAATGAAATATGAACGGGTGCCGCAACGACTTGATCATAGACATGTTCACCCGTTTTTTGGTTATTCATCAGCTTTAAAATAATTTCAAGCTTATCATATTGCTCGGTGAAACGTTGTCTTCTTCCTTCTGCAAGCGCATAAATCGAGGCATGATCACCACCTGGTGCTCTCCCTACTCCGAAATCGATTCGATGAGGTGCTAATCCTGCCAATGTTTTAAAAACCTCTGCAATCTTATATGGTGAATAATGCATCATCATGACGCCACCTGTCCCAATACGAAGTCGCTGTGTTTTTGCAGCTAAAAAAGCAGCGGTTACTTCGGGAGCTGAACTTGCCAGCGACTGACTATTATGGTGTTCAGCTAGCCACATACGATGATAACCGAGTTCTTCCCCTAATAAAGCTAGTTGTTCTGTACGTTGGAAGGCTTCCTCTGCCGAATGACCTTTTGGTATAGGCATTTGATCTAAAATACTTAACTTCATTCAAAACATCCTCTCTGTCTGTAAGCTCCCCCTTTTAACTGTAATATAGTTCTGCTTATTTACAAAGCAAAAAACCTTACTCATAAGCTAGTTGTTTCATTTCCCACGTTTGATAGACCATGCCGACGAGTTTTTGTTTTTGTTCAGCATTTAAAACATTTTCATTAAATTTCATCGCACGAAGGGAAAATTGCGTTGTTTGTTCGTCAACGACGAATTGTAAAATAGCATGTCCTTTTTCATCTTGAAACGTAATATCCCCTGATAATTCTACAACTTGCTCCCCTGTTTTCGCTTGATAATACCGCCAATATGGTTCAAAGAATGCGTAGTTAAATGCATTACGAACCGTGACATCAGAAAAATTCTCCAAATAACCTTCTTTGACGATATCAATATACTCATGATCTGTTATATCTTTTTTTGCATTGAAGACATATCCAACAAGCATCCCCATAAACACGACACAGAGAAATACACGTATATGATTTCCTAAACTCATGTCATCACGTCCCCTTTACGTAAAAACACTATCATTTACATAATACATCAAATTTCCAACTCCAAGTAGAAAATATTTGATTATTGTAGAATTTTTACGAAAACTCTCATTGTTCAAGCTCCGCAAAATTATAGAAAGAGTATTTACAGCCCAACCTCAGTTCGCTACTATCAGATTATTATGATAGAAAAGAGATGACCTGTTGTGCCATTTGATTTAGATGTAAATATTTTAGTCATTCTTATCGTTTTTGGTTTTTTAGCCGCATTCATTGATTCAGTTGTTGGCGGTGGTGGACTTATTTCTTTACCTGCCCTTATGTTTGTAGGTCTCCCACCTTCAAGTGCTGTAGCAACCAATAAATTAGCAGGTACAATGGGATCACTTACAAGTACTTTGACATTTTATCGCTCTGGCAAGCTTGATATTAAAGCAGTCTATAAGCTATTTCCATTTGTCTTTTTCGGATCTATGCTTGGAGCATGGATTGTCCACTTAATGGATCCTAGTGTCCTAAAGCCGCTCATGCTGATTATGCTGGCTGCCGTAGCGATCTATACGATCTTTAAAAAAGATTGGGGAAGCATCACTACCTATAAAAAGCTAACACCAAAACGTTATTTTTTTTTTGTAGTAGTAATTACTGTCATTGGTTTTTATGATGGTTTTTTAGGTCCGGGTACAGGTTCATTCTTATTATTTGCTTTTCTCATGGTAGGTTTTGATTTTTTACAATCAGCAGGTAATGCGAAATTTTTAAATTTCGGTAGTAATGTTGCAGCCCTTCTTATGTTTATATACTTAGGGCAAATCAATTATGCCTATGGTTTACCAATGGGACTTGCGCAAATTGCTGGGGCCATTGTGGGCTCCAAATTTGCAATTAAACGTGGCAGCGGGTATGTACGTAAGCTATTTATTGTTGTGACCATTCTATTACTATTAAAAAATACATATGACTATTTCTCATAATCATCTGTTATGCTGACGTATGCCAACAGTATAGAAGGCTAAAACTTATCTCATATTGGGGTAAGTTTTTTTTATGGCTTTCAACTTTTTCCCTCATTTCGTACGTCTAGTACATGTATACAATTTGACAATGTTAAAAAAGGAGCTTCTTTGGACATGAAAACAAGAAATGCATTTCAACATGAAGAGGTGTTTGTCCAATTCATTCGTGAACAAAAAGAGCGTTTTTATTTGCTCGCGTATAGCTATACAAAAAATGAACAGGACGCACTAGATGTTGTACAGGACAGTGTTCAAAAAGCCATGCTGTCATTAGATCGACTTGAAAATGTTGATTATATGAAAAGCTGGTTTTATAAAATAGTCGTTCGTACAGCCATTGATTTTTTACGAAAGCATAAACGCTTACAAGTAACTGATGATGATACTTTGCAATATTTAACCCCCGCTCAAGAGGATGTCTATGAAAACGTCGATTTAGAGCATGCGTTAGAGGAGCTACCGCAAATGTATCGAGAGGTTGTGATTCTCCATTATTTCGAGGATTTAAAGCTCGCAGACGTTGCGAACATCCTCGATATTAAGTTAAGTACAGCCAAATCGCGTCTTTATAAAGCATTAAAACTATTGAAAATACAATTGGAAGATGTGAAGGGAGAAACTGCACATGGATAAAAAATTAAAAAATTTAGAAAAACAATATACAGATGTTTCTATTCCTAAGGAATTAGATTTGGTGGTTGAACGAGCATTAAAGCAAGGACGAAAAAAGAAAAAGAACCGTACTCCTCAATGGTTGCTTGGCTCGGCAGCGGCAGCTATGCTATTTACTGCTAGTTTAAATGTAAGTCCAGCAATGGCTCGAACACTTTCAGACATACCTGTTGTAGGAAGTGTTGTTAAAGTATTAACTTGGACAGAATATGAGGTGGCAGAAGATAATTTTGATGCCAATATTAAAGTACCTGCTATTGAAAATTTAGACAATCAAGATCTTGCCAATACATTAAATGAAAAGTATCGTGCAGAAGGAAAAGCTCTTTACGATGAATTTATCACTGAAGTGGGTGATTTAAAAGCCAGTGGTAGTGGTGGTCATTTAGGCGTTGATAGTGGCTTTGAAATTAAAACTGATAATGACCAAATTTTATCGATTGGTCGCTATGTGGTAAATACTGTCGGCTCTTCTTCCACTGTGATGGAATACGATACGATCGACAAAGAAAACGAAATTTTAATTACTTTACCTATGCTTTTTAAAGATAAAAATTATATTGAAGCTATTAGTGAAAATATTAAGGAACAAATGCGTACACAATTCGCTGAATCCAATCAGGATAAAGTTTATTGGGTGAAGGGTGCTGGCATGGCCGATGAAGATTTGATGGAGGAATTTACAGCCATTCAACCTGATCAGCAATTCTATATTTCAGATAAAGGTAAGCTTGTGATTTCCTTTGATAAATATGAAGTGGCACCAGGCTTTATGGGCGTAGTGGAATTTGAAATCCCAACAGACGTCTTAAGGGATGATCTTGTGAGCGCAACATACATCCATTAATTATATAGGACTTAACGAGGTATTTGACGATTACATCATCAAATACCTCGTTTTTTTCATGGAGAAGAACCCATTTTCTGCTTATAAAGCTACTGCTTTTTGTCTAAGCTAATATGTATCAATCAATGTTAGAGGGTTTTCATCATGAAAAGTGTAGGATCCATCAGTATTTTACATGTAATCTTCCTATCAATGACCGTTATTGGCTTAAAAAATCATGTAACTATTATTCCTCCACTGCTAGATGCCGCCAAAAGAGATGGCTGGCTATCTGTACTATTTGCGGGGGGTGTTATTTTCTTTTGGTTATTTTTATTAGTTTACATCCAAAAAAAATCGAAACAGGAACCCATTCGAGACTGGCTCAGCGAAAAAATTGGAAAAGTCGCTTCTACTACCATCATCTATATTGTCGCCATTTTTCTATTGATTATCGCAGCTTTTACAATGGTGGAAACATTACAGTGGGTAAATAGCACATTTTTACCTCAAACACCTGTCCTTATATTATTGTTTGTTTATACTATCCTTTGCATTTTACTAGTGACAACTAGCTTACAAACGATTGTTATTGTCAATGTCTTTGTATTATTTGGAGTTGTAATCCTAGGTTTCTTTGTCGCCTTTACCAATATACAAGTAAAAGATTATAGTTTGTTGCGTCCCTTTTTCGAGCATGGTTTTCAGCCTATCATACACGGTATGATTTTTCCTGCTTCAGGGTTTATAGAGCTATTATTACTATTATTTTTGCAGCACCAATTCAAAGAACGTCTTCGTTGGTACCATTTCACTATTATACTGGCTATCTTAATTGGCCTTACATTAGGTCCGCTAATTGGAGCTATTACTGAATTCGGACCAAGTGAAGCATCGAAACAACGTTATCCTGCTTATGAAGAATGGGGATTAGTGACCATCGGACGCTATATTGAGCATCTAGACTTTTTCTCTATTTACCAATGGTTAACAGGGACTTTCATTCGTGTTAGCTTTCTTCTTTATATTGTCGCAGACTTATTAAAAATGACGGGTGATCCGAAGCGAATTTGGCAAATGCTCGCACCCCCCTTTTTCATCATTTGTTTACCGTTAATTATGTTAAATGAAAGCTTATTTTTAAAAGTAAAGGGACATTATATTTTAAGTGCTACATTTATTTTCTTATTTGCATTATCTATTTTTTTCATTGTCGTGGCTTTCTTATCGGATAAATCTTCTAAAAAGGGGAAAACTGAAGAACAAGACATGAAAAGTGGTGAATCATAATGTCTCAACAGGAGCATGAGTTTGATTTAAATACAATAAAAAAACTATTTCAAAAATCTGCAGATATACAATTTCAGGAATATAGCTTTAATGAACAAAAGGTACAATTTATCACTTGTGATGCCATGATTGATCAGCAAATGCTAAACGGTGTCATTATTCAGCGGATCCAGTATTTATATGATCAATTGGATGACGTATCTTTTGAGGAAAATATAGCGAGGCATCTCCATGTTCCAAGCCTTCAGAAAATCCAAGATAAGGAACAGCTTATTTCATCCGTTTATAGCGGCTTCCTGTTGATGTATTTTGAGCAGGATAATCTTTTATACGCAAGTAATATCGCTAAAAAGCCTAATCGTAAGCCGGAAGAAACGCGTATGGAGGTTCTTATTAAAGGGCCTAGGGATAACTTTATTGAAGATATCCGCATCAATATCGCTTTAATTCGCAAACGATTACCGACCAATTCATTTTGTGTCGAAAAAGTGGAACTCGGAAAACGCTCAAAAACAACAGTGGCGATCCTGTATTTTGAAGATATAGTGGATATGGACATTCTGCATGGTATTAAGAAACAGCTAGCAGCAGTCGATACAGATATTGTTTTTAGTGGCGATTTATTAATGGAACGCGTTAATAAAAATTCGAAATTATTTCCAAAGTTTGATTATACAGGTCGACCCGACTATGCCGTCCAAGCATTAGCAAGGGGACGCTTTGTTATTTTCGTAGATGGGGTCGCTTATGGCATTGTCACACCTGTAAATCTTTTCTTATTATTGAAATCTGCCGAGGATAATGAATATCCGATCATTTTCAGTTCAATAGAACGTGTACTACGGATAATCGGCATTCTTATAGGATTGCTACTGCCTGCCTTTTGGCTCGCTTTAACAACCTACCATCAAAATCAATTGCCATTACAGTTACTGGCAACTGTTGTACAAGCCAAGGCCGGATTACCCCTTCCTTCTTCACTTGAGATGCTCCTCATGCTTCTAATGTTTGAACTGTTCCGTGAAGCAGGGCTACGGCTTCCTTCAGTAATTGGGGGAACCATCAGTGTTGTAGGTGGAATTATTATCGGAGATGCTGCAATTCGAGCAGGTGTTACAAGCCCAGAAATGATTGTTGTTATCGCCATTTCTACTATCGCTTCATTTACGTTGGTCAATCAATCACTTGTGACCTCAGTCAGTATATTACGAATTGCCTTCATCCTAGCTAGCGCCTTTTTAGGATTATTTGGCTTTTTTGTTTCTTTATATTTGACACTTCTTTACTTAAGCAATATTCGCATTTACGGTTACTCTTACATGAACCTTGCAACAGATTTAAACTGGTCCACCATCAAAAAATCTATTTTTCGTCTATCACCAAAAGGTTACACGGAGCGCAATAAAGCACTTGCTCCTCAGGATGCAACCCGTTCAGCTAATGCTCATATAGAAGACAAAAAAGACCAAGAAAATAACTAGCATCCCCTCACATATTGAGGAGATGCTAGTTATTTTTGGCTACATCTTTTGTATGCTCTCTTCGATGGATGCTAACCTCGATTCCCAATATCGCTTCATTTCTTCTCTTATTTGCTGATTAGCAAGATGTTCCTGATGAAAACTAATGGTCGTTTTATTATTTTCTTTGGATAGGATACGAATTTGTATGGTAGAAGGTCGATGCCATCCCTCCTTTTGCCAAGTAAGACGGAGTTGCAAAAGTGGTTTGACAATCCGAATTTCTCCGGTTCCCACTATTGTACGATACTGATGACCAGGTTTAAGAATTATATTTCCCCCTCCTCCTAACCATGCATTCAAACCTTCCTCCCCTGTAATAAAAGACCATGCTTGCTGTTGCGAGATTGGAAACGTTTTTCTAACCCCTACTTGATAACCAACTGTTTTGGTTAGTCCAATATTCTTGTGGCTGTCCATGTCTTAACCTCCATCTATTAATCTGTCATTTTCTATTCACTACTAATAATTCCTCACCTCTTCTAAAATACCTTGTCCTATTAGTCCTTATCCTTTGAATAGGAAAAGACAGAAATGCTCTCACACATTTCTGCCTTTTAATCATCGGGCCGACATGATATTACGTCAGCTCTACATAATCATTTTGTATGCTTTGTTCGTTTTGTCCCTTACGGAATTGAATGTGATGGAGCTTCGCAAAGATACCATTGTGAGCCACTAACTCATCATAAGTACCATCTTCCTCAATACCTTTTGACGTCACGACCATTACCCGATCTGCATTTCTAATAGTTGCCAGGCGATGAGCAATAACTAACGTAGTACGGTTTTCAGCTAGCTCTGATAAAGATTGCTGAATAATCATCTCTGTTTCGGTATCTAATGCAGAGGTCGCTTCATCTAAAATTAAAATTGGTGGGTTTTTCAAGAACATACGCGCAATGGCTAATCGTTGTTTTTGTCCACCGGATAATTTCAATCCTCGTTCCCCAATTTGCGTATCATAACCATCAGGTAGCTCAGCGATGAATGCCTCTAAATGGGCCTTTTTCGCTGCTTCACGAATTTCTTCTTCACTGGCGTTTAGCTTTCCATAGGCAATGTTTTCACGAATTGTCCCTGTAAACAAGAAGACATCCTGCTGTACGATACCAATTTGAGATCGTAAGGAAGCCTGGGTCATATTGCGAATATCGATACCGTCAATCGAAATAGCACCTTTTGAAACCTCATAGAAGCGAGGAATTAACGAGCAAATAGTCGTTTTACCGGCACCCGAAGGGCCAACAAAAGCAATAGTTTGTCCAGCCTTTACGTCGAATGAAATATCTTTTAAAACCTGTTTTGAAGTATCGTAATTAAAGTGAACATTATGGAAGGAAATATTACCATCTAAATGGTTAATGACCTTCGCATTCTCACGATCTTGAATTTCTGGTTCCTGCTCAATTAATTCACGGAATCGCTTAAAACCAGCCATTCCCTTCGGATAAAGCTCTAATAACGCACTAATCTTATCAATTGGTTTAATGAGGACATTTGTATATAAAACAAAGCTCACTAGCTCCCCATAAGTTAATTTTCCATTAAAGCTTAGCCAAGCGCCGACTACTAACACCATTAATGTAAGGAGGCGTGTCATCATATAAATGCTCGAGTGAGTACCTGCCATTATCTTATAGGCATATAATTTAGCCGTACGGAAAAATCCATTCTGCTCCTTAAAGCGTTTAATTTCAAAATCTTCATTTGTAAAAGATTTAACAACACGGACCCCGGACACACTATCCTCTACTCGTCCGTTCACATCAGCAATTTTGCCATACATCGTTTTCCAAGCATTATTCATTTTTATATTACTAAATGTCACAAGCCATGTTAAAAATGGCACCATGATCGCTGCAATTAAAGCGAGTGTTGGGTTCACATTAAACATAATGGCAAAGGCACCAACAAAGGTCATAATGGCAATGAATAAATCCTCAGGTCCATGATGGGCAAATTCCCCAATATCAAATAAATCATTGGTAATACGGCTCATGATATGACCTGTTTTCGTATTATCAAAGAATCGGAATGATTGCCTTTGTACATGCGTAAATAATTCCTGACGCATATCTGTCTCAATATTAATCCCCAATTTATGCCCTAAATAGTTCACGATAAAGTTTAAAAACGTACTTATTGCGTACACTAGCAGCAATAATACACTTATTTTTACAATCATTCCCCAATCGCCTGTTGGTAATAGCTCATCAATAAACCACTGAACGGCTAATGGAAAGGCGAGCTCTAAAATGGCTACAATGATTGCACTTGAAAAATCGATGACAAACAATCGTTTATGCGGCTTATAATAGGAAAAAAATTTTCTATACATGTTTGTCTCCTTTCTAAGTTGTAAAAATTTCGCCTATCTTTTAATAGTACCATTTGTGCAAACGTAACGGAAAAGTATTTTTTCTCCATAGCAGTATATTTTTATTTACTTTCAGTTTTTCGCATGCTATGATTGGTGTAAGAATTGAATAGCTTTTGACTTAATTGTCAAAGGGGAGTAGCTAGCGGATGCGATCGAAGCATCTGATTCACATTCGTCATTACATGGTTCCTACCATCGGGTGTGATGGCATAAATTGTCTCACAGAATAATTTCTGTGCAACGAACAGTAAATTGCTTAGCAAGACCTTTGCCTATTTTTTAGGCAGGGGTCTTTTTCTTTTGCTTAAAATTGGGAAGAATATGTTAGAAGCAACCATTCATTTCTGTTCAATAATTAAAGGAGGAAACAAATTTGGAGGCAATTATTTTAGAATACGCATGGGTACTCGTCGTATTAATTGTATTAGAAGGATTGTTGGCAGCTGACAACGCAGTGGTAATGGCAGTTATGGTTAAGCATTTACCAAAAGCACAACAACAAAAAGCTTTATTATATGGATTGGTGGGGGCGTTTGTTTTCCGCTTCGCCGCATTATTCCTGATTACAACACTCGTTAATTTCTGGCAAATTCAAGCAATAGGTGCAGCTTATCTATTGTTTATGTCTATTAAGCATATTTATGATTCACGGAAAGCATCGCAAAGCTCCGAGGAGATCCAAGAGCCGAAAAAGCAATCCGGCTTCTGGATGACGGTTGTAAAAGTAGAACTTGCTGATATCGCGTTCGCGGTAGATTCTATTCTAGCTGCGGTTGCTATTGCTGTAACATTACCACATATCGGTGATTTTGATATTGGTGGTATTAATGCAGGACAGTTCGCCGTTATGTTCTTAGGTGGTCTTATCGGGGTTATCATGATGCGATTCGCGGCTCGTTGGTTCGTGAAAGTTCTTGATAAATTCCCTTCACTAGAAACGGCTGCCTTCCTAATCGTTGGTTGGGTTGGTGTGAAATTAGCTGTTTTAACATTAGCACATGAAAAATTAGGTATTATTCCACATGAGTTCCCACATTCTACAATTTGGAAAGCTATTTTCTGGATTGTCCTAGTAGCAATTGCCCTAGGTGGTTACTTAATTGGGGTCAAAAACCAAAAAACTCAAGCACAATAATGATTAAAAAAAATCGCCACGACCTATGTCGAGGCGATTTTCTATTTTAGTATGTAATATTTTTAAACAGCGCCATGCTAAATAAATTTTCATGTCATTGTAACCTTTCTAAGTCACCCTATCCAACTCCCCCGACTAATACTTGACTTTACAAACGACACAATAGCCTTTCCCTGGCGTTGTATCGAAAAATAAAGAAGTGTAAATTTTCTAATTGAGAACTAATATCAATTAAGTTTTGCACATATTTCCATGAAATTTAAAATTTTTGTATGAAGAACCGCTAACATTGTATACTAGTGAAGAAGGCATTTACTGCAAAAGGAGGAAAACTTTTATGTTATCTGAAAAACTACACACAGCACTTAACGAACAAATGAATTTTGAATTTTACTCGGCCCATGCTTACATGGCAATGGCGGCTTATTGCACAGACCAGGATTACGATGGTTTCGCTAACTTCTTTTTAGTACAAGCCGAAGAAGAACGCTTCCATGCGATGAAATTTTACAATTTCTTAAGTGATATGGGCTACCGTGCAACCATTCAAGGCTTTGAAAGCCCAGGCAATCATTTCGAATCGATTTTAGATGCCTTTAAAACAGCTCTTTCTCACGAAAAAGAAGTGACGCGCCGTATTTATCATTTATCAGATATCGCTTTAGATGAACGTGAGCATGCGACAATGGCCTTTTTAAAATGGTTCATCGATGAGCAAGTAGAGGAAGAATCTACATTTGATACATTAATTCGTAAAATCGAACGTATCGAAAACGATTCCAACGCTATCTTTATGCTAGATGCAGAATTAGCTACGCGTACATTTACGCCTGATGCAGAAGCATAACATACTTATTAAATTAGCTAACCCATGACAAAGGCTACGAAGTTTCATCAAAGAAGCTTCGTAGCCTGATTTTTAGGCTTTATATATTATAAAACTATAGCTATTTTTTTATAAAAAAACGTCAACAATCAACGTTTCTCTTTTCTTCTTTATGATTCAGCTGGCTCTCGAACTTCTCCATCAAATGCAGCGCGATAAATAGCATAAATATCTTCTCGTTCTAATGGCATCGGACTTCGAGCTAAAATTCTTGTTTGCTTTGTTGCATCGTCCGTTAATTGTTCTAGGGATTCTTCTGGTATATTAAATCCTTTTAATGTGGAAGGAATTTTTACATCTTGAACGAGCTGTTGTAAGGCATCCACACAATTATAGGAAGCCTCTTCTTGCGATAAGTAGGCAGATGATAAACCCATGGCATCTAAAATATCTTTCATTCGTTTTTCACAGCTTTGACGAATATACCCCATGACATATGGTAATAGTACGGCGTTGGAATCACCATGGGCTATATGAAATTGACCTCCCAAAGGATAAGCTAAAGCATGAACACCAGCTACTCCTGCATTGAAAAATGCCAAGCCAGCTAAATAACTACCATAGCTCATATCTGAACGTGCCTGTTTATTTTCCCCTTCCAGCACAGCTGTACGAATAGAGCCACTAATTAGGCGAATAGCTTGTAGTGCAAGTGCATCCGTTACTTCATTGGCATTGACTGAAACATATGCCTCAATGGCATGTGTTAAAGCATCAACCCCCGTTGCAGCGGTTACCTTTGGTGGTAGTGAAATCGTTAGCTCTGGGTCTACAATCGCACTGTCTGCCAATAAGTAGTCATGTGTCACAACGTCTTTTGTTGTGTCGAGGGACAGGACTGAAATATTTGTCACTTCTGAGCCTGTTCCAGATGTAGTTGGTATTAAAATTTTAGGTAATCCTTTATGTTCAAGTGCTTTTGTGCCTGTTAAATTTAAATAATCCGCTACTTTCCCATCATGCACGGCTAAAACAGCAGCAAGCTTAGCTAAATCAAGAGCACTTCCACCCCCTAAACCGATGACCAAATCAAATTGATGTTTTCTAGTAAAATCAACTAGTTTTTCTCCAATAGCAAGTGGGGGCTCTGGGGCAATATCTGTATAAATGGTCGTTGCATATCCTTTTGTACGCAAGGGCTGCTGGACTTTATCTGCTAGCCCTAATTCCTTTAAAAATGGGTCTGTGACAATTAAAATATTTGTAGCTTTAAATCTTTCTACTTCGGGCAGAAGCTGATTTAAACATCCCCAACCTGTATAGCTTACAGGCGTAAAGGTTAATTTATGCATGGCTTCTCTACTCCTATCTATTCATAATATCCTTCTGTCGATTTTCTAAATGATTTAAATTGGACAGGGTCATGACCAAACCAAACCTGAGAATTCGTTTCATTGGCAAGTCGACGAATGCGTTCAACTGTAGAATTATAGCCAACCGAATCATAAATAATGCCCGGTGGCTTAACAGGTGGGCCAAAGCTTTCCGCCGTATAGATGGCATCTGACGCTAATATAATTCCACCTGTGTCTGGCATATTAATGTGCAGACCGAGCATACCCCACGCATGGCCACTACCAAAATTCAACACTTGAATACCTTCTGCAAGCTTCACATTATCTTCACCACGTTTAATAAGGCGCCATTGTAAATTATTTTTAATCCACATATCAATGTCGCCCCAAATGTAGGCACCGTCTTTAACATTTCTTGCATACGTTTGTAACGTGCCGTTAAACTCATCTTCTTGTACAATGATCGTTGCATTCGTAAATAATTCTAAGCAGCCTGCATGGTCGAGATGCAAGTGGGATGCTACAACAAATTTGATATCCTCAGGACGAACATTCAATTCTTCTAATCGATGATGTAAATAGCATTCTTCTGGCATATTAATAGGGAACGCTTTTTGTGTAAATTCTCCCCAACGTCCATCGGGTCCCATAGCATTTGGATTACACGCCGTATCAAATAAAATTTTGCCCTCTGGATGATCAATAAGTACTGTATAAACGGGGAATTCTACAAATTCATTTGGTTGATTTGGATGATCGATTGTTGCTGGATTGTGCATGGCAATCATATAATTCTTATCCATTCGCATCGTACCGTTGTCCATTACATACAATTTTGGGTGTTGTTTGATCATTTTCATGTTTCCCATCTCCATTCGTGATTATTGGTTATTCCAAATAATGAGCTTCATTTCTGTCATTTCTTCCATTGCATACTTAATACCTTCACGGCCTGTACCACTTTCCTTCACGCCACCATATGGCATATGATCTACACGATAAGTTGGCACGTCATTAATAAGGACGCCCCCTACCTGTAATGCTTTGGAAGCTTTAAAAGCCGTCTCAATTGATGGTGTAAAAATACCTGCCTGTAGTCCGTAATGAGAATCGTTAATAGCCTCTATTGCCTCCTCTATAGAAGATACTGAATTCACAATAACAACTGGCGCAAAAATTTCTTCACAGGATACCTTACTTTGTGAAGATACGTTCGATAACACAGTTGGCAATAAAACCTGATTGTCAATATAACCACCAGCAATGATGTTAGCCCCTTCAGCAACTGCTTCTTCAACCCACTCATGGGCTCGTTGTTGTTCTGCTGCTGAAATCATCATAGCTAAATCCGTTGTTTCATCAAGAGGATCACCAATGACTAGCTGTGCCACTTTAGCGCTGAGCTTGTCTAAAAACTCATTTACGATACTTTCCATTACATATATTCGCTGCAATGAAATGCATACCTGACCTTGATTTGAAAATGCCCCCATAATCACTCGGTCCATAATCTGATCAAGTTGAACGCCTTCGTCAACAATCACTCCTGCATTCGACCCTAATTCTAACGTTACCTTTTTTAAACCTGCACGATTTCGTAGTGAAATACCTACAGCAGGACTTCCCGTAAACGTTATCATTTTCACATGAGGATGTGCTAAAAATACATCTCCTACTAATTTTCCCTGCCCCGTCACTAGATTAAAAGCTCCTGCCGGTAAATTGGTTTGTGCCAATAGTTTTGCTAGAAAATGAGCGGATAGAGCCGTTTGAGTAGCTGGTTTTAACACAATCGTATTCCCTGCTGCTAAAGCAGGACCTACTTTATGCGCAACTAAATTTTGCGGGAAATTAAACGGTGTAATTGCTGCAATTACGCCGATTGGCTCTCGAATGGTATAGGCAAAGCGCCCTTCCCCATTTTTAGAAGCATCCATCGGAATCATTTCACCAGATAATCGTTTAGCCTCCTCTGCGGCAAATTTATAGGTTTCAATGGTGCGATCAATTTCAGCATAGGCATACTTGAGCGGTTTTGCTGATTCTAGTGAAATGATACTAGCTGCCTCTTCTCTATTTTCCAAAAAGAGTGTCGATAAATGCTCCAAAATTTCTGCTCGTTGAAAAGCCGTTAACGCAGCCATGCTCTTCGTAGCTGCTTGTGCACTTGCAATGGCCTCATGCACATCTTGTTCAGTGGCCATTGCAAAATCGGCAATCACCTCTTGTGAATGCGGGGCTTGTACCTCCATATACTCTGCAGTCGTCTTCCATTCTCCATGAATCCATAAGCCCCTTTTCAAGACTTATCTCACTCCTTTCGCTTATGGTTACGTATTCATTTCTGAAAATAAAGAAATGAATACGTAACCATTTTGGTGTAAAAAATAAACTGACGTTAAATCAGTTCATTTTTACACGTTGTATTTCTTGGGAAAAGTTTAACAGACTCTGTTTGCTGGATGCAAGTACTTTTTTTCTCCATAACCTCAAATAATTTTTCAATCGCTAAAAATCCTAAGTTTTCTTCTGATGTTATCCCTACTGTTGTCAAAGCAATGGAATGATGTTTACTAAGCTCCACATTATCAATGCCGATCACATTGAAATCCCTAGGAACGTGAAAGCCTCTTTCTAAACAAAGGTTCAAAATTTCTATAGCGATGGCATCTGTCGCTGCACAAATTGCTGTAGGTCTTCTGTCCAGTTTTAATAGTTCCTCAAAAGCCTTTTCGATATCTTCCTTATTCGTATTGGTAAAAAATGCAGGTACAGATTTAGCTTCTATTTCATGATCCTTTAGTGCCTTTTCAAACCCTTGGTAGCGACCAAAAAATGTACTCATTTGATGTGGACCACCAATCCAGCATAGTGATTGATGCCCTAATGATAAAATATGATTAGCTGCTAGATATCCTGCTTGCACATTATCTATTTCTACAAAATGTCTATTTTCTTGATGCTTACGATTAAACATAATAAATGGAATTCCTAGTTTTTCTAATTTAAAAAATAAATCATCTTGATAGAGCATCGAAGATAATATAATGGCATCTGCCTTCGTTTCTAAAACTGCATTGTAAATCGAGTGTAAATTATCTTCTGTACCAAAATAAACGTTAACTTTATAGCCACGGGCATTGACATAATTGACGATAGCGGTCGTCGTATCAACAAAAAAAGGATTGTGTAAAGGGCCTGATATTAATGTGATAATGCCTGTCTTTTTCTGAACAAGCGATCTAGCTATATCATTTGGAACATAGTTTAAGTCCTCAATCGCTTTCATCACTTTTTCAACTGTTTTTGGCTTTACTAGCTCTGGTGTATTCAACACTCTTGACACGGTTGTTTGAGATACACCAGCATGCTTTGCCACATCTTTTGAAGAAACCAAAAAACCACCCATTTCATTGTTGTAAAGCTATATTATACCATACATACCGCCCTATTGATGATAGGTAGTTAGGGGGTCACTTTCTCTCATAAGGCTTAGCGGCTTCACTCGCTTTGAAATTGTAGACAGGCTTAATCATCTTAATAATATCCACTGTTTCTCCAATCGCAGATGTAATTTCTGCCATAGGCTTATAGGCCATTGGTGCCTCGTCTAATGTTTCTTCATTGACTGATGTTGTCCAGATTCCCTCCATCGTCTCTTTAAAATCTTCCATATTCAATGCTTTTTTAGCGGCACGGCGTGAGTACATACGACCTGCACCATGTGGGGCTGAATTATTCCAATCAGCATTGCCTTTCCCTATACAAATAAGTGATCCATCACGCATATTCATAGGAATAACAAGCTTCTCTCCTTTATTGGCACGGACGGCTCCCTTACGTAGCGTCATTGTCTCCGTCTCAATATAGTTATGAATCGTATCAAATGTATCTATCAACTGCCAATTCATATGTTTTGCAATGGTTTCAGCAATAGTCCAACGATTCATCTGCGCAAATTGCTGCGCGATTTTCATATCATGAATATAGTCATGGAAATGTTCGCCCTCCAGATAGGCTAACTCTTTCGGAACCACAGGATGTTTCTCTTTATAGGCTTGAATCATCGCTTGGATTTCCTTTTCTCGCCCTTGTTGTTTAAAGTCCTCTATTTTTTTAGTCAACTCTTGCTGACGTAGATTGTCATAGGCTTTTTTTTGATGCCAGTTTGCTACTTTTGCCCCCACATAACGTGAACCAGTATGAATTAGTAAATAGTACTGATTTTCCTCATCTTTAGCCAATTCAATAAAATGATTGCCTCCACCAAGTGTCCCTAACGATAGATTCGTATACTCATCCTTAAAGCCACTTGCTTTGAACTGTTTACCTTCGAACGCTAAAAATTGTCGGTCAGGCGATAGTTCCTTATGAACCTCTTGACCGCTCGGTACATACGTTCGAATGATAGTATCGAGTTTCTCATAATCAACCGTCGTTACATCTAATTGCGCTACAAATACACCACAGCCCACATCCACACCGACTAGATTTGGCACAACCCGCTCCTGTAGGTGAATGGTCGTGCCGATAACACAGCCTTTCCCTGCATGATAATCAGGCATAATACGTACCTTTGTACCTGACATAAACGCCTGATTCGTCAATTCTTGAATTTGATCGATCGCTGATGGCAATGCTGTTTCAGCATAAATTTTAGCCTCCGTATAACGTCCTTTAATTTCAATCATTTTTATCCCTCCTTACCATTTATACGTATAAATGGTATGATATGTTTCATTCCATAAAAAACGCCCTAAAAGATTGATTCTTTTAGAACGTTTTGTAAAGTTTATTCTTCATATTGTATGGCTAGTTTATTTGGTATCTCTGGAATATCGTTCGATTTCACATCTTCTTCTTGTAAGGTTAAGCATTGCTGTGGATACATTTCCTCCACATCAAAAGGTATAGCAATACTCTCCATTTTATTATTCATTTGACTACGTGCCAATAAACCATTCCTTGAAAGATCGATGCTCAAAATAGCCTGCACCGTTTCTTCAAGCATTTCTAGATCCTTTGCTTTTAGTGGCATTTGTTCCTGCATTAAAAAAGGTTGAAGATGGTCCTTAATATAGCCCTGTGCTTCAATTAAACATGAAAATTCATTTAGTTTTTCAGCATAACGCTTTAATTGTCGCTTCTCTTTCGCACGTTGTTGATTTAATTCCTGCACTTTTTGTTCAATACGACTCATACGTTCCTTTACTAAATTGACTAAATAAGGTTGAATGTCTCGAACTGCTTGCAACATGGACGTTTCTGCTTGCAGTACATTGTCGTATTGAGCTACACAAACCACTTGTTGCTCATTTAATTTTTGCACACGCTCTTTGAAAAACTCATTTTGGGTATGTTGACCGAAGATAGCCTTCATAAGCCCTTTACCATGTATCTTTTTATGCTGTGCATCTAAGCGTTCATATTCTCGTGAATACTCACTGTGCATAGTACGATACTCCCGTAACATTTGTTGATAATATACAGCGATTTCAGTAAATTTTTCTACCTTCTCATCTTGTAAATAATCATGTTGCGAGATAGTTTGTAAGAGCTGATAAAGGGTTTGAACATGTGTAAATGTATTGGCCACTTGCTCATATTCTTGCTCATATTCCTTAACTATCGCTAAGTCACGCTGATAGCGAGAAAACTCAAATTGGGTATCGCCTGCGTACTTTTCAATATTCTCAACAGCAGACTGAAATGGGTCACGTCGTGGAATTACAGTTAATTCGAAGCGGAACCGTTCAAGCCATTGTAAGAAGCGAATTAAAATGGCATAGGTTTTTTTTTCACTATTTTCAGCCACACGATGTATGTGAGCTATTAAATGGTCATATTGACTTTTCTGCCAAAGCTCAAGGTTGTCCGTTTGCTTGGCTGCCAGTGCATTCGTTGCAGAAATAGCTATAAAATCACTCATCAAATGGCCAATACGTTGTTGTTCAGCAGTAATAAATGCGTCTGCATGCTCATCAGCATCAATACCATTGATGACACATAAAGGCTCCACTCCTTTATGCTTTAACGTATCCATTAATAAAAGCTCAGCATCAATCGCCCTAGAGCCGGCACGTAAAACCCAAAAAATTTCATCTACACGGTTCATTAGTGCTTCAGAGAAATAGGCCATTTCACCTCCCCCAGCTTCTAAGGAAACCGAGTCAATGATTGTCACAGATTTTAATAAATCATTTTTTAAATATACTTCTAAGTAATCTAAATGTTCACGTAAAATCTGCGAAGCAAATGTATCACCTGTTGTCAGTAGTTCTAATTTACTAAGATCAAATATGGCTACAACGCCATCTAAAAAATAGGCTTTAATCTCTTCTTGTTCGCCATATCGAATAAATGTATTGACACCTGTCGGATGTTGATCATTTACAGATAAAACCTCACGTCCGAGGAGTCCGTTGACTAGTGTCGTTTTGCCTACTCGTTGTTTACCGACAATTAAAATCATCGTTTGGTTATTAGCATCTTGAATAATACGATTTAAATGTTTAGCTGTATCTTTCACATATGTATTTTGGACAATAATACTGTACAATTGTCGAAGCTGATCAACAAATTGTGGCAATATATTATTCGCTGAGGTTGTATATTCGATTGGCGTATGGTCAATGTTCGTCATCCTCAAAACCTCTTTTCGTATGTATCTATAAGATCATTATAAATGATACTGATGCTTTACTAATATATAGATCAACGAAAAGAGGACAATATACTTATGCATTTATACATCAAATAGGAATTCATCCTTATACTGATACAATGTCATTTCACATTTCATTCACATTTCATTCACAATTCAGACTAAAAGAAATAGCCAATTTTATGAATTTTACTAAAATTGCCAGCGTAAATAACCTTTATTATAGCTATTTAGATCTATCTGTTCCTTTTGGAATACTATTCCCCGGTGCCCGCCATACGCGCGTAAACTTCACCAAGTGTAGGCATGCCTCCCTGTGCACTAAATTTTTCAACAGACAATGAAGCAGCAAGGTTGGCAAAGTACACTGCCTCATCTAATGATTGACCCTCTACTAAGGCATGCGCTAGTGCACCGTTAAAGGTATCACCTGCACCAGTTGTATCCACAGCAGTCGTCATATAGCCTGGAATATGAACGGGAAATATACCATCAAAATAACGCGCACCATCACTTCCTAGCGTTATAATGAGCTTATTAGGATACTTTTCTAGCAGTTGATCGATGGGCTCGTTAAAAATTTCTGCACATTCTGTTTCGTTTGGCGTTAAATAGGCGATATCCTTCATCCACTGTTTATCAAAATTTGCCGCTGGTGCAGGATTTAATAATACTGGCACTCCCGCCTCTTTACATAGTTGAATGGCATATGCTGTTGTCTCTTTTGGAATTTCCAGTTGAATGATCACCATTTGGCTTTTTTGTATCAACTCTTTGGATGCCTCAATATGTGTAGGTGCTAATTCATAGTTTGCACCAGACACCACTACAATTCGATTATCTTGATTGTAAATAAGAATGTTAGCAATACCTGTTGGAGCTGTAGCACTATGAACAATTGCATCTGTCTTTACTTGCTCTTGCAGTAAACCTGCACATAATGTTTCACCAAAGCTATCCTGACCGACACAGCCAATCATCGCCACATCACTTCCAAGTCGAGCAGCCGCAACTGCCTGATTTGCCCCTTTTCCTCCTGGAACTGTTCGAAATGCATGGCCAAGAATGGTTTCTCCCTGCTTTGGAAAAACATTCATTTGTACAACTAAATCCATATTTAAACTTCCTATAACTGTAATCATTAATGTCCCTACCTTTCTTCTAAGCTCTATTTTAATGGAGAAAAAAGGTCAAGGACAGGGTGTTTTAAAAGCTTTTTAAAGTTTTCCTAATAATCCTTTTCTAGCCTCACGTTCAATTTTACTATCACAATCTTCGCAGGAGAATTTTCCTTTCATATTTCTTTTATACAAGGTATATTTTCTTGTCCCTTCCACAACCTCAAACGTCTTTTTACAAAAAATACAGGAAACTGAATAAGTAATCATAATCAATTCTCCTTTCAAATAACTTGCTACTTCTACATTATCAAAATATACCATTTATTCACATTTTTTTATTCAGAATATTCTTGTTAAATTTACTTCTATTCACATTCTATCCATATTTATTTGCATGGATATTTGCAAACGCATAAAAAAACTGAAGACAACTCTTAGTTTGTCTTCAGTCTCCAAAAATAGGTTAATAAGCTACTCGCTTCTCTTCATAAGCAGCGATATGGTCCTCGTATTTAAAAGTTAAGGCAATCTCATCCCAACCATTTAGCAATGTTTCCTTGTAGTATGGATCAATTGTGAAATGATAAACTGTTCCATCCTCATCTGATAGCGTTTGTGCTGCAAGATTCACTTCCACTGAATATGGATTTTCTTTGCCCTTCGCTAGAATTTCATCACATTCCGCTTCTGTTAGCTTAATAGGAAGAATCCCATTTTTAAAGCAGTTATTATGGAAAATATCTGCAAAGGAAGGCGCAATGACGACATTAAATCCATAATCCAATATGGCCCATGGTGCGTGTTCTCGAGAAGAACCACAGCCGAAATTATCCTGTGCTACTAGAATTTTTGACTCTTTAAATGCTGGTTTATTTAATACAAAGTCTTTTATTTCATTGCCGTCTGCATCAAACCGCCAGTGATAAAATAAATACTGTCCAAAGCCTGTGCGCTCAATACGCTTTAAAAACTCTTTTGAAATAATTTGGTCTGTATCCACATTTTTACGATCAAGTGGTGTAATAACACTATTTACGATATTAATTGGTTCCATTTTCAACATCCCTTCCGTGTAAAAACAAGCTTTACACAGTTTCCTTTACAAATTCACGTACATCTACAAAATGACCTGCAATTGCGGCTGCAGCTGCCATTGGTGGAGATACTAAATGTGTACGAGAACCAGCTCCCTGACGTCCTTCAAAATTGCGGTTGGATGTGGAGGCACAGCGTTCACCAGCTGGGACCACATCATCATTCATCGCTAAACACATGGAGCAACCTGACTCTCGCCATTCGAAGCCGGCGTCTATAAAGACTTTATCTAAGCCTTCTGCCTCTGCTTGTTTTTTTGTAGTATGAGAGCCTGGAACAACGATTGCTGTAACATCGCCATGTACTTTTCTTCCTTTAATAACATCCGCAGCTGCACGTAAATCACTAATACGCGAGTTTGTACAGGAGCCAATAAAGACATGCTGGATATCAATGGACGTTAATGGTTGCCCTTCCTCTAAGCCCATATAATCAAGAGCTTTTTGAAGTGCTGCCTTATCGGATTCATCTTTATAATCTGCTCGTGTTGGGACGTGGCCAGAAACTCCTGTACCCATCGATGGATTGGTTCCCCATGTAATGATAGGCTCGATTTCTTCCGCTTGAATAATACGAACTGTATCGTAAGTAGCATTCTCATCAGAAGCTAGGCTTAACCAATAGTTAGCTGCTTCCTCAAATTGCTCACCTTGTGGCGCATATTTACGACCACGAATATAGTCTACTGTTGTTTGGTCAGGGGAAATAAGCCCTGCCTTGGCACCAGCCTCAATCGACATATTACATATCGTCATCCGTTCTTCCATGGACAGTTTGTGAATAGCCTCTCCAGTAAATTCCACAATATATCCTGTGCCGACTCCAATTCCGAACTTTGCAATAATGGCTAAAATAATATCTTTAGCGGCTACCCCGACTGATAGCTCCCCTTCCACACGAATCTCCATTGTCTTTGGCTTATTTTGCCATAATGTTTGCGTCGATAATACATGCTCTACCTCAGAAGTTCCAATACCAAAGGCAATCGCTCCAAATGCACCATGTGTGGATGTATGTGAGTCTCCACAGACAATCGTTTTGCCAGGCTGTGTAAGCCCTAACTCTGGTCCAATCACATGGACAATTCCTTGATCAGGATGGCCCATACCTGCAAGTTCAACACCAAACTCTTCAGCATTTTTGGCTAAAGTTTCAATTTGGTTACGTGCAATCGGATCATGGATGGTTGGTAAATTTTTTGTTGGAACATTATGATCCATTGTTGCAAAGCTTAAATCTGGACGACGTACTTGACGTCCATTCATCCGAAGTCCTTCAAAAGCTTGCGGAGAAGTTACTTCATGAATTAAATGAAGATCAATATATAACAGGTCCGGTTTGCCCTCTTCCTGATAAACAACATGTTTACCCCAAATCTTTTCAATTATATTTTTACCCATTGTCTTCACCTATTTCTTTAAATATATGTTGTCATAATGCTTTGTGAAACAAAACTAGTATCAATTTCATTAATAACCTTGTCTGTCCATTCATTTGTTGATAAAACGCGACTGCCATCACGGGCAAGATCTGCTGTAAAATAACCATCATCAAATACCGCACTTACGGCACGTTCAATTTCTGCTGCTTCTTCCTTTAAGCCAAACGAGTATTGAAGCATCATCGCTACAGAAAGAATAGTTGCTGCAGGATTTGCCACTCCTTGCCCTGCAATCTCAGGTGCTGACCCGTGTACTGGCTCATATAGGCCAAAATTATCTCCACGAATAGATGCCGACGGTAATACACCTAAAGAACCCGTAATAACAGATGCTTCATCACTTAAAATATCCCCGAACATGTTTTCTGTAACTACTACATCATAGTGTCCAGGATTTGTAATCAGTTTCATCGCTACAGAATCTACTAGGTTATGTTCCACCATAACATCTGGGTATTCTTTTTTCTTTGCTTCTACGACTTCTCGCCATAAACGACTTGTTTCAAGAACATTCGCCTTGTCAACAGAGCATAACTTGCCTCCACGTAAACGTGCTAGCTCAAAGGCATTTTCAACGATACGCTCTACTTCTGCTTTCGAGTAAACAGTTGTATCAATTGCGCCATTTTCAGTACGCATACGTGGTTCCCCGAAGTATACGCCACCTGTTAGTTCACGAACAATCATTAAATCAACGTTTTCAGCTACTTCACGCTTTAATGGTGAAGCATCTAGTAAACTCGGGAACGCCTTTACAGGACGTAGATTAGCAAATAAATCAAAGTGTTTGCGAATTCGCAATAATCCCTTTTCAGGGCGTAATTCAGGTGGATTCTGATCCCACTTTGGCCCTCCAACTGCTCCTAGTAGAACCGCATCACTATTCTCACACATCTCAATTGTTTCATCTGGTAGTGGATTATTGTGTTGGTCGATGGCAGCGCCCCCGATTGTTCCATACCCTAAATGGAAAGTATGATTAAACCGTTTACCAATCACTTGTAATACACGCACAGCAGAAGCAACAACCTCTGGCCCAATTCCGTCACCAGGAAGTACTGTAATTTTTTTCTCCATCATCAAAACACCCTTCTTTATATAGCGCATTCGCTAATTTAGTAAAGACGCTCACCAAATTTATGAGTGATGAGCGTATTCAATTTTCTTGATTAACCTTATACGCCATGATTATTGCATCCGACTTGTGAATGGTACCTCACACATTTCACTACTTGTAAAACTGGACGATTAATTAAACTGGATGTGCACGAAGACTATCTTTTATTAAATGACGGTTAATAGCATTTAAATAAGCTTTCGCCGATGCTTCCAAAACATCCTGAGAGGAGTTGCGGCCAGTCGTCGATACATGATCATAACGAATATTTATAACAGCTTCACCAAGTGCATCACGGCCTTTACCCACTGATGTCACACGGTAATCAATCACATGAACAGCACTTGGTACTAGCTGCTCTAGCGTGTTAAAAATGGCTTCTACTGACCCAGAACCAGTGGCAACTACTGTTTTCTCTAATCCCTCTGGTGTTAGCACAATGGCTGTGGCCGTCGGAATATTTTCTGTACCATATTGCACTTGAACCATTTTCAATTCAAATAGTGGCACATCCTCTAACTGAATTTGCTGTTCCGTAAGAAGAGTCAGTAAATCTTCCTCTGTAATTTCCTTTTTACGATCCGCCAGTTTTTTGAATTCTATAAACGCCCTATTCAACTTTTCATCTGATAGATCAAAGCCCATTGTTTCAGCTCGATCACGGAAGGCTGCTCGACCAGAATGTTTTCCAAGAACTAAAGGTATTTCTCCTTCACCAATCAGTGCTGGTGAAATAATTTCATAAGTTTCTGGATTTTTTAACACACCATCCTGATGAATACCCGATTCGTGTGCAAATGCATTTTTCCCAACAATCGCTTTGTTTGGCTGAATCACAACGTTTGTCAATTTACTGACTAATTGGGACGTACGTTTAATCTCTTGCAGTTGTATTCCTGTTTCTACCTGATAAAAATCCTTACGTATATGAAGGGCTACGGCAATTTCTTCTAACGCTACATTGCCTGCTCGCTCTCCAATGCCATTAATTGTTCCCTCCACTTGTGCAGCACCATTTTCAATTGCCGCCAATGTGTTGGCTGTTGCCATTCCTAAGTCGTCATGACAATGGGCAGAAAATTTGACTTTATCAGCGCCTTTTACGTTTTCCAGCAAATACTTAAATAATGCACCATATTCGTAAGGGGAGGCATAGCCGACTGTATCAGGGACGTTAATCGTTGTGGCCCCAGCGGCAACCACTTCATTCATAATTCGTACTAAAAATTCACGATCTGAACGGAATGCATCCTCAGCAGACCATTGTACAAGGGGAAAGTATTTTTTCGCATATTTAACCGCTTCAACCGCTTGCTCGATCACTTGTTCTGGTGATTTTTTCAGCTTGTATTCCATATGGATGGGCGAAGTAGCTAGAAAAATATGAATATGTGGTTGTTGAGCTACTTTAATAGCTTCCCAAGTCGTATCAATATCCTTTTGGATACAACGAGCAAGGCCCGTTACAACTGAATTTTTAACTGTTTCAGCAATGCGATGGACTGCATCAAAGTCACCAGGTGACGAAGCAGGAAACCCTGCTTCAATAATTGTCACACCAAAGCGCTCTAGCTGTTTAGCTATTTCTATTTTCTCTGCTGTATTTAAATTGATACCAGCAGATTGTTCACCATCGCGAAGCGTAGTATCGAAAATATCAATTTTTCGCACTTGTCGCCACTTCTCTTACCACTTTTTCTTTACCTTCGTTGATGAATGGCATCATCTCACGTAGTTTTGCGCCTACTTCTTCGATTTGATGGTTCGCACCAGCCTCTTTGAACTTTGTATATTCAGGACGACCATTTTCATTTTCTTGAATCCAACGGCGAGCAAACGTACCATCTTGGATATCCGTTAACACATCTTTCATACGAGCCTTTACAGACTCATCGATGATGCGTGGTCCTGCCACATAATCTCCCCACTCAGCTGTATCTGATACGGAGTAACGCATTGTTGCCATTCCACCTTCAAACATTAGATCAACAATTAGCTTTAACTCATGTAGTGTTTCGAAGTATGCTAATTCTGGTTGGTAGCCTGCTTCCACTAACGTTTCAAATCCTGCTTTTACTAGCTGTGTTGCGCCACCACAAAGTACTGCTTGTTCGCCAAATAAATCTGTCTCTGTTTCTTCTTTAAATGTTGTTTCAAGAAGGCCACCACGTGCGGCACCAATGCCTTTACCGTAAGCAAGTGCTAAATCTTTTGCTTGGCCCGTTGCATCTTGATGGATAGCGAATAAACCTGGTACACCAGCACCTTCTTGGAATTGACGACGAACTAAATGCCCTGGCCCTTTTGGCGCTACTAAAAATACGTCTACATCTGCTGGGGGTGTAATTTGCCCAAAGTGAATATTGAAGCCGTGTGCAAACATTAGCGCTTTCCCTGCTTGTAAATGTGGAGCAATTTCTGCCTCATACACAGCTTTTTGTCGCTCATCTGGTAGTAAAATTTGGATTACATCTGCTTCTTGTGCTGCTTCAGCCACTGTTTTTACGTCAACACCATCTGCTTTAGCAGCATCGAAAGATCCTCCTGGGCGAACCCCTACTACTACGTCAAAGCCTGATTCTTTTAGGTTTAATGCATGTGCATGACCTTGTGAGCCGTATCCGATAATAGCGATTTTCTTTCCTTTTAATACTTCCTCATTAATATTTTGTTCATAGTACATTGTAGCCATTGTTGTTTCCTCCTAGAATTTGGTTTATTTTCACAGCTCTAGATGCATGTCATTTTGGTAGTGCTCACATCTAAAGCTATCAATTTTATAGGCAAACTATTTTAAAATAGAGAGCTGCGGATTCGAGATCTTTTGTGTTTCACGAACTGAGGCAGTTGCTCCTGTACGTGTAAGTTCTTTAATGCCATATGGTCGAATGAGTTCAATAAAGGCATCTATTTTGTCTGGGTGTCCTACGACTTGATACGTCACTACATTTTTAGCTGTGTCAATTATTTGAGCACGGAACGGTTCGACAATCGAATTCATTTCCAAGCGTAAATTTGGTGGTGAAATGACCTTTACTAGTGCTAGTTCTCGCAGGACAATTGATTTTTCAGTAATATCATTGACCTTTAATACATCAATTTGTTTAGATAATTGCTTCACCAGTTGTTCAATTTTGCCTTCATCCTCTACATTGACAACAAATGTCATTTTTGAAAAATTCGGTTGCTCTGTATGACCAACTGTAATGGATTCAATATTAAACTGACGTTTCATAAGTAAACCTGTTAATCGATTTAACACACCACTTTGGTTAATCACAGTTACGGTAATTACTCGTTTCAATTCTTTTTCACCCCAATCATTTCATGTAGGCCTTTGCCTGGTGCTACCATTGGGTATACACATTCAAGCTGTTTCACACGACAATCGATTAACACAGGCTCATCAGAAAGTAATGCCTCTTTGAAAATAGCTTCCGCTTCATTAATTGTGTTAATGCGATAGCCTTTAATGCTATATGCATCCGCCAATTTAACAAAATCCGGTTGGATTGGCATTAGTGAGGATGAATAGCGCTCTTCATAGAATGTTTCTTGCCATTGGCGAACCATTCCTAAACAGCTATTATTCAAAATCACTATTTTTACTGGTAAGTTAAATTCCTGTAGAATGGACAGCTCCTGTGCAGTCATTTGAAACCCTGCATCTCCTACAATCGAAATAACTTTTTTGTCTGGCTTCGCAAATTGGGCACCAATTGCGGCTGGGAAGCCGAAGCCCATCGTACCAAGTCCACCAGACGTTACCCATGCATGATCATTATTTAAATGATAGTATTGCGCTGTCCACATTTGATGCTGACCAACATCTGTTGTCACAATGGCATCACCCTCTGTAATTTTATGAACTAATCGCAATGCCTCTTGTGGTAAAATTTCCTGATCATGATCATTCTTGCAATACCATAATGGATACTCATTGGCGTGATTTCTTAAATAGGCTAGCCAATCCGTTGTATCAGGACCATCAAAATCCTTTTTCAGTATCGCTTTCAATGCTTCTTTTGCGTCTGCCACAATCGGAATATCTGTCGGTACGTTTTTACCAATTTCAGCAGGATCAATATCGATATGAACAATTGTCGCATTTGGTGCAAATGTAGCTAAATTACCTGTTAAGCGATCGTCAAATCGAGCACCAATATTAAGTAATAAGTCTGCCTTTGTTATTGCTGTGTTCGCTGTTGCCGTACCGTGCATGCCGGCCATCCCTAGGAATAATTCATGTTCACCGTGGATGGAGCCTAAGCCTAGTAAAGTATTCGTTACAGGGATACGGTATTTTTCAGCGAATGCTGTTAATTCTTCACGTGCGTCTGCAAAAAGAACACCTGCACCAGCTAAGATGACTGGATTTTTTGCTAAAGAAATTGCTTGTATCGCCTTTTGGATTTGTAAGTAGTTAGGCTTATAGGTTGGTTGATAGCCTGGTAAATAAATTTCATCTGGTGCTTGAGGCGGATTTTCTACATCAAACAGCATTTGTGAAACGTCCTTTGGGAAGTCAACGACAACTGGCCCCTTACGACCTGTGCTGGCAATATGGAAAGCTTCTTTGACAATACGTGGGATGTCATTTACATCTTGTACTTGATAATTATGCTTAGTAATTGGTGTAGTAATACCCATAATATCCGCTTCTTGGAAAGCATCTGTGCCAATAACAGAAGTAGCAACCTGACCAGTAAATACCACTAAAGGTATGGAATCAATCATGGCATCAGCTATCCCTGTAACAAGATTTGTTGCGCCTGGGCCACTTGTAGCAATGACAACACCCGTTTTCCCTGAAACACGCGCATAGCCTTCCGCCGCATGGATGGCACCCTGCTCATGTCTTGTTAAAATATGACGGATTGGATTTTTATACATCGCATCATAAATTGGTAATACAGCACCACCTGGATAGCCAAAGATGATTTCAACACCCTGATCGTGCAATGCCTGCACTAGTACATCGGCCCCGTCCTTTGCTTGATAGGTTTGCTCAACTGTTGCAGTTGTTGCTAATTGTTCTTTTTCATTGATTGAAACATTCGCACTCATCAATATGCCTCCTTTATTTCTTTCAAACTCACACATCAGTGTTGTAGATTAATGAAGTGTCACTAGCTGGTTAGTCTATGCTCTCCTCCTGAAGAAGGAGAGTTAGCTCATTCCATTATGAAAATAATAAAAAGCCTTTTTCTCCACACGCAAAGAACTACCTTACGTAGGGATGAAAAAGACTTTCCATGGTACCACCCTTTTTTATAGCAAATAATTGCTACCTCGCGAATAAATGACAGCATTTATGCACCAATGCGGAATATATCGCATCCAATAGGGTGTCATAAAACATTTATTCATTAATAACGAGCACTTTCGACTATGCCCGAAGCTATCTAATGGTGTAAACACGTTTAATAGCTCACTCCGAGGGGATGTCGGATCTAGTTGTATCGCCGGCTTCCAGCACGACCGGCTCTCTGGTAGATACAAGGCTCTAGAACCTTTAACCTCATCAACGTTTTCATTTATCTAGTTTTAAATCTTCATAACGCCACCAGTGGAAGCGTTCGTCACTAATTTTGAATATCTTGCGAGCCAACCTCGTTTGATTTTAGGCTCAAAGACTGGTAATTTTGCACGACGTTCAGCTAAAACTTCCTCTGAAACTTGTAAATTAATCGTACGATTTGGTAGATCAATTTCAATCATATCTCCGTCTTCTACTAAAGCAATTGGACCACCTTCAGCAGCTTCTGGTGAAATATGTCCGATTGAAATACCGCGTGATGCCCCTGAGAAACGACCATCTGTGATCAATGCCACCTTTGTACCAAGGCCACGACCTTGAATTGCAGATGTTGGTGCCAGCATTTCCGGCATTCCTGGGCCACCTTTAGGACCTTCATAGCGAATGACGACTACATGGCCCTCTTTCACTATTCCATTATCAATATTTTCTTGTGCTGCCTCCTGTGAATCAAAAACGATGGCTTGACCTTTGAATACTTGGATGGAAGGATCTACTGCGCCGACTTTAATCACGGAGCCTTCTGGTGCAATGTTACCGAATAACACCGATAAACCACCTACAGCACTATATGGATTTTCTTTCGTTCGAATGACTTGATTATTTGTAATGTGATGATCTTTAACTAACTCACCCATTGTCATTCCTGCCACTGTTGGACGATTAGGATGTATAGCACCTGGAATAGACACCAATTCATTAATAATGGCACTAACGCCACCAGCTTTATTAATATCATCCATTGAAATATCGGAAGCAGGCATGATTTTTGCTAAATAAGGTACTCGTTCTGCAACTTTATTAATATCCTCAATGTTGTAATCTATTTCTGCTTCATTGGCAATGGCTAATGTATGTAGAACGGTGTTAGTAGATCCACCCATAGCCATATCTAATGCAAAAGCATCGTCAATTGCCTCTTTTGTAATAATATCGCGTGGCTTAATATCTTCCTTTACCATACGAATTAATTGTTTTGCCGCTTCTTTAATGAGTTTGTGACGCTCTTCAGAAGTAGCTACAATTGTTCCATTACCTGGTAAAGCAACCCCTAGCATTTCCATTAAACAGTTCATAGAGTTTGCGGTAAACATCCCTGAGCAGGAACCACAAGTCGGACAAGCATTATTTTCAATATCTAATAGCTCTTCGGCAGACATATTTCCTGATTTATGAGCACCGACACCTTCAAAAACAGACGTTAATGAAAGCTGTTTGCCTGATGCAGATGTACCAGCCTCCATTGGACCACCAGACACAAAAATCGATGGTACATTGGTACGAACAGCTGCCATAAGCATACCAGGTGTAATTTTGTCACAGTTTGGAATATAAAATACGCCATCAAACCAGTGTGCATTAATAACCGTCTCAGCTGAGTCTGCTATAATTTCACGACTTGGTAATGAATAGCGCATACCAATATGCCCCATTGCAATACCATCATCGACACCAATTGTATTAAATTCGAATGGAATACCACCCGCTTCAATAATGGCTTCTTTTACAACATCAGCGAACGTACGTAAATGAACGTGACCTGGTATTATGTCGATATAAGAGTTACAAACCCCAATAAATGGCTTGCCTAAATCTTTTGCTTTTACTTTGCCTGTTGCATATAAAAGACTTCGATGTGGCGCTCGATCTACGCCTACTTTTATCATGTCACTTCTCATTTTAAACGCCCCTCATTTATTGCTTTCCATACTATGTTCGTTGCTATATACAAAATCAAAATATTCTGTCTATTTATTTTTTGTTTATAGATAACAGCTTTCTAGAGTACTACTGCTGTAACGAACGTGTTAAATTGTTGTTATCATAGTACGAAAAAAAGGTCTCGTCAACACTATTTTTTGAATTGTTTAAACAATTCAAAAAATCTGTCAAAATTGAAATCGTTTACATGCTGATTAAGCATCAGTTTTATCTCGTTTTGATAAAAATTTTGACATTTCGTTCAAATTTTAATTTTTTAAAAATATAGAACAATAATTTTCTAAATATGAACAAAGAGTTGGAAAGGGCGGAAAAGGAGATAGCGCTTACAATAGAAATAATTTTTTTAAATATCCTGTAAAAAACACATGATCAGGATCATATTGGTGTCGAATGTTTAAAAATTTTTCAATTTCAGGATATAATTCATAAACCTTTTGAGCGGTTAAATGATGTTGTTTGCCCCAATGTGGACGACCTTCATATTTCTGCATTAACGTATGCACCCATTTAAAATAGGGCTCCTCCGACATTCCTTTATACATATGGAAGGCGATAAAGGCAGATTCACGCCCCTGTGTTGGGCTTAAAAAACCAGCTTCCCCTGCAGTTGTTCGACATTCTAATGGAAAATGAACATTAAAAATACGCTTTTTAAAGGTTGCATGAATTTCCTCTAGACAAGCTTCAAATTGAGATAATGGGATGGCATATTCACTTTCCTGGAACTTCACACTACGAGGTGAAGGATAAATTTCATAGCTTATACCTATTTTTTCACTTTCCACCACATTAGCCGCTGCTATTTTACTCATGGCACCACTTAAAGCTGGTTTCCACTTACAAAGCTCAGACATCGCAAAAAAAGCACCATTTTCTACAATTTGTAACTTAAGGTTTTCTATTTTCTTATTCCATTCACTTTGATAGACAGGAGCCACAACATTCATTCGCTTTACTTGAATCGTCTCACTACCAGGGAAATAAAACCATTCCACATGACGATGTTGTTGGATATCCTCCGCAAACCCGATGAGTCCATTCGCTAACGTATCTCTTGCCCCCACATAATGCAGACCATATAATGGCATGACTTTAATCGTTACTTTAACAAGAATACCGAGCATTCCTAGCGATACATGAAGTGCTTCAGACAAATCATCTAATCCTCGTCGATGCTCCTGATAAGTTCCCGTCCCATCCACAAACCCCCACGACATCACGGCTGAGGATAAGGAACCAAGTGTAACACCTGTGCCATGAGTCCCCGTTGAAACGGCACCTGCAATAGTTTGCTCCTGAATATCTCCCATATTAATTAATGCAAATCCATGCTTTGCTAGCATTGGTCCAATTTCATATAAATAGGTTCCAGCCCATAATGTAGCCTCCTGCTTTTCCTCATTCACAGCGATCAATCCGCGCATATTATGTAAGGAAATAGCTATATGCTCCGGCATTGCCACAGCGCTAAACGAGTGTGCTGCACCTGTAACACGAATTGTCTTAGCAGATTCGCGTGCATGTCTAACAATCATTGAAACTTCTTCAATAGAATGCGGTAAATACATTTCACTTGGATAGGAAATAACATTCCCAGCCCAATTAGTCCATTTTTCTCCATTCTTCCATTTTTCTATAGAAAACATTGTCCATCCCCCCTGTATGTTGTATAAGATCCTACATACTTGTCCCCTCGAACACCATGTAATAATTGGAATCGTTCACAAAGCTCCCCAGCCTTGGCATGTCGAAAATAAATGGTATCGCCAATTTCAATGTTTTTCCCTTTGACCTTAATCGGTGTTTGCACCTCTCCTGCCCCTTCTAAGCTAAGATATGCAAAATTGGTAGGTTCATAGAATACAGGTAACCGATCAATACTGATCGCACCAGAAGCTGTATATCCCCCACCATGACAAACAACGATATTTTTTTCAGGCTGTCTCGTGACACGCAAGGCAAATCCGGCTGCTTTTTCAAGCTGCAAATGGGTAAATTGATCGAACAGAGCAGGGGCATAAAAGGCAGAACCAACCGTAATTTCAGTCACTTCTTTCTGCTGAGCTGTGTAAGACATACTACCTGAACCTCCTCCATTAACAAAACGTAAATTTGGAAAATAGGCTTTAATATGAGCGATAGCTAATCGACGAAATTGAGTGACCTGCTTTTTCGCCTGTGCTTGCATGGCTTCTATTACTCTACCCTTTACTACATTCGATGGACGATTACCAACACCAGCGATTTGCGCCTCATAGCCCATAGCCCCTACTACTTCAATAGAAGGATTATTTTTTATGGCTTGCAAAAATGGAGTTAACGTTTCAAGGGAATATAATGATGAACGTTTCGTACCAAAGTACAATAATTTGAAATCATTGGATACATTAATATCGATGCAAATTGGGACACGCACACCCATTTCATTCCCTAACTTCGCTAATAGTTGGATATGTTCCTGTCGATCAACCATAAATGTAACGGTTTTCCCCTCTTGAACAAAGTGTAATAATTGACGTATAGCCGTCTCTTCCATCACTGGGTAGCCCAGTAATACATCATCGAACTGTTGCTGTAGTAAAAAAATTGTCTCTGCTGCTGTAAAAGTCATAAACCCAACTACATTCACAAGTTGATGTTGAATATAGCGAAGCACCTCAACTGAACGAATCGATTTTGTTGCTAGACGAATTGGTTTTCCCCCACATGCACCCTGTACAATTTGAATATTTTTATCAAGTGCATCAAAATCCAACCACGCAAATGGCCGTTCCAAATGACCAAACGGTTGATCCCATCTTGTTGTCATTTAATCCCTCCCTTTTAAGTACTAAGTATTAGACATGTAATAGAATAATTCCTTTAATCAAAATAAAAACAACCGTGAGCAGTTAACTAACAATGCCTACACGGTTGTTTTTAAAATGGGACAAACATTTCATTCACCTTTCTATTAAATTGGTTACGATGCGTAGAGGAAATCCGCTGCTAGATTTAATAAAACTAACAAATGCAAGCCCGCAATTAGTAAACCTTGACGATTTAATCGTTTCATTACAGCCATATTCATATATAACACGCTCCTTTTTCACATTATATTCTTTTTTAGTTCATTTTTCAAACTATTCAAATAATGGAAAATTACCCATTTAAAAAGACTACCTATTAGCAATGTGCTAAATAAATTTATGCATGGGCGATTGAGGTGATGAATCAAAAAAATTTTTCGAATGAATAGGCTGTTTTTGCAAATAATTTTAGAAAAGGCTCATTCATTTCTTTCGAAAGTAGGTGAATGTATTTTAGGTACGATTTGAAGGCGCAAACATACTATAGAAGTAAGCGATAATCGGTGTATGTATCATATAAAAGCTGTTATATGTAATGTAGGCATATTCACAACAAATTATGCAGATGATTTGGCTGTCACTCCAGCTAAAAGGTTAACGACAGCCGGATAAAATCATGTAATTATTACTAAAAAAGATGGCAACGTTTAATCTGCTTCATTCAGGGTATAACTAAGTAATCGCCATTATATCTTAACTTTAAGGAGATGAGAAATATGATTAGTTTCATTTGGTATTTAATCATCGGAGGGATTCTTGGATGGTTAGCAGGCGTAATTTTAGGTAAGGATGTACCTGGTGGTATCATTGGTAATATTATTGCGGGGATTGTCGGTTCTTGGATCGGTAGTATGGTTTTAGGGAACTGGGGATGGAGAGTTAGTGATTTCTACGTATTCCCTGCGTTAATCGGTGCTATCGTGCTGATATTTATCGTAAGCCTTATTCTCAAAGGTATGCGTAAAGCAACTTAAATATGCGATGAAGAGCCATCCAATGTGATGGCTCTTTATTTTTCCTGATGTAAAAGAACTGCCGTTTTTAACTCATCGTGATAAGCGTTGTACAATTGATAGTAAGACAACACATCTTCCACATATTCCTCACTGTGATTATATTGAAAAACCGCCTTTTTAATTTCACCTTGTGCGGCACCATATTTCGACAAGTAATTAGCTGCACTAAAAACTGCATCCTCTATGTCATATGGATCAGCAACCCCATCACCATTTGCATCAACTCCATATCCCCCGTATTTCGCAATGGTCTGCGGGCTCATTAGTTCAGTCTTGGATATATCGCCCTTCCCTAAACCTGAGCAAGTGGGATGCTTCCAGCCAACAAATGTGCAAGGCATAAATTGCATATGCCCTTCTGCACCTGCTGACGATACCATCGTTTTCACTGTCGAAAAACGAGTCTCAATGCGATGATGTGCAGCAAGTAAGGTCCAAGGTACGCCATACTTCTCCTCCGCCGCTATGTATACAGGAATAAATTTTTCAGGAATGCTTATATCAAAATGCTCCTGAATTTCTTCTATCGCCTTTTCCTGAGCAAGCTTTTCAAAAATCGGTAAGGTTTGAAGCTCCTTCCAAGCAAAAAAGGTAAGGACGTATACGGTTATTGCAATTGGAATCAATAATGCTATCATACCCAATTTTGTCGCGGGTGATAACATCGGTTTGTTATTCTTTTTTTTAGCCATAAGTCACACCTAATCTAGTAGTCTACTTCCATATTACCAAATTTTCGAAATAAGTAGTGAAATTTTTTAAGTCATACAACCTAGCAGCATAGGACATCATTTCCACTACGAAAGCAGTTGAAAGACTTGGGAAAAATATAGTAAAATACAAATTGATTAATTTTAAGGATCATAATAGGGAGGAATTTTATTTTGTGGAAAGACTTTAAAGAATTTGCGATGAAAGGCAATATTATCGATTTAGCAGTAGCGGTTGTCATTGGTGGTGCTTTCGGTAAAATTGTAACCTCCTTAGTTGAAAATATCATTATGCCATTAGTTGGTGTGTTAACAGGTGGTATTGATTTAACAGCAAGCTTTGTCTATGGCTCGGGTGACGCTCAAATCAAATTAGGCGTATTTTTACAATCAATTATTGATTTTTTAATTATTGCGTTTGCAATTTTTATGGCTTTACGAATTATGACGAAGCTTACCAATAAAAAGGAAGAAGCAGTCGTGGAAGAACCAACTCCTGAGCTGGATGCCAAGGAAGAGCTTCTAAAGGAAATCCGCGATTTATTAAAAAAGGAACAAGCCTAATATCTATCGCTACTTCGAATCTGTCTCATTCCAATGAGGCAGATTCTTTTTCATTAGCAGAAAAATACCTCCAATGGCTTTTCTTCAAATCTACATTGCTCCCTCAACGATTAATGAACTTACTTCCAGTGAAGCCGCATTGTCAGACATAGAAATAATCCATTCCCCACTATAACCTACTATTCCTACGTGATTAACATAAAATAATCTAGCTAATTTTCTGAAATCACCCTTGTTCTTCTTGAATATCCATGTTAAATTGGTAACAATTATTGAGATTACTACTATTAAATGAAAAGCGAATAGTCCCGCTTTACATAATATTGGAGAAAAGAGTGACGTCATGACATTAAACAGAAGCATTGAAACAAAACTAGTACAACTAGGTAATTTAAGTGACCCAACAACGGGAGCGGTTAGTCCACCTATTCATTTATCAACGGCTTATAAACATGCTGGTATTGGGGAATCTACAGGCTTTGACTACACACGGACAAAAAATCCAACCCGTGCTCTTTTAGAAGCAGGCTTTGCTGATTTAGAGGGTGGCGATATGGGCTTTGCCTGTAGCTCTGGGATGGCTGCCATCCAATTAGTATTATCTATATTTAAACCAGGCGACGAATTAGTGGTGCCAGATGATTTATATGGCGGTACATATAGACTATTTAACTTCTTCCAAGAGACATATAATATTAAGCCTGTTTATTCAAAATTCGAATCAGTGGAGCAGGTAGAAGCATTAATAAATGAAAATACACGTGCCTTATTCATCGAAACACCAACGAATCCGCTTATGCAGGAATTTGATTTACAGGTGTATGCTGAGCTTGCACATAAACACGGTGCTTTGTTAATTGTAGATAATACATTCTATACACCGTACTTCCAACGTCCTATTGATTTGGGAGCAGATATTGTGCTTCACTCCGCAACAAAGTATATTGGCGGACATAATGATGTCTTAGCTGGGATCGTAGTAGCTAAAGGCACAGAATTAGCTGAACGCATTGGCTTTATTCATAATGGTAGTGGCATGGTGCTTGGTGCTATGGATTCTTGGTTACTTATTCGTGGCTTAAAAACAATGCACCTTCGCTTAAAGCAACATGATGCCAATGCCAAAGCTATTGCTGCTTACTTAGAGGAAGAGGCACTAGTTACAGATGTCCTTTATACAGGAAAAGGTGGTATGCTGTCATTCCGCTTACAAAAACCAGAGTGGATTGACCCATTCCTTCGTAACTTAAAGTTAATTACTTTTGCTGAAAGTCTTGGTGGTGTGGAAAGCTTTATTACATATCCAGCTACTCAAACACATGCAGATATGCCTTATGAAGAACGAGTTGAACGTGGTGTTTGCGATCGTTTACTACGCTTCTCAGTTGGTATTGAGGAAGCAGAAGATTTAATCGCAGACTTACAACAAGTATTTGATATCCTAAGAAAAGAGGCATAATGATGAAGCAACATATTGAAACTAGCCTCATTCATGCGGGTGTTCGTGATGGCTACTCAAATAAAAAAGGGGCAGTCAATGTTCCTATGTACCTTTCCTCTACTTTCCACCAAGAGAGTATAGATGAGTTTGGCGAATATGATTATGCGCGTTCTGGTAACCCTACGCGCGATGCTCTAGAAAAAGCGATAGCAGAGCTTGAAGGTGGAGTTCGTGCCCATGCCTTTTCTTCAGGGATTGCTGCGGTTTCAGCCGCTTTAATGCTGTTATCACAGGGCGACCATATCGTCATGACTGAAGATGTTTATGGTGGAACATATCGTTTTGTGACAAAGGTATTACCGCGCTTTGGGATTTCCCACACTTTTGTAGATTTCACAGATATAGCAGCCGTGGAAGCTGCAATAACGCCGGCTACAAAACTACTTTATATGGAAACACCATCTAATCCAACGTTAGGCATTACAGATATTCGTGGTGTAGTAGAGCTGGCGAAACAACACCAATGTCTAACATTTTTAGATAATACATTTATGACACCATTACATCAACGTCCGTTAGAACTAGGTGTTGATGTCGTTATTCATAGTGCGACGAAGTTTTTATCGGGGCATTCTGATATTATTGCAGGATTAACAGTCACAGCTGATGAAAAGCTAGGACAGGACTTATACTTTATCCAAAATTCATTTGGCAATATATTGGGCGTGCAGGATTCCTTTACACTCTTGCAAAACATTAAAACGACAGATGTCCGCTTTAGCCGTTCTGCACAATCTGCTCAAAAAATTGCTGAGTTTTTAGCAACTCATACACTGGTGGAACAAGTCTATTACCCTGGATTATCCTCACATCCAGGTCATAACATCCATCAGCGTCAAAGTACAAGCTCTGGAGCAGTTTTATCTTTCCGCTTACCAAGCTATGCTTCCGCAAAAGCATTAGTCGAGGCAATGAAAATTCCAGTTTTCGCTGTTTCACTTGGTGGTGTGGAATCCATTCTTTCTTATCCGGCAAAGATGAGCCATGCCGCTATGGAGCCTGAGGAACGTGCCAAACGTGGGATCACAGACGGACTTTTACGTTTTTCTGTAGGACTCGAGCATGTAGATGATTTAATAGCCGATTTCGCACAGGCTTTAGAGGTCGCTGCAAAAGCTTAATCGAATAAACATTAAAACCGCGCCAATAATGTCGCGGTTTTTCTGTACGCTCAATTTTTCACCTTAGCCAATACACGATATAAATAATCGCCATGCCCCTTAGCTAACAAAGTATCTTGCTCAGCTGATATCCAGTAAAAAGAAAAAAGTAAATCAGCTTCATTCAACCCAGTAGGATAATGTTGCCAGGTTTCCTTTGTTTCTCCGGAGATAGTTAAATGATAAAAATAACGTTTCTGTAAAACACCTGATGGATGGTTAAAGTAATCCTGTGCAATGAGCCCTTGAACAACAAGTGTTGTTAGGCCTGTCTCCTCCAGCATCTCCCGCTTTACGGCCTCTAACGGTGTTTCCCCTTCTTCAATCGTACCTTTGGGAACTTGAATACCTGCCCCTACTGTATTTTGTTCAAATACGAGAACTTGAATTTGCTCCCCATGCTCTCTTGTAATATAGCCAAATGCTTTTTCAATTACTTGCATGAAGTCTTCCCCCTATCTAATTGTGCGTTACAATAAAGATAAAAATTGGAATTGCAGGTGAAAAGTGTTGACATCTATTATACGTCAGATGCAAGAAAATGACATTACTTTTGTACAAGAAAATACTAGTCAAAGCCGGTATCATACCTCACTCTAACATTGCTTTAGTCACCGATTTTAGAGGGTTTTATTGAACTATTCTCATCAGAGCATGGATTGGCATATATTTTTCAGTCTTATGCATTCTGCTATTGCCCAGTACGCTACCACATGTTTTATTTATGTAAGATTAATTTGTTCGGCCTGAATAACAAGCGCTGTTAATCCTGTTGTACTGCCAGATTCATGTGCTTGTCCTTGTTGCCAAAGAACGCCATCTCCTGTTGCAATATCGACTCTTTTTCCATCCTCACCACAAACCCAGCCTTCACCTTGAATAACAATCAATAATTGTGGTACAGGTGCTTCATGCATGCCTACCAAACCATTTGGTTCAATATAGATAAAGCCGATATTCGTGGGAACTGCCGTTTTCATGATTTTTTGATAAAACGCATTTATGGACTCATAAGAGTGAATGTGATTCGCTAAATCTTGAGAAAAATGAAATAGTTGCATCTAATTTGATTCCTTTCACGCTAAGCTAATTCTTCCTGGGCAAATGCTAATAATGTTCCATCCTCTTTTTTAGTATAAAAAACAAATGCATCATAGCCATTTCTTTTTACCGTCTCCCAATCTGTTGTTTCACCATTCATTAACTGTACATTTCCTTGTTCATCGACCTCATAGTCATCCACTTCTTCATCATAATCAATGTTATAAAAAAATGATAAGATCACTTCAGTGGCGGGCATATTATATGACTGTAGAGGACGGTTGCCACGTTGTTCTTCTGTATAGTCATCACAAAACAACGCATTATAACCGTGTAGGGTCGCATCAAAAAGCAAAATTTCCTCTGCTGTTAATGGGTCCTTGGCAACGATTTTAGCAGTCGAACCTGAAATGAATGGTAAAACCTCCCCTTCTAAGGCTAATAAATCACCATAATACCAAATTTCAAATTGCGTGTTATTTGAAGTAGAGCAAAGCTGTAATTGTGATTCGACCCCTTCTGGCTGTTGAATCCTTGTTGTGAAATGCTGTAAATAAGTAGGAATAAGATTGTTCATAGTTGGCTTCACTCCCCTTTTATTCAATCCCTTTTCAGTATGATCATACATTATATATTACACAAAAAGAAAAGCCCAGAAAATTTCTGGGCTTGATGACACTTACTTTTCTAGCATGATTAAAACTGACGGGCCTTTGCTTCGCTTCGCAAGAGACGGTTATGAAGAGTGATCTCCGTTTCCCCGTTTACTTGCGATTTTGATCGCTTAATCCTTGACCAGTTGCGGTGGATTTTTTGAGATTTGGGGTCTAATTGTTCGAACCTACTCATTTTTCATCCTCCTCATCATTATAGATTTCATAAGTGAAATCTTTTTTATTATGACCAGCTAGCATGGAATTATACAATGACTAAAATTACCGCTTACGTTTTCATATTATTTATTTTCTTGTAGCCAAGTTAACGCATATTGCACATATAATTCTGCTCCAATTCGCAAACCATCTTCGTCAATATCAAAATGACCATTATGATGTGCCCAGCGTGTATCTTTTTCTGTATTTCCAGAACCTACCAACGCAAAACAACCTGGCACTTCATCTAAATAAAAGCTGAAATCCTCGCCACCCATCGTTGGGTCGTCTAAATGATAAGCTTCAGCACCAAAATGCTCCATTGCTAAACGTTCAACTAAGTCGGCACTAGCTTTATCGTTGTTGACGGCTTGAGTACCGTATTCATAAATAACCTCAGCTGTTCCACCATAGAGTATTGCAACTTGATCAGCATAATGGCGAATTTGCGCTTCCATATGCATACGTACGTCTTGATCGAAGCAACGCACAGTTCCTTCCAAAATAGCGTCTTCGGCAATTACATTGAAACGGGTACCGACATCCATTTTACCAATGGTTAAGACAGCTGGGCGAAGTGGATTGACTGTACGCGATACAACCGTTTGAACATTCAACGCAAAGGTCGAAGCAATCATCACTGCATCGATAGCATCATGTGGCGCTGCAGCATGACCACCCTGACCTTTGAAAGTTACTTTAAAAATATCAGCAGAGGCAAACGCAGGTCCTTTATTGCACTGGATTTTTCCTGTGTCTATTTGTGACCAAATATGAATACCGAATGCGTTATCTACACCTTCCATAGCGCCTTGCTCAACCATTGCTTTTGCCCCTGTAGCAACTTCTTCAGCAGGCTGGAAAATAAATCGAACTGTCCCTTCTATTTCGTCACGGACTGCATGTAAAGTTTTAGCGGCAATTAATAGCATGGCTGTATGGGCATCATGACCACATGCATGCATCTTTCCATTTGTTTTAGATCGATATGGAATATCCTCTCGAATTTCACAAACGGATAAGGCATCCATATCCGCTCGTAGGGCAACCGTTTTTCCTTCCTTGTTCCCTTTTAATTCAGCAATAATACCTGTGGGTTCTGTTCGTCTATAAGGAATACCTAGCTTATCTAAATAAGCTGCTACATAATTCGTTGTTTCATATTCCTCCCACGAAAGCTCCGGCTCACTATGTAATGTTTGACGAATCGCCACAAGCTCACTGTTAAGATCAGCAATGATAGGTTTAATATTAGTCATGATTACTCTCTCCTTTTTTATAACCAATTGACGAAAATACCCGCTAAAATAACCGATGTTATGGTTACACTAATGAAGCCTCCAACAAGCATAGGTGGCAGCATACGACTTAGCAGCATTTCACGCTCTTTTTCATCCGTCGTCGATGATTTCACCACTTCATTCGTTAAAATATAATCTGCGGGGAAACCATATAGCGCTGTTAAGGAAACCGCAAACGCTAAGTTCGGGCTAACTTTTAATATTTTCCCTGCGATGAACGAGAAAATATACATGCCGGCTACAGCTAGGACAATCGAAACAACTAACGGAACAATAATGCGCATTAGCATTTCAGGGGTTGCCTGTTTTAAGCCGTCGAATATAAAGAGCATTAAGCCCATAATGGCAAAGCCAAAGCCATTTGCTTTTTGTAACGGTTGCTTTTCTAAAAAACCAATTGTTGAAGCAAGTACACCAAACACTAAGCACAGTACTAGCGCATTAACTGTCACAATTGGAGCTAATACGGTCGATGTACCGTAGGCCAATAAACCAATAAGCGCTAAACGGAAAAATTTAAAATATTCTGTATTATAATTGGCAGGCATCTTCCTAAATAATTTAGGCTGTTCAGTAGCAGCGTTTTCTTCTTCCTGCACTTGTGAAATCGTATGTAGCTTACCTTGTTGGTGTTCTTTTAATAAACGTTTTGCTTCACGTTTTAATACAATTGAAGTAATCGGATAGCCTGCAAATCCTTGAATGACATAAATAACAATTGCAAAAACTGCTAAATCCTCTAAGCCAGCAGCCGAGGCACCTTCTGACATGACTAATGCAGCCACAACTCCTCCAACCAATGGTGGAACTGCCACAATCATTGTTTTCAAATCAAAAATCATGGCGCCAAAGGTAAATAAAATAGCAATAATTCCTACAATACCGGCCAATGAAATGACAATTGCCTTCCACTGGTTTTTCAATTCCTTGAGTGACAGAAGTGTCCCCATATTGGTAATTAATAAATACATTAACATCGTGGCAACTACTGGACCGATCCCGGCAATACTAACAATATCTTTCGGGAAAAACGTCCAATAGCCGATTAAAAATAATACCGCACAGACGAACACAGATGGAATCCAAGCCTTTGTTCTTGTTGCGACAATATCTCCGATGTAAAGAATAGCAAGTACTATCGTCAGTGCTAACATTTGAGACATATTAAATAATTCTCCTTACCTATTAATTTTTTAATGTCCTCTATAATAATACTTATTATTCTAAAAATTCTATTTTTACAGAAAAGAAGAAGAACAGCCCTTTTTCAAGCATATTTGTGACATTAAATTTACAGTTTCCTAAATATTCAGTTTTTTAAGTATTGATAAAAAGTAGAACCTTGCTTAATAGGCTCTACTTCATTTCATAAATTCTATGCTATTAATATTATAAAATAGTCATACAACATGCAATTATTGTCATTAGGACCAATCTCAGCATAGACCCTCCTCTAAAACAAGCCACCGAGGAGGGTTTATGTTAAAACAAATTCAGGTTATGTTGGTCACTGTTTTTTCTCTAATAAAACGTTGACAATTTTATCAAGCTGAAGATCTAAAGAGTATGGATCCTCCATGACGAATTCATCATCGAATTCACCATACATATAAACATGGCCATTTTTCACTGCAGGGGCTCCTTGCCAAATAGGGCTGTTCAATATCTCCTCTGCATCTTCTTGCGAATTCACATAGACAAATACATGATCGCCTAAATACTCGGGCAGCACCTCTAGCGAAATATTTTCAAAGCCTTCTTTCATATTTAATGCTTGTTCTGTAGGAGGTAATTTCAACATCTGATAAATGGTATTACTACCATAATTCCCACCCTCAGCAGCTAACACAAACAAACCTGTAGGGCTTAATTGCACAATTGATACCGTTTCTCCTTCCTTAATAATGCCTTTTATTTGTTTTCGAGCATCTTCTACCTTGCGCTCATATCCTGTTATCCATTCCTCCGCTTCTTGCTCTTTACCAAATACTTCAGCAATTCTTCTGAATTTTTCCAAAGGCCCTGCCGTTGAAAGTTCTTCCCAATACGGGATAAAAACTGTCGTTCCTATTTTTTCGTATTGTTCAATATTTTTTTCGATTGATCCAATAATTAAATCGGGCTCTAACATAATGAGTTTTTCTGGGTTCATTGGAAAGTTACCCAAGTTCTCAATTTTATCGAGTGTTTCTTGCGGAATACCTGATTTTTTTATCCACCCTTCCGTTAACATTCCTTCACGAACCCCGATTGGTATAATGCCTAGCTTTAATAGTTGTCCCATATATTGATCAGCCGCTACACGCTGTGGCTGTGCTGGAATTTCAACATCACCTCTTGGCGTAGCAACAATTCTTGTTTTCCCTTCCTGCATCACTTCTTGCCCACTATTCGCCTTTGTTTCTTGATTGGCAGCTGGTGTAGCCCCATTTGTAGTTGTTGCATTTGAGCATGCAGCTAATAATAATGATAGACACATAAACAACGTCATGGCCGTTACCTTCATGTTTTTAAACTTCGACATTTCGCTTGCTCCCTTTCGTTGATAATGATTTTCAATTTCATCATCAATATACCATTCGATAGGATTTGGGAGAATAGCATATCTTCTTCTCCAAAATGGCAATTCTTCATCTTCGCTTTTTTGTTTCCATGCTTTTTTAAATTGAGCTGGAGAAATGCCCTTATGTCGTTTAAAGCTTCGACTTAATGAATAGCCATCTGGATAACCAACATGATCAGCAATATCCTGCAATGTCGCATCTGTTTGTACTAGCAATTTCGCTGCTTTATTTATACGCATGACACCCAAATAATGAATCGGGCTAGTATGCATTTTTTCTTTAAATAACTTAGATAAATAACCTACACTACAAGATAATTCCTGAGCCAGCTTTTCAAGCGTCAATGGCCTCTGATAATGTTCCTCAATATAGCGAACGGCTTCTGTAACTATATCTGGCTTTATAGGGTGAATTCCCTGGTTATGCATTTGTCGTAGTAATTCATAAATATATTGATAAAACAATGCTTTTATATGTAAACGTTTCAGCTCTTTTTCATTGGGTTGTAGCCAAAACGTATTCATTTGCTCCACTTTATCAAGCAGAGTAAGTGGATTAGCTGGTGCGAAAGCATACTGGTATTGAAACGGATTGTCGTTTTCCAACAAAGCTACAATTTCTTGTCGATTCGGTAACGGTAGAGTGGTTTTATAGAAAATCAGAAAATAATCAAATTCCTTCTCTGCTACAATCTGTATACATACACCTTTTCCTGCATGAAAGGCATGAAAGGATTGTACTAAATGCCTATTTTTATCGACCCATATTTGAGCATCGCCTCTTTTTGTATACAGAAAGGCATTCATAGGCAATGGATAAGGGCCGAATGCTTCTCCTTGTTCCATCATTGTAAAACGTATATCCATGATTTTAATGTACGCGTGATTCCACAAAAGTATATGGTCGCTTAATTTCATTTAGCTCAAGCACTCCTTCTAGTTTAACCATTGACATGGCACTAGTTTAACAGAATTCCAGATAAATGATAATGATTCTCATACAAAAAGGACTTGTCATTGTTGCGATCAAGTCCTTCTTTGTATTTTTTATTTTTTGAATCGATTACCTGTGTTCATATAGATCATTAAAAAAATCGTAAGCACTACAAAAAGAACAAGACCTACAATAAATAACCACTGTGTTTGAAATAGTTCATTCAGCACCCATAAAAGTACACAAAAACAGTAGCCATACATCATCTTCCCCATAAATTTTGCAAGTGCTATTTCGTCATACGTATCTTTTTCGTCTTGTGACATTGTGTTAAAGCCAGCAATTAGAAAAGTTCCTTTCCCCTGTGATAATACAAGGGCAAAGATGAGAAACGGAAGCATGATGATTAAATATACAAAAACACCCAAAGTGACTCAGCCTACTTTCCATTAATAAATTGTTGAATAGCTGGTAGTAAATCTTCATGTAGTGGAAGTGTTGGGTCTGCATAGGTTGCTAAATTCGCGGCATAGTCTTCTGGTGCCTTTTTCAACACATGGTTCATTCCCTCCATATAAAGAAGCTTTGCATCAGGGTTACCTTTCTTTAATGCCTCTGCATCGACTTCCTTCACTTGTAAATCAGTCGTTCCTTGCACAAGTAGTACAGGACTCTTTACTTTTCCAAGCTCTGTGGCTGGATTATACTTTAACACGGAAATAAGGAAAGGCTGTATAGAAGGACGGAAGACTGCTTGTAATTCTGGCGAAATATGTTCCACTTGCGTTCCTTGCTTTAGAGCTGCCAAAATGTCCTTTGATTCTTTGAATAAATTTGGTGCTAGCTGACTTTTTAATTGCTCCACTAAAACTTCATCCATTGGACGTCCAGCACCTGCAATCGAAACAAAGGATGCTACTCCTGTTTTTTGATCCGCTAATAAACCAATTAATGAACCTTCACTATGTCCAATGACATGAACACTTGTATAGGCTTTATTAGCCTGCAATGATTGGATGATTTGCACTGCATCTTCAACAAAATGGTCAAACGTCACATCTGCTTCTTTCGTCAAGAGTGCTTGATTATCCCCAATACCTCGTTTATCATAGCGTACAGTTGTGATTCCCTTCTGAGCCAAACCTTCAGCAATCATTTTTAAGCTATTATTTTTACCAGCTAAAACTGAATTACCATCCTTATCTGTCGGTCCAGAGCCAGCAATAATAACTGCGACTGGTGATGGAGATGTCGTATTGGCTTTTTGAAGAGCCACTATAAGGTCACCTTGCTGAACTGGAATCTTTAATGTTTCATAAGTTACTGGTTCCTCTTTATATGCTTGTAAGATAAGTGGGAAGTTCCCACCATTTTGTTGAAATGTAGCTTCTATTTGTTCATTTTTGAAAGTACCATTAATAGCAATTATTGATCCGTTTAAATGAATGGAAACGGTTACCTGATCACCTGTATATTTCACACTCTGCAACGGGAAATTAGATAGGCCCTGAGCTGGCACGGATAGAGTACCACTATTTTTCTGTAAATCAACAATGATTGGTAGCTGTCCATTCGGTGTTTCAATATTGCCTTCCCATTTTCCAATAAACTGTTCGTTCATGGCACTTTCCCCCTTGGTCTCTTTATTTTCTACAAGCTCTTCCTTTTGCCCACAGCCAGCTAAAAGTAAAAGCGTACAGCATAACACAAACAATTTTTTCAATTTACTCTCCCTTTCTATGTCAAACAAAATTGGCCATACTGCCCTACTGATTGTCATGTAACACCATTTGTTTGCAAAATTGACTATCCCATCAATGCCTTATTGTTCTTAGCTTACAAGGATGGATCGTATGTATTGGAATAAAAAATGCCCTTTTCCAAAGGTGAAATAGTGGTGCCAAAAATGCCTACTATTTATAAGCATAATACCCCTACTTCCATTGTTTTATAATTCACTGGATTAATTACACAGCTATTCCATTCGATAGGCTAATGGACACCAAACAGAATCTGTTCTATATAGATTAGTACAGATTTTTTTCATTGTCAAATGTAGGGATTATTGTAGTTTCTCCACCTCCCCCATGAAAAAGCAGCATAAAAAAGGATCCAGAAAAATTCTGGATCCATGGACACTTATTGCTTCTATTTGATTTTTTACTGAGATGGTTTACGCTTCACCTTAATCTACAGTGAAACAGAACTCTGCTTCACCTTTAGGCTTAAGTTTTAAGAAGCTTCAACCATCAACAGCTGTGGCGGACTTTCCTGAGATTCTTGGTCTTTGGGTGTTTGACTATTACTCATTCTGCATCCTCCCCATCAGGTTAGATTAATAAGTGTTTCCGCACTTATTATGAACCATTGTCCATTCGTTTATGCATGATTATTTTCTTTACCGTTTAAAACTAAAAATAATAGTACAATTCATAATTCTAATTTCTTCTCAACTTTTATGTCATTGTTCCTTGGCTTATTTGTTGTAGCTGTTCTTCTCCCCATTCACAAAGTGCATCTAAAATAGGGATTATGGATTTCCCTTTTGAAAACAAACTATACTCTACCTTTGGAGGTATTTGAGCATATTTTTTACGAATAATTAGGCATTCTCTTAGTGAACGTACTAGGAAATCGGCTTTTTCTATTTACTAATTTGTTTAGCTGAAATACAAAAACCCCAATTCCGCGTCTCCAGAATTGGGGATTGTCCTTCACGTATGTAAGGTACTCTTTTTCATGTCACCCTCTGGTTTTGTTGAAAAAGGATAAGGTTTTCATAGCGCCTCACAGGACAGCTTTAATGAATATCTATGCAAAAGTCACGAGGACATGCACGCAAAATTAATGTTGGACAGCTAGACAAGCTTGGGCTTTTTCAATTTGAATTTTGACTTGGTCAAAGCCAGTTCCCCCAAGGGAGTGACGGCGTCGGACAGCCGCTTCTGGCGTTAACACCTCATAAATATCCGAATCAATTAGCTCGCTTTCACGCTTCATCTCATCCAATGGTAAATCTAATAAGTAAATGCCTTTTTGAATACATGTGAACACAAGTTTACCTGTCACCTCATGTGCCTCACGGAAAGGCATACCTTTTGTAGCAAGGTAATCAGCTAGCTCGGTTGCGTTCGAGAAGTCAGCATGAACAGCTTGCTGTAAGCGTTCCGTATTGACAGTCATCGTACGAACCATACCTTCAAAGATTTTCAGAGAACCAAGAATCGTATGCACTGTATCAAACATGCCTTCTTTATCTTCTTGCATATCTTTGTTGTACGTTAATGGTGTTCCCTTTAAAACCGTTAACAAACCCATTAGATTTCCATAAACACGCCCTGTTTTGCCTCGAATGAGCTCAGCCATATCGGGATTTTTCTTTTGTGGCATAATGGAAGAACCTGTTGAAAAGGCATCATCCAATTCGATAAATTTAAATTCATCTGTAGACCATATAATAATTTCCTCAGCAAAGCGCGATAAATGAGCCATTAACAAGGATGCATTGCTTAAAAATTCTACAATAAAGTCACGGTCGCTTACAGCATCCATCGAGTTGGCATAAACATCATTAAATCCTAGCAATTCTGCTGATTTTAAACGGTCTATTGGGAATGTTGTCCCTGCCATCGCTCCTGCCCCTAATGGCAAAATATCAATGCGTTTGATGGATTCTGTGAAGCGTTGCTTATCACGCTCTAGCATCCAAAAATAGGCCATTAAATGATGGGCAAAAGAAATGGGCTGAGCTCGTTGTAAATGTGTGTAGCCCGGTGCAATCGTTTCAATATGCTCCTCGGCTTGGACTAATAAAGTTTGTTGGAATATAGCAATTAAATCAATTGTTTCCTGGACACGCTTTTTCAAAAAGAGATGCATATCCGTCGCAACTTGGTCATTACGGCTACGTCCTGTATGTAGTTTGCCACCAACAGGACCAATTAAATCAATGAGCATCTTTTCTAAATTTAAGTGTATATCTTCATTAGCAATGCTAAATTCAAGCTCACCTGCTATTGCCTTTTCTTTCAGTTGGGCAAGACCACTCAGTATGGCCTCTACATCAGCTGATGGTAAAATCCCTGTTGCGCCAAGCATTGTGACATGTGCAACACTACCTTCAAGGTCCTCTAGCACAAGTTGTTGATCAAAGCCAATGGATGCACCGAATTCATCTACCCATGCTTCTGCTGATTTTTGGAAACGTCCACCCCAAAGTTTTGTCATGTCAGCTCACCTTTTCCTTTATTACTTTTCAAAAGGTGTAGGGCAAGCACAAATGCTTCACCCCACCCTGCTTATTACGATTACTTTTTATTAACAGCTGAGTTCACTACAGTTGGTAGACCCCATAGTTCGATAAAGCCTACAGCGGAAGCGTGGTTGAATTGATCTTCCTTCGAATATGTGGCTAATTTTTCATTGTATAGTGAATTTGGTGATTTACGTCCTTCTACAATGGCATGCCCTTTGAATAATTTCACACGCACTGTACCATTCACATATTGCTGTGATTGGGCAAGGAATGCCTCAAGTGCATCACGTAATGGAGAGAACCATAAACCATCATAAATTAATTCAGATAGTTTTTTCTCAATGACTGGCTTGAAGTGGGCTAATTCTTTGACAAGTGTTAAATCTTCCAGCTCCTTATGAGCCGTTAACAGCACCTTAGCGCCAGGAATTTCATAAACCTCACGAGATTTAATACCTACTAAACGATTTTCAACGTGATCGATACGTCCAATGCCATGTGCACCTGCTACTGCGTTTAATTCCTGAATTAAATCAGCAAGCTTCATTTCTTTGCCGTTTAAAGCAACTGGTTTACCAGCCACGAATTCGATTTCCACATACTCTGCTTCATTTGGTGCGTTTTCTACTGAAACGGTTAAGCCATAAGCTTCTTCTGGTGGAGATACCCATGGATCTTCCATAATGCCCGCTTCATTCGCACGACCCCATAAGTTTTGGTCAATTGAAAATGGAGAATCTAATGTCGCAGGAATAGGAACATTATGTTTCATCGCATATTCAATTTCCTCATCACGGCTCCAGCCCCACTCACGAACTGGTGCTAATACTTCTAGATCAGGATTTAATGCTTTAATAGAAACTTCAAAACGAACTTGGTCATTTCCTTTTCCTGTGCAACCATGAGCGACAGCATCCGCACCTACTTGGTTCGCAATCTCAACTAATTTTTTCGAAATTAATGGACGAGAAAGAGCTGACACTAATGGATACTTTTGTTCATACCAAGTGTGTGCTTGTAATGAGATTAATGCATAGTTTTCAGCAAATTCATCCTTTGCATCCACCATATAAGATTCAATTGCTCCTACTTGTAGAGCTTTGTTTTTTACAAACTCCAGATCTTTCCCTTCACCAACGTCAAGACATACTGCGATAACGTCCCAACCTTGTTCTTTTAACCATGGAATTGCTACCGAAGTATCAAGTCCACCTGAATATGCTAGTACAACCTTTTTATTTGCCATAAAAAATGCGCCTCCATTGCTCTATAGATATGTATGTTTATACATTCAATTAAAAGTTTATACACGAATAGTATCATGTTATAAAAATAAAAACAAGTGTATTTTTATAAATTAATAGACTTTTATTTTTCTTATAAAAAGTCAGCTTACCCATACATTACTCTTAAAGAAATCAATGATATATACTCAAAAAAAACGCTTTTTTACTATAGACATAAATGTATACTGTATAAATTACAACAAAAAAGAATCCAATGTATAAACTGGATTCTTATGACACTACTAATGGATAAATAAACGAACTATCCATATTCATCTTAATGGGTCTTTGGGAGCCAATTGATCAATTGTTTTCAAGCGAGAAGCGCACCCGGCGGTAGTGTGGAAATCATCACATTGGCTTTATGATGTCATTGGCTAGGTTTATTAGACCAAACCTTATTTGGATTCATCAGTATAAGTAGAAAGGCTGCTATTGAATACAGGATAGCGTTATACATCATTAAAATAATTAAATTATCGTTTATAATGCCTATAAAAAAATTGAAGAATTGATGGATCATTATAGGAATGATTAAATTTTGATTAATTGTATAGAAGGCTGTCATAATAATGGTCGTAGAAATGATGGAAAGCATAAAGAATATGATGTATTTTAGTAGCTCCAGCCCTGTAAGTCCTGTTGTGAACCAAATAGGTAAATGCCAAATTCCCCACCAAAATCCTATGATGATTGCAGATTGTAATGACCCATATTTCTTTTGGAGCTCAAGCAACGCAAAGCCTCTCCACCCTAATTCTTCTCCTATAGGTCCTGACAATAGATTTTTAAAGAAAAAATAACTAAGCATTCCCCAAGAGGAAATAGTCAAGATAGCATCAGCTTGAGTATTTTTCATAACAAGAAGTAAGATGATCATAAAGATGGTGGCTTGAATAAGCAGAGCAGAAAGAATGACAGAAAATCGAAGCTGATTTTTAAATTTTTGTTTCACGAAATGTAAAAAATGCTGCCCTGGATAAATTTTTGAAAATAGTATGGCAAAGGCAAAAGTCGATGACCATGCAGATAGACAGCGTACTATATCGAATACCCAGGTAGGAAAGCCTAACATTTTAACGGCTCCTACAAGGCAAAAAAGTGGCAAAAAGATGATATTAGTCAGGATAATGAAACTCGCTACAGGTCTTTTTAGCTTCTTTTTTTTGTTCATATCATAAATCCCCCGTTTCGTTCTGAATACTTTCAGCTTAAACCTGGGGGTTGCTCACAGGTCAATACATATTTCCATCTATCACTCTATTTTATGGGAACATACATTTCTAAAAAAATTCGTTCTAGTCCTCCCTCGAAAGTGGCTAGTAATAAGTTAATATAAACGAGACCTAAAAGCTCATAGCCATTTTCTTTAGCTACTCTTCTAATTGTCGCCTCCACTTGGTCGTCTGTATTATTGCCACCCGTTGACCATCTTCCATCTTCAATGACCGTATATAAACAGGTAGGATGATATAAAACTTGCTCTTCTAACGTTTCCTCGTTTTCTTCTAGCTTTCGCACAATCATAAATTTTTCTTCCTGCATGCCTTGTTCATTAAACTGTATTACTCTTCTTAATGATGTCAGGATAACCGCTTTTTTTAAACTGTCTGTGTTTTCTTTAAGTGCGTCATATTCTTCATAAGCTGTATAATGGTCTATTACGCCTACCATGGCTAGAGGTTTCATTTCTTTTATCGTAAAGGTACCTAAGTATTGTTGAATTTTTTGGCAATCCTCTTGTGCATTTTGGAGTTTTTTTAACAGTAGGTTTTTATAGGCTATCTCCTCTAATACCTGTTGTTCTTTCTCCTCTAATAGGTGTTGGATTCCCTCAATACTCATGCCTTTTCTTACTTCTTGTATTCGTTTAATTTCTAAATCCAATTCTCGATAAAAATTGACGGTTGTTAAATGATATATATCCAATTGATTGTATGTTCTATAGCCATTCTCACTATTTTGTTGAGGCTTAACCAATTCCTTTTCCTCATAATATTTGATCGTATCTCTAGAAATGCCTAAAAATTTTGCCACTTGTCCAATTGTATACATAATACCCCCCTTTTCTTAGTCAGTATGAAAAAACTGTAGACATGAGAAGTACATGCTTACAGTTAGATGTTCATTATTTTTTATGGAAAAATGATTTCCCTAACAACTCAATAGTTGCAGGTGCCAGTGCATACAGTTTACTTGATAGCCCCATGATTTTTGGGAGGTTGATCTCTCGAACTGGGCGCTCAATTGTTTTAATTGTCGCCTGTGCCACTTCATCAGCTGATAATAAAAATCTACCTAAAGATTCGCGATAGCCACTTTGATCATTGGCCTTGTCTAAAAATGGTGTATCAATCGGTCCAGGGTGAATAGCCGTTACTTTTACATGATAGGGCGCAAGCTCCATCCGTAGTCCATTTGTAAATCCTACAATCGCATGCTTGGTAGCTGCATAAACACTTGCTTTCGGAGTGGCGACCTTGCCAGCCTGAGACCCAATAAAAATCAAATGCCCTTGATTTCGCTCCATCATCGTGGAAGCTAACCGTTTAGCAAGGTAAATAGGTACACTAATATTTAATTCAATCATTTGTGCAATATCCTCATCCATTAACTTTGGAGCCTCAGCAAACTTTCCAACACCAGCTGAAAGGATGGCAACATCAATGGGTGGAAGCTGCGCACAAACAGCGTCGAGTGTATGTAAATGGGTTAAATCAGCTTGAATGACTTTGGCTCCCAAACGTTCTAAAACTTTTAAAGCTACAGCATTGCGGCCTGTAGCATAAACGGTATGACCCTGCGCTACTAGTAACTCCGTTATTTTTAAGCCTACACCACTTGTTGCCCCTGTCACAAAGATCGTCTTACTATTCATATATAGTCCTACTTTCTTTTAAATAAATAGATGCCTTTTTCTGTCTTCGTTGAAGTAATATAATTATTTGCCTCTAAATAATCTAAATGCCCCAATGTTTTGGATAGTGTTAAACCAAGCATATGCTGGAAGATAGCTGGATACAATCGTTTCGTCACTTGCACAACTGTTAATTGATCATCCCCTAGTAATTCACAAACTTTCATGGATTGCTGATGCTGTCTTTCTAGTCGTTTATCAATTAAGATTGGAATGTCTTGTAGTTCAGCCCCATGTCCTGTATACATCATTTTGACAGGTAATTGGCGTAAAATTTCTAGCGATTCGTTATATTGTAATAATGATTTTGTGCGTCCCAATGAATGATCTAATGGTGGCTCAATTAAAGGGTTCGGCGTTATTTTTTCAAGTAATAAATCTCCGCCAATCACATGATGGGTTTGTTCATCCAAAAAAATAAAATGGCTTTGTGCATGCCCTAATGTTTCAATTGCCTTTAATCCTGGATGCCCAGGTACTTCATCTCCATCCGCCAAAATTTGTGTCAATGGACGTTCACCTACAAGCTCTAATTCGCGACGAACATGCACGCTTTTAGCAATATACTCTTGTGGCACCCCATGTTCAAATAAACGTTCACTGTAAAATTGCTCGTGATAACGTAAAAACTCCTCGTCATGACGAAGCCACTTATCATTATAGGCATGGCCTAAAATTTCAGCATGTGGAAATGCATCGACCCATCCCGCATGATCAGGGTGATGATGGGTGAGCACAACTTGTTCAATATCTCGCATATCGTAGCCTGCGGCACGAATTCCCCATTTCAGAGCATCATAGGCTTCTACCGTTTTTGGTCCAACATCAAAAATGCTAAGTGCATCACCTTTCACAATAAATGCATTGACATCTCCTACTTCATAGGGTGTTGGTATTTCTATTTTGTATATAGACAAAGTTGTCTCCCCCTTTTTACTCGCTAGTGAATACTGATTCATTCTATTTTACAAGTTTTTTCTGTTTTCGTCATCTTCCTGTTGACAGGTAGCTCATCCATCACTATAATTTTGAATAATCTAATTATTAATGTGCGTTGAAGAAGCCGAGTACGTAATTGGTGAAGGTGTTAGAGAGTGTTACATTTGCTGAGAGTAACATCACCCACTCCCATTACCGAACCTATTTCTGAGCAGTTATGCAAACATAACCGTCTCCCTTGCGATAAAAGGGCTAAGAGTTGTGCCAACATTGGCAAACAAAGGTGGTACCGCGGAAACAAAAGCGTTTTCGTCCTTCTAAATAAGGACGAGAGCGCTTTTTTATTTTGAACTGGAGGTTTTATTCATGAAAAAAATTTTATTTATCGGTGCGGGCTCAATGGCAGAGGCATTGATTCAAGGGTGGATAAAGCAAAAGGTATTTTCACCACAGGAAATTTACGTCACCAATCGCTCTGACAAAGAACGTCTACATTTTTTACAAGAAACATATGGCATTCACTGCATGTTTGATCAGGTCATTTTTCGTCAGGCAGATCTAATCATTTTGGCGATGAAGCCAAAAGACGCAATTGCAGCAATGCGGGAGTTAAAACCAAAAATCACAGCACAGTCTGCGATTCTGTCCATTCTAGCAGGAATTGGGATAGGGACGATTACTGAACTTTTAGGGAGCCGTCCAGTCGCACGAGTGATGCCTAACACGTCTGCCACTATCGGTATGTCCGCAAGCGGCATTGCATTTAATAACGAAGTATCTACTGCACAGCGTATTCTTTTTCTCCAGTTATTAGAGGCTGTTGGCTCCGTTATTGAAGTCGATGAGGATCAATTACATGCAGTCACAGCCCTTTCAGGTAGTGGTCCTGCTTATATTTATTATTTAATGGAAGCGTTCGAGCGTGTAGGAACAGAGGTAGGTCTATCCAAAGATACAGTACGATTATTGATGACACAAACTCTTGCTGGTACTGCTGAAATGCTCAAGCAATCCGTAGATGAACCGGATGTCCTACGCAAAAAAGTAACAAGCCCTGGCGGGACAACTGAGGCGGGGATTCAAGCGCTAGAGCAGTATCAATTTAATGAGGCGATTGAAGCTTGTATTAAAGAAGCAGAAGCACGATCTCGTTCACTTGCAAATGGATAACATTAGGTGCAAAATAAAGTTTATCACTAGGAATTAGGGGGCTTTATTTTGAGTAAATTATTCGAACCTTATCAATTACAATCGATTTCCTTAAAAAACCGTGTTGTCATGGCACCAATGTGTATGTACTCAGCCGAGGATGATGGTATGGTCACACCTTTCCATCAAGTCCATTATGCGACACGGGCAGCTGGGCAAGTAGGATTAATCATTTTAGAAGCTACGGGTGTTGTACCAGAAGGTCGTATCTCCAACAAGGACTTAGGCATTTGGGATGACGCGCATATTGAAGGCTTACGTCAATTAGTAGAAGGCATGAAAGCATATGGGGCTAAAACAGGCATCCAGCTTGGTCATGCCGGACGTAAAGCAGCAATAGATGGCGAAATTTTTGCCCCATCAGCAATTGCCTTTAGTTCAGACTATCAAACACCAACAGCCATGTCTGAAGAGGACATTCATCATGTGATTGAAGCGTTTAAACAAGCGGCTATTCGTGCTGCAAAGGCAGGCTTTGACGTACTAGAAATTCATGGAGCACACGGCTATTTAATCAGTGAATTTTTATCGCCTGCTACGAACAAACGTGAAGATCAATATGGTGGCTCACAGGAAAATCGCTACCGTATATTGCGTCAAATCATCGATGCCATTCGCAGTGTTTGGGATGGGCCATTGTTGGTACGTGTTTCTGCAGAAGATTACGCAGAGGATGGCACTACAATGGAAGATTTCATCGTCTTTAGCCGCTGGATGAAGTCACAAGGGGTAGACCTTGTAGATGTATCAACAGGTGGCGTTGTCCCTGCTGCTATCAATGTTTTTCCAGGTTACCAGGTTTCTCATGCAGAAGCCATCAAACATGGAGCTGATATCCCTACTGGTGCAGTGGGCCTTATTACAACAGCCATTCAAGCCGAAGAAATTTTGCAAAATAACCGTGCAGATTTAATTTTCTTAGCTCGTGTATTACTCCGTGAGCCGTACTGGCCCCTCCATGCAGCTAAAGAATTAAGCGAAGAACTGCAACCACCCGTACAATATGTTCGTGGTTGGTAATCCTCGTTCCATAACAAAACAGCTTGTGCGTTCACAAGCTGTTTTTTAATTAGAACAGTGGATTTTGTTTGATTTCTTCATCAATAGCCTGTACTAATGCCTCCGCATCATCCGCAGTGACGATTTCTCCGTTCACAATAGCAAAAATACCTTGCTCACAGATGTCACAATGCGATGTACAACCCGATTCCTCCATCTCAATATCTTCACGTTCTAGTAAGACATCATATGCATCTGCCGCACCTAACGATAAATTCGTGATGCAAAACTCAACTCTATTTTTTAATGGCTGTGAATCTTTCTTCTTTTTAAAAAGAGAAAATACCATGTTTATTCCCCCTTACAAACTATTATCTATCATACCATAATGGGACACTGTCTATGAAAACCCTTACAAACAATTCACTCAGATTCCCCTCATTTTTGAACATCATGTGAATTATAAATAATTTCTAGTTAGTAATAGCTCTAGTAAGTCATTTGGAACATTTGTCGACTCTTTATAGAACAAGTATACGGGTACATTTGGCAATGAAAAACCTTCAAACGGTACAATATTAAAACGTCCCTCCATACGCTCTTTTCTTACGATCATACGAGGTAGAAAAGACATCCCTAAGCCGTCTTTGATTAGTCTTTTTACGACATAGGATTGGGAAATTGATACTTGCCTCGTTAACATATAGTTTTCTCTTAAATTATGTAAAAGCTCATTCCAAATAGTTGGGTGATGATGCGTAAATAATGTATATGTTTGAAATAGCTCTTCATAATCGATGTAAGCCCCTGTTTCATCGTCATAAGCATCTAATGGAATCACTAATTCTAACGGGCTTTCAATAAGCAGCTCTTGATGCCAATGTCGATAGCGAGTTGGTAATAAGGAGATACCTATATGCGCTTGATGCTGATGAACTAAATCTTCAATTTTAGCTGAATCCTCCACTAAAATCGAAATTTCCAATGCAGGGTGATCATTGATAAATTGATACAAAACATGCGGTAAAATGGTTTCCACCATTAAAGGGGTCATAGCGATAATAATCTTTTCATGAATGCCTTTACTGACTAAACGAATACGTTCAATACTTTGCTCCCACTGAAGGACCATTTGCTGTGCCTCTAGTCGAAAAAGCTTCCCGGCTTCAGTTAATTGGACACGGTTTCTTTCACGCTTAAACAATTGAACATGCAAAAATTCTTCTAACTGTTGAATGTGAACGGTGATACTTGGCTGTGAAAGATGAAGTTGTTGTGCCGCTGTTCGAAAATTACAAGTTTGAGCCGCTACAATAAAGGACTGTAACCATTTAAACTCCATGTTTTCTCCTCCTTGATTACTATTTTTGATTAAGTTCATTACATATATTTAATTTACTAAATTATACAATAATAATAGACTGACTATTAAATAGATGATGCAAAAGGAGAGATATACATGTCTTATGCTACATTAAGTCGTCAATTTCGAGTATTTGCCGAACAGGAATGTGTAGACTCTAGCCCCCTGTATGAACATTTAGCTAATAATATTGCTGTGGATGAGGAGCTTTTAGAGATTGCCTCCATGATTCCACCCAATCAACCAGCACCCAATTTATTGTTGGCGGCTGTGCAATATTTATTGGGTTCCTTGAAAGATCCTTTAGCTAAGTATTACGCGTCTCTTACGGCAACTCCACTTCCCATTCAAGGGGTTTACCCTGTCTTTAAGGCATTTGTAATGGCGCATACAGCACAATTAAAGTCATTGTTTCAAGAAAAACTCGTCCAAACCAATGAAATTCGACGTTGTGCCTATCTCTATCCTATGATGACTGACATATATCACAAGCATCAACGACCATTAGCCTTCATAGAAATAGGAGCAAGTGCTGGACTTCAGCTTGGTATGGATCACTACAATTATTGCTACAATCGTCAATTATCCATTATCAATACGAGCAATGGGTGTACCATATCCTCAGAAAACCGAGGGGAAACACTTCCTGCGACTGTGTCTAAGCCACCTGTTGTTTGTCGAAGGATTGGCATTGATTTAAATCCTATTGATCTCCGGCAAAAGGAAGAAAGTCAATGGCTGCAAGCTTTAATCTGGCCTGAACACCACGAACGTCGATTGTTGTTGAATGAAGCTCTCCCTATCTTTGGTCAATTAGATATTCAGTTAATAAAGGGTGATGCAATCCAACTGATCCAAGAGATTAGTCAAACAATTGCGCAAGATGCAATGTTAGTCGTTTATCATACACATGTCGCCAATCAAATGCCATTATCATTACGGATTGAATTAATGGAGCAGTTAAAGGAAATAAGCATGGTGCGACCTCTTTATCATTGCTATAATAATCTATTTGACTTACAGCTACATCAAGATTTTATGCATCTTGGCACCATTGAGCCGATTCGTACAATGGAACGACCAGATGGGCATGCACGCTGGTTTAAATGGGCCAACTGCTAGCATGTACAATAAAAAGAAACGCTGTGCCCTATTGCTACACAGCGTTTCTTTTAATCTTTAAAAATCGTATTCAGCATCTTTTTTCGCACGAATTTCTGCAAATGCGTCTGTTACCATTACAGTGTCCTCTGCTAACCGTTCAAGACGGAAAAGAACATCATCATTGACAATTTCTTTGCGTAAAAAGTCTTTTTCTTCTATAAATACATAGGTTGGCACAATATGGGCCTTCATGTAAGCTAGAATCGGCTTTAATTGCTGCTCCACCATCAAGTAGTGCTTCGACGTACCTGCTGTGACCACAACACTGACCACTTTATCGCGAAAGGCATTGACTGGTAATAAGTCAAAGATATTTTTCAATGTTGCTGGAATGGATGCCTGGAATGTTGGCGTACCAATAACAATAGCATCCGCAGCCATGATGGTTTCTGTCACATATTTTGTATCGCCCTCATAGTCAAAATAATTACGTCCATCACTAAATACTAGTTGATAGTCAGCGAGATCCAGAAGCGTCACTTCATACTCCGGGTATTTTTTTTGGACCATTTCGACAAATTTATGCATAGCTGTTCTTGTTTTTGAGCCGATAATAGAACCGGCAAGTGCGACAATTTTCATGACTGTTCGCTCCTTATTTTGCTGTATATTTTTTCATTGCAGGAATAATATCTTTACCGATCATTTCAATATTTTTCATGATTTTATCGAATGGCACGCCTCCAAAATCAATTTGAGCCATAAATCGTTGCATGCCATAAAGCTCATATTGATAAAGTAATTTCTCAATAATTTGCTCCTTGCTTCCGACCATTAACGCATCCCGTGTATCTGTTGCTTGTGCAAATTGCTGCTTTGGATAGCCTCCTCCACGTATCGCTTGGAAACCACCATTTAAATGTGGATACATCCCTTGCAATGCCTCTTTTGTTGTATCGGCTACATAAAACAAGCTTGTTGTGGCAACTGGCAATTCATTTGGATCAAAGCCTTGTCGCTCTGCCGCTTCTCGATATGCATCCACTGATGGCTTAAAGTTCGCAGCCGGCCCACCAAGAGTCGTTAACATCATGGGAATTCCCATATATCCTGCTTTGATGGCACTTGCAGGTGGACCTCCGACAGCACGCCAAATCGGTAAGGAGCCACTTTTTGGCTGTGGTAAAATTTGAGCGTGATGAAGTGGAGCACGGAACTGTCCTTCCCACGTTACAAGCTCCTCTGCATTGATTTTCATGAGTAGCTCTAATTTCTCTTCAAAAAGTTCTTCATAGTCATGTAAATCTACACCGAGTAAATGGTAGGCACCTACTCGGGAACCACGACCTGCCACAATTTCTGCGCGACCATTCGATAATAAATCAATAGTTGCAAAATCCTCATATACACGTACAGGATCGGAAACACTCAGCACAGTAGCAGAGCTTGACAGCTTAATTTTTGATGTCGCTTGTGCTATGGCGCCCAACACGACTGTATGTGCTTGCGTTGTAAAATACGATTGATGACTTTCGCCTACTCCAAATACATCAATACCCGCTTGCTCCGCTAATTGACTAGCTTCAACTATTTCTTGTAGTCGTTGCTGCGCAGAAATTCGTTCTCCTGTTAGTGGGTTGGGAATATGGTCTCCTAAAGAATACAGCCCAAATTCAAGTCCTTGTGATTGATCAATACGATATTTTTCCATTATGACTTATCTCTCCTTATTCAAGCGGCTCTAAAATCGCTTCAATTTCTGCTCGTTTTTCTTCTAAAAATGGCGGAAGATCTAGCTCTTTTCCTAGTTCATCTACTGTGGAATCCACCGTAAACCCTGGGCCATCTGTTGCCATTTCAAATAGAATTCCGTTACGATCTCTAAAATAAAGACTTTGGAAATAATAACGATCGACGACACCTGTACTAGTCAACCCTAGTTCTTTAATTTTTGTATCCCATTCTTGAAGCTCCTCCACCGTTGCTACACGTATAGCAAGATGGTGAATACTCCCTTTTCCTGGCTTTTCGCTTGGTCCTTCTAATTCTTTAACAAGAATTTCTCCAAGTATTTCTCCCTCTATCGATTGCAGAACTGTCCCTTGGTCATTTTCTGCAACAACTGTATAGTGAAATAAATCTTGTAGTAAATTTACAGTCCGTTGTAAATAACGCACCGTAATTTCAACTGTACCCATTCCTAAAATGCGATGCTCTTCAGGGATTTCATTGCCATCCCATGGTTGCCATTGAGTTGGCGTTTCCTGACCATGATGATTTAATAACACCATTCTCAACCCTTCTTGATCTTCAAAAAATAAGGCATCTTTCCCTGCATATGTGGTGATGTCACTATGTTCAACCTCAAGCTCTTGAAAGCGACCTTTCCAATAAAGTAAACTCTCATAGCTTGGTACAAGTAGACCAATACGTGTTATCGCATTAGTTCCTCGCACTGTACGGCCCGCAACAGGCATCTCAAAAAATGTTAATTCGGTTCCCGCTGAACCTGTTAAGTCCCCATAAAATAAATGATACATAGATGGAGAGTCTTGATTCACAGTTTTCTTCACACGTCGTAACCCTAAAATTTTTGTGTAAAAATGATTATTTTGTTTTCCATTTTTCGTTAGCATGGAAATATGATGGTGTCCACTTAATTTGTTCATTCGCTGCTCCTCCTCGAAATCACTTGACTACGCAAGTGATAGCGTAAAAAAAATTACGCTTGTGGCAATTTTTTTTCCTGACTATGCTTTTCCAGCTTTGTCATGACTTTATATAAAGTTTTCATTTCTTCATCTGTTAATACATCTTCAAAAAATGAGGATTGGAAGTGAAGCTGACTAGGTGTCGCTGCATCAATCATTTGCTCCCCTTTTGCCGTCAACGAAATCGCCTTCGTCTTCCAATTTTGCTTACGCTCAATGAGTCCCTCTTTTTCCAGTCTTGCTAGCATGCGAGACATTCCACCTTGTGTGACTGTTACCTTCTCTGCTAGTTGACATTGTGTAATAGGTGCATAGGTTTTTATTTGGATTAGCACATCAAATTGTGCAGTTGTTAAATCAAAACGTTTTAAAAATTCATTGGATAATTGATTACTTTGGGCTGTAAAGCGCATCATGCGAATCCAGGTTAAAGTACCTAATGTATGATTTTTCACGACTTTATCCTCCCTTCTGTTATCACTTTACCACGCAAGTGATAAAGTAGCAAGGAAAATATCTCGAATCTGAGATATTAACTACATAGGGAATGTCCCTATATAATGCCATGTGTGGTAATAGGATATAAATTGCCTTTAAAAGCAAATGATATTCTCCCTGTTTCTTCTGATACGACCATAACAAGTGCATCACTTACCTCACTTAATCCCAATGCTGCACGATGTCTAGTGCCTAATTTCCTTTCACCTGTATAACGTTCAGACAGTGGCAATACATTGGCAGCCGATTCAATTTGATTATGATTGACTAATACAGCTCCATCATGAAGAGGATTGCCCGGAAAAAAAATAGATTCTACTAATGAATGGGTTAAGTCAGCACCTATATGAATACCAGGCTGAACTAGATTCTCCAAAGCGTCTTCCCGCTGGATCACAATTAAACCACCATGTCTTCTCAGCGACATATTTTGTACACTATGCGATAGTTCTGGATACTTTTCAGTAAACGGGGAAAGATAACAATTTAAATAAAATGTGGCTGCTTTCATTTCTATTGCCACAAATTTTTCTTTAATTTTTTCAAAATTGCCAAGGAGACAATTTGTATCTGTATCCATCTGTTGAACACTTTGCTGTAATGACATAATCACTTGGAGAAGCTCATCTTTTAATGTTTCTTTCATTGGTGAAAAATCACAATTTATTGAATTCACAAAAGGCACCTCTCTTTTTTTTATAAAAGCTTTTCTCTCTTAGTTTCTCTGGAAAAACTATTTTTATGCGTCACAGACGATTAGAGCTATGAAGCGTTCTTTTTCTCTAATAAGAAAGACAATATAAGTCCGATTGTACTTAAAATGGTTGTCGCGAAAAAGGCTGCACGAATTCCACTTAGCATAGCATTTGCGGTACCCATCTGGAGCTGAAGCGTAGTGACTGTGCTCATGATGGTAACTAATAACGCTGTGACTAACGCTCCTCCAACCATACGCAATGTGCTATTCACCGCTGTTCCATGTGCCATCAATGCTATAGGTAGTGCATTCATACCAGCCGTTGTCAAAGGCATCATTATCATGGAAATGCCCAATGAAATCGTAGTAAAGAGGAGTGCAAGGAACCAAAGACTCGTGTTCATTGATAACCCTATTAACACACTAGATCCAAGCAACATACATGTAAATCCACCAAGTGCTAAGCCTTTACCTCCAACCTTATCGAAAATTTTACCTGTTATTGGCGACATAATCCCCATCACTAATGCACCCATCAATAACACTAACCCTGTTTCAAGTGCGGTCATTTGACGGACATTTTGAATATAAAAAGTTAACAGTATTTGCGTACCAATCATAAGTGCATAAACTAGGCTTGATAATATAGTTGTAATCGTGAAAATGGTCGATTGAAACACACGAAATTCTAGCATTGGTTGTGATAAACGGAGCTGTCGTCTAATAAATAGGACAAGCATAATGCTCCCCACTGTTAATGGTATCCATACCTGCATTGATAGAAACCCAACGGCTCCCGCAATACTGAAGCCGTATAACAAGCCTCCCCAACCAAAGGATGAAAACACGATAGAAAGACTATCTAGCTGCCCCTCCTTTTTCGTCGTTACATTTTTCATAAAAATAGTTGCTACCGTGAGGACAATAACGGAGACTGGCAGAACCGTAAAAAATAAATGTCTCCATGTAAGATGATCTAAAATCCAGCCTGCTAAGGTTGGGCCAACAGCTGGGGCAAAACCAGTTACTAGGCCAGCAAACCCCATAATGGAACCACGTTTTTCTTTTGGGTACATCGTTAACAAAATGGTTTGCATTAAAGGCATAATGATTCCTGCACCGGATGCTTGAATGATTCTAGCAATCAATAAAACTATAAAGGATGGCGCAAACGCACCTAAAAATGTGCCTACACTAAATAAGGTTAATGCTACGATTAACAATAAACGGTTGGAGAAACGGCCGATTAAAAAAGCCGTTATTGGGATGAGAATACCATTTGTTAATAAATATACGGTCGTAAGCCATTGAGCTAAATTGGCATCAATCTTGAAATCCTCCATGAGTGGTGGCATGGCAATTAGCAATAATGTTTGATTGAGAATAGATACAAAGGCAGCGGATAATAAAATCGCTACAATTAAATTTCTTTTGTCTTTCATATTTCATTGCCCCTTTTGTTAGTTAGTAATAACTAACATTTTAGTTGAAAATAAATAGCCCTTAGTGAGGGAAGAGCTATACGCTTACTCCACTCACAAAAGTTGCTACTAAATGTTGAATAAAAGGTTCTTGCTGATCCTTTAAAAAATGATTGTCCCATAATGCATTGGTTACAAAAAAACCAAAGAGGCTCGTTAAAAAAACAATCGCCTGCCCATAAGTATCGATCTCCTTCAACGTCCCTTGCGTAATTTTGGACTGGAAATAAGCGGCCAATAACTTTTGTAGCTGTTGGGTTTGGGTATTGGCAATAGATTTCATTAGTTCAGGTAGTCTATCACGATCTTGGGCTGCGATGAGAAAAATGGGTTTGTTTTTTTCCATATACGCTAAATACGTTTGAGCAATTTGCTGAAGATCATTGACGAGATTACCTGATAACTCTTCGGCAAAAAAACGTTCAAAGTACGGAATATATGAATGGGTTTGAAGTACTGCCTGAAGAATGCCCATCTTAGTTTCAAAATGACGAAAAACAGTCATTTCACTAACACCAGCAGTGGTGGCAATATCTTTAACTGACACATTCGAATAGCCTTTTTCAGTCATTAAATCTGTAGCTGCCATAAGAATTTTCTCTTTTGTATCTTTTTTCATGCTCAGTCCCTCCAAAATGTTAGTCATGACTAACAAAAATATAAACAACTTTCCCCTCCTTGTCAAAAAAAACGTGCTACCTCTAGAACTAATTTTCTACAGGTAACACGTATACGTTGGCTTACATATGTCCAGCCCTAATCTTTCTCACAATACTAAAAGTCGTATATGTAGCAGCTGGTGCCAAGACGACAATAAAAATGATCCAGACAGTTAGATTATTTGTTGCTTTCAAAGTTTCATAATTTGTTATGACAAACATGATGAGACCGAATAGTAATAAATAGCTCAGCACATTTGGAAAAATAACGATTAGTCGTAATAGTGCTGGCGGCATCTTTTGCTGATTCATTTTAACCACACCCCTTTTTTCAATTATACGGGAATTAAGTGATTTATCGTACTATATTTTTCCTTTTACACACTATTAATGTATAGCATAAAAAATTAAAAACATCTATTAGCTGTGATTCCAATTAATAGATGTTTTCCAATATTAAAGCAATGTATTGTTTTGCCAAGTATAAATCGCTTGATCGGAAGTTAGATACGTTTGCGGGAAAGTTTCCTGAGCCTCTGCCAAAAATGGCGGTAAATCCTGTGGAAGAAAACGAGCACTTAAATGATTTAGTAGTAGATATTGTGCCCCTGCTTGCTGTGCCACCTTTGCTGCTTCCACATTGGTAGCATGACCATAATTGGCTGCTAAATCCGTAGTCGTGCCGTCAAACGTAGCTTCATGGACAATGATGTCAGCACCCATTGATAGCTGAACAGCTTCCTCACAATATTTTGTGTCACCTAAAATGGTCAGTGTAAAGCCTTTTTTGGCTGGTGCAACAACATCTTTCGCTTGTATGACATCGCCGTTATCAAGCACGACATCATGGCCTCTTTTCAATTGTCCTAAAAGTGGTCCCTTGGGAACACCTAAATCCTTGGCTTTCTCGATTAATAATTCTCCAGGTAAATCCTTTTGTTCAATACGATATCCAAAGCATGGAACAACATGGCGCAATTCCTTCGCATATACCGTAAAACAATCATCCTCATATACAATCCCTTCTTGAACTTCTACAAAGTGCAAAGGATATGTTAAATGAGTCTTTGATAAAGAAAAAGTTTGTTCAATCCATTGCTGTAAGCCTGCTGGACCGAAGATCGTTAAAGGTTCATCTCCACCTTGAAACGAGCGGGAGCTTAAAAAGCCAGGCAATCCAAAAATATGATCACCATGTAGATGCGTAATAAAAATTTTTGACACCTTCCGCGGCTTTAACGACGTGTGTAAAATTTGATGTTGAGTCGCCTCTCCACAATCGAAAAGCCACATTTCGCTTATTTCGTCTAATAGCTTTAGCATCAGGGCACTCGTATTTCGTTCTTTGGAAGGCATGCCTGCGCCTGTTCCTAAAAAATGTAGCTGCACAAATGCCACCTCACTTCATGTTTTATCGTTTTATTGTACCTTATTGGACCTCATAAGAAAAACCTTTGGTAAAGCTTTCTCCAAAGGTTTTGTCGATTATTTTGGTTGCCAAGAAACAAGGGCTGCATGAAAATCATGACGATAATAATAGCGTCCATCTTTTTCTTCAATAAAAGGTTGCAGCGATTCCTCAATGTGTGCTTGTTGAAAATCTGTATTTAATATTTTTTTACTTTGAGTCGTCACTAGCTGTTCATAGCTTTCATAAGCATAGACACGTTCTAAAGGAATGATTTGACAATCAGCATAAATATCCATTTCGTATAGTAGATTTAAAAACTCTATATAATCTCTTCGGGGGAATTTGATCGTATAGCCGTACTTTTCATATAATCGTTCATAGTGTGGCTGAATAGGCCCTGTCGTCATCCCTATAATGGCACGCTTCGTCGCGAGTCGATTCATATGCGCTAGAGCAGCTTTAATTTCATACATACGATAAAAACAGTTGACGCCTAAAACGATATCATGTGGCTCAATCTCATCTTTTTCTAAACGCTCCCATTTTGCATGGACATAGGAAACGTGCTCCTGATGAGGCATGCACTGCTGTAAGTACTGCAACATACTTTCGGAGCTATCCACACATGTGAGCTTGTTTACTCTATCTGCTAGAGGAAAGGTGTAATTTCCCCAGCCAGGTCCAATTTCTAATACAGAATGTTGGGGTTCAATACTTTTTTGAAGCTCCTGAAAAATGCGTGCAGCATACGGATCCGTTTGCCCCATATTTTTTCGCGCAACAGATTGAGCCCAAAATTGCTCTTCTAGCTGATCATTCACCATTCGCTCAGGCATATGTCCATGCCAGTCTTTCATACCCTCTTGCCATAATGCTTCGAAATTAATGGCTAATGGTCCTTTTCTTGTCATACAGATACCTCTATTGATAATAATTCATATATTTTTTTCATATCAAGATTTGCTCGTACGTGACTGGCTAACATATTGTAAGCATCTTCTCTTCGTTCAGCATCACTTTTTACCTCACGAGGTAAGGCAGCTAATCCTTTTTTTACACGGATGTCATTGATAAGCTGACGGGTATACGTACGATTATGGAATAAACCATGGAAATACGTGCCAATCACCTGCTCATCTTGACTTACAGCGCCATCCTGTCGACCATCTTCAAGCTGCAAAAACGGTGTAACCTCATCACGTAAAATTTTTGTTCGTCCTAGATGAATTTCATAGCCCGTCAATAGATCCTGTCCTCTTGTGCCCGTCATTTGCACCGTTTTTTTATTGCCTACAAAAATAGTTTCCATTGGCAATAAACCAAGACCGTAAGCAGATTCACCATTGCCCTCCACTGCTTCTGGATCTAATAGCGTCTCACCAAGCATTTGAAAACCACCACATATTCCAATAATTTTAGTGCCTTGCTCCCTTAATCGGGCAATAGCTTGATCGAAGCCATTTGCCTTTAACCAGGCTAAATCATCCATTGTGCTTTTCGTTCCTGGAAGTATGAGCAAATCTGGCGTACCGAGTTCATGAACTTTTCCAATTAATCGAACCCCCACTTCAGGCTCATCAAAAAATGGATCGACATCTGTGAAGTTTGAAATACGGGGTAAACGAATCATCGCCACATCCACAGCAAATTCCCCTGGTTTTGGCTTTTTAAAGCGTAATGATGATAAAGCAAGTGAATCTTCCGCTTCAATATTGACCTCTAAATAAGGCACAACACCTAGCACTGGAATACCTGTTTCTTGCTCCACCCATGCCAAACCATCATCCAATAACTCACGCATACCTCTAAATTTATTAATGATTAGTCCTTTTACTCGTGCCCGCTCCGCCTCATCTAGCAATGCCAGAGTACCAACAATCGAAGCAAAAACCCCACCACGATCAATATCGGCAACAAGAAAAACCGCTGCATCTGCTAAATGTGCCATTCGCATATTTGCAATATCACGATCCTTTAAGTTAATCTCTGCTGGGCTTCCTGCCCCCTCTAAGACAATGACATCATATGTATTTTGAAGCGTACGAACTGATTTTTCGACAATGGGCATCGCTTCCTGGACAAAATTATTGCGATATGTTTTGGCATCCATATTTAAAAAATGCTTTCCGTGGACGATGACCTCAGACATCATATCTTGCTTTGGCTTGAGCAAAATTGGGTTCATATCAGTTGTCGCAACAACACGAGCAGCTTCAGCCTGTACTCCTTGTGCACGACCAATTTCCCCACCGTCTTTTGTTACAAATGAATTAAGCGCCATATTTTGCGATTTAAAGGGGACAACTTTAAAGCCATCATCCGAAAATATACGACACAACGCCGTACAAATCATACTTTTTCCAACATCGGAAGCTGTTCCTTGAATCATGATCGATTTTGCTGGCATAATCATTTTTCCTCCGTCATTATTGGTGTCACGCTGTCATATTTCTGTTCCTCGAGACACGATTATTTGCCTTCGTTCTGGTAGTAATCACACTTATCCAACATGCGTTGCTCACCTAACTCAGAGTAATTTATCCACCCTGAAGGTGAAGCTGCTTTAAAATTCAAGCCCCTTCACAGCTGGAATACCTTCATCATAATAATGTTTAGTAGCATCAATCGTAGAAACTAAATCAGCCATTGCTAGCAACGCAGGGTTGGCACTTCGGCCTGTCACCACTAGATGCATAGTCGATGGACGTTGCTGAATTGCTTCGATAACTTCTGCCAGTGGAAGAACATCATCAATTGGAAACTTACTTATAGCTAATGCATTGTTTAGCTCATCTAACACTAATAAATCAATGCTGTCATCCTGTAGAGCGGCCTTCGTTTTTTTCCATGCCTTTGCTAGGGCTACACGATGCTCCTCAGGTGTTTTGGTCCAAGTGAAGCCAATGCCCATTTGTTCCATTTCCACTCCTAGCTTACGCAAGGCAATTTGCTCTCCGTACGTACGCTCAGGTGATTTAATAAATTGCATATAGCGTACATTTAACCCACGACCAACCGCACGTAATGTAACACCTAGAGAGGCTGTCGTCTTGCCCTTTCCTTCGCCTGTGTATACTAAAAACAAGCCTTTTTTTGCCATGCTGTTAGCCTCCTTACAGCCAAGTTGTTTTTTCTTCAAATGGTGTACGCTTCTTGTCGTTAAGCTCCTGTTCTTCTGGGTAGCCGATAAAAATCGTCCCTACCACTTTCTGTGCTTCACTTGCACCGATAAATGAATGCATGCGCGGATCATGAACAAGCCCAACACCACGTGTACGCCAAACAAAGCCAAGACCTAGCTCCTCGGCTGTTAGCCACATGGACATAATGGCACTGCAAACAGCAAAAACATTGTCCTCTGTCGCATCGATATCACCCTCCACAACATCTGCTGTCACAACTATCGCGACAGGGGTTGTTTGTACAACCTTTAATGAGCTTTCCACTAAATTCGGCTTTGTTGGGAAGCGTTCCTGTAAATAAGCACTCGCCATTGCCTCATAACGCTCCATTGCTTCACCTTGAATGACGTAGAAATGCCAAGGCTCTCTCATTCTGTCATTAGGGGCAAATGTAGCTGCTTGTAAAATTTGCTCAATTTTCTCTTTTTCAACTAGCTGTGTTGTGTAATTTCGAATAGCTCGACGCTTTTTTAGTGCTTCGATAACTGTCATATTGCTTCCTCCTTCTGTTCTCTCAATGTGATGATTATGAAAAAGCAAGTCCCTGCTCTTCAAACCATTGAATTTTTTCACGTACATTGACGACTTCACCAACTACAATCATGGAAGGATTATGATATCCTTCCCGTTCAATAATGTTCGCAATTTCATCTAGTTGCCCTGTTATCGTTCGTTGTTGAGCAGTTGTTCCCCATTCAATAACCGCTACAGGTGTTGTGGCTTTACGTCCATTGTCGATAAGTTTTCGAGCTATGTAGGCAATATTGCCAACGCTCATATAAAAAGCGACAGTATCAATGCCTGTTGCTAATGCTGGCCAATTCAAAAAATCCTGTCCTTTTTCTTCTCGACCATGCCCAGTCACGAGGGCAAAGCTAGTGGCAAAGTCTCTATGTGTCACAGGAATCCCCGCATAAGCAGGAGCAGCAATCCCTGCTGTTATACCTGGCACAATTTCATAGGCAATGCCATGATTTTTTAAGATTTCAGCCTCTTCTGCACCACGGCCAAAGACAAAGGGATCGCCACCTTTAAGACGTGTGACAATTTTTCCTTGCTGCGCCTTCTCCACAAGTAATGCATTAATTTCATCCTGAATGAGGTGGTGCTTTCCTGGTAATTTCCCACAATAAACGAGCTCCGCATCCTTTTTTGCGAAGTCTAGCAATGCTGGATTCACAAGACGGTCATACGCAATAATATCAGCCTTTTGGATACATTCCAGACCATAGACCGTAATGAGCTTTGGATCTCCAGGTCCTGCGCCAACGATATAAACTATTCCATCCTTCATTGCTTTTCTCCCATCAATAGTTGTTGTAAATAAGCTTCACGTCTATCCATCTCACCTTGACGTGTCCATTCAAGGATGTTTGGCTCTAGCAAGGCCTGTAATGCCGCACGTCTTTGTGGGCCTTTATCAAACTTGGCAGCAACCATTAAACGAGCTTGCTGCAAAAAGCATACGTAATCCTCATAGGCATCATCAAATTGATCCTCTAACTCTGCTTTAATTTTACGAGCTAGCCCGGGACTTGCTCCTGATGTCGAAACAGTTAACACGAAGGGACCACGACGAACTGTCGCTGGGGTAATAAAATCACTTTCACTTTGTCTATCTGTTCGATTAATTAATTGCCAATGCTGTGCGGCCTCTTGCACGGCTTCGTTAACTGCCGTCACATTTGTGGCAGCAATAATAAGGATTGCATCATCCAAATCACGTGGTTCAAACTCTTTTTGTTTCCAAGTAATTTGCCCCAATTCGGCTAGTGGCTGTAAATCTTCATGTAAGGCCGGACTAACAATGACAATATTCGCCTTCGCTGGTAAAAGGGATGCCACCTTTTGTGTAGCTACGTGACCACCCCCTACGATTACAACCGTTTTATATTCTAGATTAATATGAATAGGAAAATAATTAGTCAATATTCTTCACCTTCTTGCAAGCTGTTAACCAATTGTCAACTAGCTTTGGGTTTGATACAAAATGAAAATGCGTATAACCAGCCACCAAATTCCCTACTTGATAGCCTTCTTGCTTTTTGCCAAAGCGTCCAATCGTTTCGTAGGCCGGTGTGTGATGGGAGCCACTGTATTGGGAATAGTGGAATTCATGTCCCTTTGCTTGTTCCTCTGAACCGATTAAGAAATTACCTGCCGTACCAAAAATTTCACGATAGCCAAGCGCTGCTAGTTTTTTTTGCATCGCTACTTCTCCTGGGATTACACCTATCATGCCATAACGCTCCCCATGACTATCTGTAATAGCTTCTGTTAAATACATAAAGCCCCCACATTCAGCCAATGTCGGTAAACCTTTGTTGATGGCTTCACGTATAGATTGTTTGGCCATCGTATTTGCCGCAAGTGTCTGCGCAAACTCTTCAGGAAAGCCACCCCCTATATATAAGCCATCCGCCTCTGCTGGTACTGGCTCATTGGCAAGTGGTGAGAAAAATTGTAATGTCGCACCTTTCGCCCGTAGTAACGCCAAATTTTCTTCATAATAAAAATTAAATGCCGCATCTTTTGCTACAGCGAGACAAATATTTTGTGTAGGCTCCTCTGTAAATAATTTGCCTGACTCCTTAAGTACAGGTGCCTTTGTTATGTCGAGTAATTGCTCTAAGTCAATCGTCTCAGCCATTAGGTCTCCTAGCTTGTCAAAAAATGAATGAAGTTCTCCTCTTTCAATAGCAGGGACTAATCCTAAATGACGACTTGGAATATCAATCCCTTCCTCGCGCTTTAAGTAGCCGATTACAGGAATCCCACATTCTTGTTCAATAGCAGCCTTGGCAATTTCATAATGGCCAACACTACCAACTTGATTTGCTATTACACCAACGATATTTGGTTTATCTGATAATAATTGAAATCCTTTGACAACTGCCGCAACACTTCTAGCCATACTTGCACAATTAACGATTAAAATAACTGGACTTTCAGTTACTACACTAATATCTGCGGCAGAGCCAGCATCTGATAATGGACTTTTACCATCATAAAAGCCCATGACACCCTCGATAATAGAGACGTCTGCGTCCCTACTGGCGCGAGCTACAATATCACATACTGCTTCATGCGAAAACATCCAACTATCAATATTGCGTGATACTCTACCTGTTACGGCCGTATGATAGGTTGGATCGATATAATCAGGTCCACATTTAAAGCCCTGCACGACTTTCCCTTTATTTTGTAGAGCCTTCATCAGACCAATAGTAAAAGTAGTTTTACCTACACCACTGCCTGTCCCAGCTAGTACAAAGCGATTTGTTTGCATGGACTTCCTCCTTAAAACAGGTATCTAGCAACTGAAATCGTAGCATTACCTGATTTTTTCTTTTCTAAGATGAGTGATTTGACTTGAGCATAACGCATAGCTGCAGGTTCACTGACACCATATGCCCCTGTATATTTAAAGACGGTTTCTGAAGGTGATGGGAATTCAATTTCGTTTAATTCTGTCGGTGAATAGGTAACGAACTCCCAATCATATTTTTTTGTAATATCTAGGAAGCATTGCTCATCTTTCTTCAGATCGATTGTACAAAGTGCCTTCACACTTTTTTTCGAAAGCTTAAGCTCTGCCAAGGTTTCATCAATGACTTGTTCAATCTCCTCAATAGATGTACCACGATTACAGCCCATGCCTAGAATAATTGATTTTGGTCGATAAATGACACCATTTTCAAGCAAAACCTCTTCTTCTCGTTCAATTATACGGTCCGTTATTAATAATGTTGCATGAGGTTTAGCCTCTATGGCCGCCAGTGTAGATGGATAAATTTTAATTTGCTCTGGCATTGGGGTATCACGCATCCACCAATCCCGTTCACCAGTTTCCTGTACAATAGCCACATGTTCCTCATTGACGACAGAAGCACTGACAGGCGTTAATTTATCGGCACTATCCCAAACCCAGCCAAAGCGTGCACCAAATAGATCGACAGGAATAGTCTTTTGCACATCGGAGGCTGTTGTAATAATAGGATTGGCACCAAGAGCTGCCGCTACCTCATGTGTTAGTTCATTGGCACCGCCAAGATGCCCTGACAAGACACTTATTACGTTTTCGCCTCGATCATCAATAACTACAACACCCGGATCAGTCTTTTTATCCTTTAAAATGGGTGCGATCATTCGTACAACTGCACCTAAAGAAATAATTAAAATCAAACCTTTGTATTGTTTAAATAAAGTCGGCAAAAGCAAACGCACTGTTCCGGTAAACAGTTGAATATGTTTTTCCTCCTCATCGCCCTGTTCAAATTTACTCATATAATACAAATCACTTGCTGCAAACGTTTGTTGGAGTCGACGTCCTATTTGAACACCGTGCTTTGTAATCGCTACAACCGCATATGCATGGCGCTGATCAACTTCTGGTAATATCCCCTCTTGTAACTCAATCACTTGTCTTCACACCTTTTCTAAAGCCGTGTGTAAAGGTTGCATCATATAATTTCGAGCGATATTGATCCTTATCATGAATATCAGGGTCTAGCGCCCAGCCTGCTAGAATCATCGCATGCTTACGGATGCCATTCACGCGCATTGCTTCATCCAATTCGATTAATGTCGTACGAACAATTTTTTGATCTGGCCAAGAAGCACGTTGAATCACCGCTACCGGTGTGTCATCAGCCCAACCAGCACTTTGTAGTTCTTTGACAATTTTCTTTGTGAGCGTCGCACTTAAGAATAGAGCAATTGTACAATGATGGCTTGCTAAATCACGTAATTTTTCAAATTCGGGTACAGGGGTACGCCCTTCAGCACGAGTTAAAATTAAAGTTTGTGTTAAATCAGGAATCGTTAGCTCAGCCCCAATTGCCGCTGCTGAAGCAAAAACAGAGCTAACCCCTGGAATAACTTCGTAGCCAATATCTTGCTTTTTTAAGAGTGCTACTTGTTCCATAATCGCTCCATACATGGCCGGATCACCTGTATGCATGCGAGCTACTATTTTCCCAGCATGAACCCGATCAGCCATCACAGCCACCATTTCCTCTAAATGCATACCAGCTGTTCGAATAATTTCCGCATCTGGTCGAGCTTTCGCAATGAGATCTTCACTCACTAATGAATCTGTATACATCACAACGTCTGCTGTTTGTAGCATATGTAAGCCTTTAACTGTAATTAAATCTGGATCACCAGGACCCGCGCCGACTATATAGATCTTCTTCATTATTTACGCACCACCATTAATGTTAAATATTCTAAATCGACACCATCCAACTCGCGTACATCCCAAATGACTTCTTCGTCAGATGTTACCTTTGTCACAACAGATGCTTGATCCAGTAAATCTAAATCACGAAGTACCTGTAGCATTAAATCAATTACTTTTGCTACTTTAATAAAGACCACAGCATCATGACTTTCAATAGCTTCACGCATTGCCTCATAATCATCATAGGCAGGAATGATCGCGACACGGTCATCACCATCAGCTAATGCAATGCCAAGTCGAGAAGCGGAGCCATTAAATGAAGATATCCCCGGAACCGTACGAATTTCTACATCAGGATGCATGTCCTGCATTAACTTCATCATATGGATAAACGTGCTATATAATAACGGATCACCTTCTGTAACGAAGGCTACATCCTTGCCCTCCTGTAATTTTTCATATACAAGCTCGACTGACTTTGTCCATTCACGCTCAAGGACAGCTTCATCCTTCGTCATAGGAAATACAAGACCAAGCATATCTTTTTCCTCTGGATTAATATAAACGTCTACAATACGATGAGCATAGCTCTTACTACCTCTCAGTTTTTTGGGATAAGCAATAACAGGTGACTCTTGAATCACACGAAACGCCTTCACTGTAATTAATTCTGGATCGCCAGGACCGACGCCCAAGCCATATAAAACACCTAAATTAGTCATGAATTTCTTCCTTTCGATAAGCCGAAATAATATATATTGGATTTAATGGCACAAAGCGTGTCATATCTAAGATCGGTTTACTACGCGCAAGCTGTGCCTGTAAAATATCAACCGCAAAATCACAAGCCTTAAACGCTTCCACTGCTTTATATAAATTTTCAATTGTCGCTGCATTTAAAACAATGCGACCATTTGGTTTTAAGCGGTGACAGCACAATTGTAGTAATTCGACCATTTCACCACCAGTTCCACCGATAAAAATGGCATCAGGGTCTGGGAAATGATCGAGCCCCTCTGGAGCTTTACTATGAATTGCTGTTATATCCACACGGAATTTTTGCTGATTGTGTAGACAGTTTTCTAAATCAGGTGCATTTTTTTCAACGGCGTATACTTGCCCCTCAGGTGCAAGCTTACCCGCTTCAATGGCCATAGATCCTGTACATGTACCAATATCCCAAATAACACTATCCTGTTGAAGTTGCATCGCCTGTAAGCTTAAGACACGAATTTCTTTCTTAGTAATGAGTCCTTTATCTGGTTTTCGTTGTGAAAACTCTTCATCATCAATACCGAGTGTGTAGCGTTTTGGTTTAACAGATTGTTGTAAAATAACTACGTTTAAAGGGGAAAAATGTGCAGTCTCCATTTCATCTAGCGAATACCAATCATATTTTTCATCTTCACCTTGTAGATTTTCGGCTACAAATGCACGATATTCGGTCATACCAAAATGCTTTAAATAACGTGCGAGCGCATTTGGGCTATTTTCAGCATCTGTTAATAGAGCTATTTTCTTTTTCCCATCGATGCGCTGTGCCAAGCCTTTCATAGGTCGTCCATGAATACTTGTGACATAAGCATCCTGCCAGCTTTCTCCCATTTTCGCGAAGGCTAGCTGTACGGAGCTCATATATGGATAAACCTCCAAATCTAGCTTTTTCGCTAAATAGCCTCCCACGCCGTAAAACAATGGATCTCCTGATGCGAGAATAATCGTATTTCTTGTTTCCTCTGACAATCTCTCAACAAGTGCTGAAAGACCTCCTTTGATCATGATTTTTTCCCCTGTAAAATGTGGGAAAAAATCAAGCACGCGCTCACCACCTACAAGTACCTCACAGTCTTCAATCCACTGGCGATATTGTGGGAACAAGCTTGCTAATCCGTTATCCCCGATCCCAATTAATTTCATCGATCGATGCAATGTCATCAGCCCTTCCTAATAATTGTCCCTGCATCGAATAAATCGATGTGGAAAGCGTTAAACCGCCCTTTATATGATGAATGGAGGAATAGCAGCAGGCCTCACACAAACGATGGAAAAATGATTCATATCCTTTTTCCATCATAATTTCACCGACTTGCGACGCTGTGTTGGCCTCTCGTATTTCGGTTATTGTGTCTGCATCTGCCCCTACATCTTCGGCAAGTTGTGCTAAAAAGTTAAAATCAATCGGAGCACTTTTGGAATGCACCATCATTACCCCTTGTGCCACCTTTGAAAATTTCCCCATCATCCCGACAAGGGACACTTGTTTAATACCAAGTCGCTTACAATGCTTTAAAGTAAAGCCAACAAAATCACCCATTTCAACAAAAGCTTCTTCCGGTAAATGGGGATATTGTTTCATCCCAAATTTTTCACTGCGACCACCTGTTGTCACTACTAAATGCTGACAGCCAGCTTCTTTAGCGACGCTAATGGCCTGTACAATACTAGCCATATACGCAGAACTTGAAAAAGGCACGACGGTTCCCCTTGTGCCTAAAATAGAGATGCCTCCAAGTATACCAAGACGACCATTTAACGTTTTTTTCGCAATCTCCTCACCCCTAGGTACGGAAATCACTACGTTAACCCCTCGTGTAATTTGAAATTCGTCCAATACACCTTGAACAGTGCTGTGAATCATTTTCCGTGGGACAGGGTTAATGGCTGCCTCTCCAACAGGCACTGGTAAGCCGGGCTTTGTGACACGCCCGACTCCAATCCCTCCATCTAAATGAATACCAGGTGTCTCTGCCCAGCTCACAGTACCGACGATGAGTGCCTGATGTGTGGCATCTGGGTCATCACCAGCATCTTTAATCGTTTCACAGCTGACGGCATTGTTTTCAAATAGGCATTTTTCAATGGTAAAGGTCGCATCCCTACCTATTGGCAAATGAATCGTGCTTGTTTCTTGCTCTTCATTTGTAATAAGGGCGAGTAAAGCTGCCTTTGTTACTGCAGTTGCACAGGCTCCTGTTGTATAACCGTGACGCATGTCCTTAGGATCCTTTTTTGGCTTCCGCTCCATTATTTTTTCGCCTGTTCATCCGCTAAAAGTGAAATGGCATTTAATGCGGCAACCGTCACTGTACTACCGCCTTTACGACCAACATTTGTAATGTACGGAATACCTTCAAGTTTTAGCAGCTCCTCTTTCGATTCAGCAGCAGACACGAAACCTACAGGCATACCAATAATTAAATCTGGTTTTGCTAAGCCTTCCTTAATTAAACGAATCAATTCTAGTAATGCAGTTGGGGCATTACCAATAGCATAAATACCGCCTTCATGCAATTTTGAGGCTTTTTGCATCGATATAATGGCACGCGTTGTATTTTGCTTTTTCGCTTCTACAGATACATCCTCATCCGCAATATAGCAATGTAAATCGCCACCATGTTTTTGGAAACGTTTTTTACCAGAACCACTTTCAATCATTTGCACATCCGCAATTACATGACGCCCTGCCAGAATAGACTTAACACCTGCTTCAAGTGCTCCTGGTGTAATAATAACGCTACGACCTAGCTCAAAGTCAGCAGATGCATGGATAATACGGCGCACAACCTTCCATTCATCCTCTGAAAAGTCATGCTCCCCCATTTCCTCCGCGATAATCGAGAAACTGTAATCGTAAATTTTATCTGGGTCTACTGTTAATGGTTTGAAATCTGTTTTAAAATCCATTGTTATTGCCTCCTAAAGTGTATGTTGTACAGCCTGTAACACTTCTTCAAAAGTAGAATATTGCTGGCCATATTTAATATTGGGTCTTGCAATAAGAATTGTTTCTATAGAACAAGCAAGGGCTGCCTCTAGCTTCTCGTCTACTGAGCCTACTTTGCCGCTTTCTTTGGTAATCATTAAGGTCACTCCATATTGACGGAATAATGCTTCATTTAATTCCTTTGAAAATGGGCCTTGAATGGCTACAATATCTCGCTGTGCCACACCGAGCGCCTCACATTTTTCCATATTGTCAAGTCGTGGGAGCATACGAGCAATGACTCTTGTATTTTCTAGGCCTTGTAAAACTTTCGTAAATGTAGCAAGCGTTTTACTACCTGTTGTCAGCATAATGACACCACGCTTTTCTGCTGCTAGCTGAGCTGCTTCCTCATAATCCTTCACGACTGTAATAAGTGGGTGTGCATAATGTTCATGAGCACGTTCATAGCGAATATAAGGCACTTGCGCTTTTTCAGCTGCTGCCATGGCATTTTTCGATGCCTCTTCTGCAAATGGATGAGAGGCATCTACGACCAATTGAAAGCCTTGTTCCGATATAATAGTCGCCATTTCTTCCGCTGTAAGTCGCCCTATTAAATGAGGTAAGCCAGCGTCAGCAAGACTAGAGGCTGCCGATTCCGTCACAACGGTGGCAGTTACAGCATGTCCCGTCCTTTTCAGTTCAAGGCCTAAATTCCTTGCATCACTCGTCCCTGCTAACATGAAAATCATTTTACTGGCTCCTCTTCATGATGATGGTGATGATGGTGATGATCGTGTCCATGATCATGATCGTGGTGGTGATTATGGTCATGATGGTGATCATGGTCGTGATCATGATGGTGATGATGATGTGCATGCCCATGAATAGCAGCGTAAGCCCGATAATCTTCAAGATCCTTCATACCTGTTGATGTACCATTCACCGCTTGCTCAATACGTTCTAATAGAACATTTTGTAAACGTTCATGGTAGCCAAAGTAGTTGGCAATTTGAATCTCACTTGTTGGAAATTGCTCATTGAATTTCTCACACATAACATGCATACGCTCCATTAAAATACCTGTGAATAAAAAGTAAGGAAGCATAATAATTTTTTTAGCACCTAGTTTGACACAGCGTTCAATGCCTTCTTCAACACGTGGGTCCGTTACGCCCATAAAGGCACTTTCTACGTATTTAACAGGTAGTTTTTCCCATAGCAATCGTGTAATTTTATAGAAATCTCCATTTGCATAAGGATCACTGCCTCCTCGAGCAATTAATAAAATGGCTGTGTCTTCCTGTTCTTGTTCAGTATCAAATCCAATTTCAACTAAACGATCTTGTAATATCGCAAATATTTCTTCATGAATGCCAATTGTTTGACCATATGTGAATGTGATATTCGGATAATGCTCACGAGCATGCTCGATTTCTGCTGGAATATGTAGCTTGGAATGACCTGCATGAAGTAAAATAATCGGGATGACATGTACCTCTGAAGCACCCTTTTTCACACAGTTTGTAATACCTTCTTCAATATTAGGAGAAGCAAATTCAAGGAAACATGTTTCCACTAAATATTGTTCATCAATGCGAGATTTCATTTGCTCGATAAATGTACGCACCTCATCATTTCCTGCTGCTAAACGGCTGCCATGGCCAACAAATAATATAGCTTTCATCACTTTTCTCCTCACTAGTCGCCGCACGGAGCTGGCTCTATTTTTATTTTGGAAGACATATCTTGATACGTAAAATGCAATATCTTTTTCACCCGCTTGAAGTATTTAAATAGACGTTCGTTTGGATGCGCATTGGCTTTATATTCTTCAATAATATCTGTAATTAAAGGGATTAATTGATCAGGCTCCAAACCTTCTACAACAGGCTGTGCTGCATGAGCCGTACGTCCGACTGGCTTCGCCCCAATAAAGACATCAAATTTACTTTTGCGATAAACAATCCCAATATCATCAAACACGGCTCGATAACAAGCCATCCCACAGCCATTGAAGCCAATATTTAACGTTTTCGGTAATGACATACCACCAAGCTTTTCTTGAATTTCCTCCGCATACGGAATGGAATCTGCTTTTTCACCGTAGCAAAAATCACAAGCCTTCAACGACAACACATCACCAATTGGTGCTAATAAAAAGCCTACTTCCTGTAATTTCTCAGTGATACGTTCAGGCGTTGTTGTAGGTATTTTTAAATGGATTTGATGATCTGGTGTATATTCCATTGATCCTTCTTCTCCTACGACCTCTGCTAACGTCATCATTTGCTGTGGTGTGAAAAATTTATTGGCCACGCCAGGGCTCACTGCCAATTCAAAAATTGATTCTATTTTTTGTTGTACAAGCTTTGGCGTAGCCTTGATAGCACTTGTTCCCTTTACCATTGCAAGCGCAGCTGTAGCCATTTCAAGTGCTGTTTTTTGCGGCTTTGGCATAACGGCTATACTGGGTTTATTCATTCTCCCTGCATTAGGGTCTGCCGCAAAGTCATTTCGTGCTGTTCCTGTCTCTTGATTCATCGCCCATGGCTCATTTTCTTCCCGTAAGCGTTGATGTGGACGTAATGGCTGTTTTTCCTCGCCAAGTGTATATTTACGTTGGTAGCCACGCGGTGTAATCATTTTATTATCATAGAAGAACGTAGATGAGTTTCCGATAATAACCGTTGTCAGCATACCAATATCATGTTCCAACATTTTTGCCAATGTCGTCATCGTCACTTCCTGACGTTCTCGATAGGCACTTTTTACAAGCCCTACTGGTGTGTCAGGAGAACGATATTCTAAAAGAATTCGTTGCGCTTCGACAATTTGTCTTGTACGGCGACCACTTTTAGGATTGTATAAAGCAATAACAAAATCGGCCATAGCTGCGGCTTCCACACGCTTCGCAATTAAATTCCATGGCGTAAGATGGTCACTCAAACTAATGGTACAAGCATCATGCATAATGGGTGCACCAAGTAAACTAGCACATGAATTGATAGCTGAAATACCTGGGACAATCTCCACTTCAATACCAGTTGCCTCTGTCCAGCCTAGCTCAATTAATACTTCATACACTAATCCCGCCATACCATAAACGCCCGCATCTCCACTCGAAATGACCGAAACAATACTTCCTGCCTCTGCTTGACGAACGGCCTCCTGAGCACGTGACACTTCCTCTGTCATACCTGTACTGACAATGGATTTTGCGCTGACTAAATCTTGAATCAGCTCAACATAGGTTTTATAGCCTATGATCATATCACTTTGTTGTAAAGCCTCTACTGCACGTGTCGTAATATGCTTAAAGTCTCCAGGCCCAAAGCCTACTACGAAAATTTTCCCTTTTTGCGCCATGTTTTTACCCCTCTTTCACCTTTTCAATCCCTTTAATGGCTGTCGTTTGCGCTGTTCGCTGTAATGTCCCTTCTCGAAGTGTAAAAACATGATCGTTATATAAGGATTCATGATGCAAATCCTGTACAAGTGTTCTAGCATGCTCCGTTGATGGTACACGATACCAATTCCCCTGAGGGTAAGCAATTACAACACAAGCATCCTTGCATCGTCCATTACAGCGCGTTCTTGTCGTATGTATTTCTTTATCTAGTGCGTTACGCTGTATTTCATCTCGTATAGCTTGGGTAATTTCCTCCCCACCCTTGTTCATACAGCTACTGCCATTGCAAATAAAGAGATGTGTTTTCATCCCCTCTAAATTCCACGTTGTCATCTTATATCTCCCCTCATTTGCTTTTGGAAAAAAGAAAAAACCTTTACTCTGCCGAAGAGTAAAGGTTTGTAGAAGCCAAATAAAAACGAATAGATTGAAAGACAGATCCTCGCTTTTGCTTCAACTTCTCCCTCCGAAAAGTTTGCATGCACAATCTGATAAGCAGGTTTCCTGACTTAAGCTTCATTTTACTGTCGCACCTTCCCTAGTTTGCACAGGTGGCATTGCGATTTCATCAGCTATTACAGTAGCGGGGGCTGTATTGGACTTTCACCAATTTCCCTATTATCTCGAGTTCTTCGAGCACTTATCGACGTTTTATATGAAATTTTTAATCGTATATATAATAGAAAACTGTCTTAATCATATCTTATTATTTTAAAATTTCAATATTTCTTTAAAAAATCATGACAAATTTATCAATTTCATAGGAGGGTTGAAAGCTATTAAAAAATTGAATTTGCCTTCTTTAATCCTAAAAAACGTTAGTTATCAGAATTTTCGACATTGATATTCTATTTTTAATTTTTTATAAAAAAAGTATAGCATATTTATGGAAATTCGTGATACACTTTGTCGTGAAATCTCACAACTTACTATTTTTCGGTGTAAAATGCTCGTCATTTTGCTTAAAAGGGAAGCCGGTTTAAGTCCGGCGCGGTCCCGCCACTGTAATAGGGAGCTTTATAGAACATGTCACTGTCCAATAGATGGGAAGACCTATAAAGTGTTGAACTAGAGCCAGGAGACCTGCCGAAAATAAGTGATCGTTTCAGCCTACGAGGATAGGTGTGCGGCTTAGCAGATGAAAATGTTATTTGCTTTTTTAGCTATGCACTTTTCCAACAACGGAAAAGTGCTTTTTTATTACGCACGCTACATTCTAAAAATCTATTTACAGTTTGGAGGAAGAAAATTGAAGCTGTCTTGGTGGAAATTTAGTTATTTTCTATTGGCTTTTTTAATGGTGCCAAAGCGTGCCTTCGCCATGCATATCATGGAAGGGTTTTTACCAATCGAATGGGCTATTTTTTGGTGGGCAATCTCCATCCCATTTATTATTTTAGGATTGCGCTCTATTCGTAAAACAATTGAAGAAAACCCTGAAACAAAAATGATTCTGGGGCTGTCCGGTGCGTTTGCCTTTGTCCTATCAGCCTTAAAAATCCCTTCAGTTACAGGGAGCTGCTCACATCCAACAGGAGTAGGTCTCGGGACAGTATTATTTGGACCGTTAGCGATGAGTGTCATCGGGACAATTGTTTTATTATTCCAATCTTTACTTTTAGCACATGGTGGGATCACAACATTAGGGGCTAATGCTTTTTCGATGGCTATCGTAGGCCCGTTTATCGCCTACTTTGTATTTAAAGGGGCGCAACAAATGGGGTTATCGTTTTCATTAGCTGTTTTCTTTGCGGCTATGCTTGGGGATTTAGGTACATATGTGGTGACTTCCGTTCAATTAGCACTAGCCTTCCCATCTGAAGTTGGAGGCTTTATGGCTTCCTTTACAAAGTTCGCAAGTATTTTTGCCTTAACACAAATCCCATTAGCTGTGAGTGAAGGAATATTAACAGTTATTGTCATGAACTTCTTGAAAAAATATAATATTAGCGAATTAAAATCTTTACGTGTTTTCTCTACAAAGGAGGCGCACTAATATGAAACGAAATTTATTACTTTTAGCCATCGTGGTGCTATTGGCCATTATCCCTCTTTTCGTCCAAAAAGGAGCAGAATTTGGAGGAGCCGACGGTGAAGCAGAAGCAGCCATTGGGGAAATCAATGCAGAATATGAGCCATGGTTTGATAGTTTGTGGGAACCACCTAGTGGTGAAATTGAAAGCTTATTATTCGTGCTACAAGCAGCTATTGGTGCTGGTTTTATCGGCTACTTTATTGGCTATATGCGTGGCAAGCATAAAGAAGGTTAAGGATTATGTTACTCATTGATAAGTATGCGTATCTCAATAAGCTAGCGTTCGTTCATCCGCTAGAAAAAATGATATTTTCATTAGGACTACTTTTATTCACGCTTATTATGAGAGATGAACGACTTTCACTCATTACATTTTTTGTAATGAGTGCTTTTATCATTTGGGGCGCGAAAATTCCACTAAACTATTATGCGAAGCTATTATTACTACCTGGTTTTTTCTTATTCACAAGTCTCTTATCCATCATTATTTCGATAGCGCCAGCAGCGCATACATTACCAGCCCATATGGGGGCATTTACGTATATGAACTGGACAATTTTTATTGGGAGAGCCAGTATCGCTACCGCCCAGCAACTATTCTTTATTGTACTTGGCAGTATAAGTTGCTTATATTTTTTAATTTTAACGACATCAGTACAAGGAATATGTTATGTGCTCCGACAATGGCGGCTCCCTACTTTATTAGTTGAGCTAGTAGAACTCACCTATCGTTTTATTTTTATTTTTTTAGAAAGCATGCAAAAAATTCATTTGGCCCAGCAAGCCCGGCTTGGCTACCACTCACCCATGCAATGGTTACGTTCAGTATCCATGCTAATTGCCGCGTTGTTTATTGAAATGTTTCAGCGCAGTCGAGAGCTTAATCATGCCATGCAGGCCCGTGGTGGTGAAACTGTTTATTGGCATGAAACGGGCGCCTATAGCAAAAAAAACTGGCTTGGCATGACGGCTATTTTTTTATTCCTCATCATATATGGAGGGTACTTCTCATGACAGCATTTTATTTTAAACTTAACAACTTGTCGTATGCCTATGCAGATGGTACGAAGGCTTTGACAGATATTACATTAAACATTCCAAAAGGGAAAAAAATCGCTATACTCGGTCATAATGGAGCAGGAAAATCCACTTTATTTCAGCACCTTAATGGTATTTTGAAACCAACAGCTGGGACCATTTCATTTGATGGGGAAAAGCTTCAATATACTAGAAAGGCATTAAAGGCTCTCCGCCAACAGGTTGGAATCGTCTTTCAAGATGCTGATAATCAGCTTTTTTCAGGAACTGTTAAGCAAGATATCGCCTATGGTCCAATGAATCTAGGATGGTCTACGGAAAAAATTGAAGAAAAAATAGCATGGGCTGTTGCACAAACTGAAGTGACTGAGCTACTAGATAAACCCATTCACTTTTTAAGCGTAGGGCAGAAAAAGCGTGTGGCCATGGCAGGTGTATTAGCGATGGAACCGACTGTCCTTTTATTAGATGAACCAACGGCGGGTCTTGATAGCTATTACGCTACACAAGTTTTTCAATACTTAGCCAAAGTAGAAGGCCATGAAAGAACGATTATCCTTGCGACTCACGACATTGCCCTTGCCTATGAATGGGCCGATCAAATGATTGTCATGGAGGCAGGAAAAATTATTTATAATGGTGACCCTGTCGCCTTATTTTATGAAGAAGAATTGCTAAAACGGGCACATCTTGAACGACCATGGGTATTTGACATGGCTTTGGCTCTACAAAAAAAGAAATTATGGCAAGAAAATATTTCAATTCCTCGCTCTAAGCATGACTTACTGCAATTGATTGAACAGCTATATGTAGAGGCGTAATGGTATCATCCATAAAAAGTAACGGACAGTCCGTTTTTAAATTACAGAGAAAATTTTTCCTCATTTGCGAAACTTTTCTAACGTTTAACCGTATTAGTATAGTCGAGACATATTATAGAACATCAAGGAGAGATACAATTGAAAAGTTGGTTAAAAAAATCAGTCGCTGTCGTAGCATCCGCTGCATTAATGGTTCCTGTCGCTTCAGCTTTTGCTGAGGAGACACCACAACAAAGTGCGAAGAATGTAGTAGCAAGCAATTCACAACATGCAGGTAAGAATCTTACAAATGAAGACAAATGGATGAGTAAGGATACGATTATTATCAAGCATTCTGGCCTTGATAAAAACGTACATAAAAAAATTGGATCTAAGGTCATCCGCTCCATTCCTTCATTAGGCTATGATGTGATTCAACTTAACAAAGGTGTATCCATAGAAAAAGCCGTCTCTTACTATTTAAAGCAGCAAGGGATTACAAGTGTATCCCCAAGTTATGTCTATCATTCTTTCAACAAAGAAACTGACCCAAAGAAACAAGATATGTATCATCTAAACCTCTTGCAAATGGATCAGGCACTAGCATTAGCTGGGGAACATGACGTAACAGTAGCTGTTATCGATTCTGGTGTTGATTTTAAACATCCCGATCTAAAATCTCAAGTACTCACACCTTATAATGCAGCTGCACCGGCAAATACCTCTTATCCAGGTGATCATGGAACACATGTTGCTGGGATTATTGCCGCAGCTAAAGACAATGGAATTGGTGGACATGGAATTAATCCACAAGCGAAGCTACTACCTATTGATGTCTTTAACGGAAAAGAAGGAGCAAATGATTTTATCATTGCACAAGGTATTCTGTACGCCATTGAGCAGGGTGTTGATGTCATTAATATGAGTTTAGGAGGCTATGGTGAATCCCCACTTATGCAGGATGCTGTTCAAAAAGCTATTGATAGTGGCATTACGATTGTCGCAGCGGCTGGAAATGAGTCTACGGATGAATATTCCTTCCCTGCTTCCTATGAAGGCGTAATTAGTGTTGGTTCCACGAATGATCGTAATAAACTATCAAGCTATTCGAATTATGGTCCCTCTGTCGATGTCGTGGCTCCTGGCGAAGACATTTACAGCACTGTACACGATGAAAAAAAAGGATCATCTTTTGTTAAATTTAGTGGTACTTCCATGGCATCTCCCGTGGTGGCAGGCATCGTCTCCCTACTTAAATCAAAGCATCCGAATTTAAAGCCACATGAAATTGAAGCAATTCTTGAAATAACAGCACAAGATTTAGGTAAAAAGGGTTATGACCTTACTTATGGTCATGGGCTTGTCGATCCAGTGAAAGCCTTACAGTTCGATTTAAATAAATTACCTAAACATTATTCTGAATCTAAAGAAGAGCGTATCAAAAATGCCAAAGTTCTTGCTAAAAATACATTAAATATTGAACAAGGTGTTTTCGAACAGCAAGACGAGAAAAAATGGTACAAGGTTGAGCTAGAGGCAAATGAGTATGCTCAGCTAACATTGAAAGGCGCTGATCAATACGACTATGCCTTTGATTTATACTTTTACCCTACTAATGAACAAGGTGAAGTAGAGCCTATTAAAGTTAATGATGTTCGTGTAGGAAAAAAAGAAGGTCACCTCTTTAAAGCAGACCAAAAAGGAACGCTGTTAATTGGTGTGAAAGATCATAATGGTAGTTATAGCTTAAAAGGCAAATCTACTTATATCTTTACAGCACAAACTGCGAAAAACTCGAATTTGCCAATTGATACTTTAAATAAGTCTTCCATGCAGCCTATTAAAAAGTTCCCATATAATACGGCAGGTAAAAACTATACCCTACTGTCGAAAGATCAACAAAAGGATCAAGATTATTTTACGTTTTCAGTAACAAAACCAACAACATTGAAGTTTGATTTATCTGGAATTCCAGGTGTTACTGCATCTATGGATCTTTACTTAAAAGAGGATTTCAATCCGATCCCACCAGAAGAGGTGAAGCAAGCTAAAAAAGAGGAAAATGAAGAAGAGGAAGCCTTCCCTATTCAAAGTTCTTACGGTGCAGCTAAAGGTGAAGCAGTTAGCATGATCATCGATGCAGTACCAGATCAAGAATACATTTTAAGTGTATCTAATGAAAGTAATAGCGAGTTTTCTATGGAGATGTTTTTCAGTGGTGGCATTGAAAAAGAGGAAACAGTCAGTGAGTCTATGATTCCATACACATTAAAAGGTGAGGTTGTTACGCTCCCACCCGATGAGGATGGACTACCTTTAGAGGAAGGCATGTACGATGAAAATATCTCTGTCGACCAATTACCAATAACGTCAAGTACAACAAAAAAGCGGAATGAAATTGAAGGCATGATGAGTATGCTCATGAATTCCTTTACAACGGACAATTTAGAAAATGTTGATCCGATTATTAAGCAAGCTATTCGCTTCAACATTGGTGAGGATCAAAAAGCTTATTTCCAAACAGAATATGATGAGGACTACTTCTTATTTAAAACAAAGGAAGATGCCCTTTATAGTTTTAGCTTTAACAAAGGTGCTGGCCAAATGCCTGCTGGTACTGTCTTTGAATACGATGAAAAAGCAAATGAACTAATTCCTGTTTCGTCCTTAACCAATGATTTGGGTTTACTTTCATTGCTTCTTGGCTCAGCCGGTAATGAAAACGATGCAAAGGTGATGGCATTGAAAAAGGACAAAACATATGTAGTAGCCGTTGTAAATGCTGGGGAACGTTCTATTGAGCCATATACGTTGAAAACAAGTAAAATCGGTGATATTCCAAAAGATTATAATCCTGATAATTATGAAGAAGCAAAAGCTCTAAAAATTCAACCAGGTACAACTTATAAAGATCATCTAATTTACCAAGACGATGAGGATTACTACTATTATAAGCAAGACGGTAATGATGAAATTATGAGTTTATTAATTTCCTCTGTTCCATTTACCAATGAACAATTAAATCAATTACCAAAAGAGTTACAGAAGGACTTGAAATTTGCAGGATCGATTATTGAAGATACAAATGGTAATATGAAAATTGATCCGAAAGAAATGGAGACCGCTATTCCATTTGGACTGAGCGATAATATTCTTGAGATACTCCTTGGCATGGTAGGAACGACTGACGTAAATACATCCTTTAAGGCTAAAAAGGATCGAGGTTACTTTATTCAAGTCAATAGCACAGGGCTTGGCCAACTGTCCATTCAGCCCTACACATTGACGATGTTCGACCATAAACGAGCAGACGAAGATGCAGATTCCCAATTAGTGAATGGTGTACCAACCAAACCATTAGCCCTGAAGAAAGAAGACGACAAATGGATAGCTACTCACTATTTAAATGCGGGTATACCATTTGGTGATAAGGATTATTTTGAATTTAACAACGTCCAAAAACGTGATGTCTTCTTCTCACTTCAAACAGAAAAAGCACTAGATGGTGTAATTCGAGTGATAGATGCAAACGGAAAAACAGTCAAAACTTTAGATCTTTACGGAGCTGGAGATGCTGAGGTAGGTACAATTGAACTGGATGCAGGTAAATACTATATTGAAGTTAGTGAATATTATGGCCAAGCAAGTACACAGCCATATACGTTAGAAATTAAATAATATCAATAAAATCCCCTAGATAACGGAATATCTAGGGGATTTTTATACATTTAAGCATCTTTATTCTAAACTAAAATGCTTATTACATAAAATATTTGACATAATTACAGTATTCATCTTGCTTCATATGAAGCTTTTCATACAGCTTACGTGCATTCACATTATCAGCTGCTGTTTGCAGTGTCACATAACGAGCATATTGTTGCTCACAATATTGAAAAACTTTTTCCATCAATGCCTTGCCCACCCCTAGGCCTCTAGCATCTTCCGTGACATAAATATCGTTCAAAATATAGGCACGCTGTAACGCTATGGAAGAAAACGTTGGATATAATTGTGTAAATCCAACCATCTTGCCATCTACTTGCGCCATAAAAATGACCGACTCTTTAAGGGCCATTCGTAATTGTAAAAATGCCTTAGCGCTACTTACGTCCGATTCAATGCCATAAAACTGACGATATTCATCAAATAGCTTTGTTAACTCTTCTAGTTCGTTCATCGATGCTTGCACTATTTCCATTCTTGTCTCCCCTTGTGTCTTCCCATGATTGTTTCTACCATTATAAAGCTAGTTTTATTATATAGGAAAAAATGGCACAAAGAAAAGAATACTCCTCTCCATCGAGAGAAGTTCTACTTTTTTTCATTTAAATATGCAGCGACATCTTTCACGATATGCTGCCAGTTTAGTTCCTTCCGCGCATCGGCTTGTAGCTGAAGACAAGTATTTTCTAACAATGCTTCCTGGTGTGCGACTTGCTGCAACGTCCGAGCAATACTTTCCCAATCATGTGTTGGATGAATACGTCCAAAGCGTTGTTGTTGGGTAATATCAGCAGCCCCATCCACATCGGTTGTCACAATATAACAACCGTTTTTAGCCGCTTCTGCAAAAACATGTGCAAAGCATTCAACCGTAGATGTTAAGCAAAAGATTTTTGCCTTACGATACTCCTCCTCTAGCTGCATCTTGTCTGAAATTGGCCCTACCATTGTGACTTGCGCAGGATAAGGATGACTATCCAGTAATTGTTTTATTTCCTGCTGAAACGATTCAGACATAGGTCCTACCAAACGAAGCTCCCAGTCTGTCAGCTGTGCTGCTAGAAAGGCTTTTATTGTAAAAATGGTCTGCTTCTCTGGTGCATCTAATCGGCCCACTGATAGAATTTTATTTTCTTTCTCATGAAATTGCACGGGCTCTGTGTGAAAATACTCATAAAAGCCATTTGGGATATGTTGAACATCTAATTGTGAAAACTCTCGAATGTCAGTTTGAATCGATACACATTCGGAGGTCAGAAGATCACAAAGCTGTAGCAATTCTAGAAAGTATGGATAGGTTTTTAATCGACTTAACCAAAATCGATTAACATCTAACTTCATATAAACTTTGCCATTAGGATTGAACTGCTTATATGTTTGAAGAATGGAAAGATAGGATGGGTATGGTCCTATAGCAAATACAAGATCAATGTTTTTGGCATGCTTCACTAAATAAGCATTCATATTGGCAACATAATCAATCCCTATTGGAACCTGCTCAAATTTAACAGCCGGAAAAGATTGTTGCAGAAGGGTTTCATTCATCTCTGTCGTCACTATACTAACTTCATAGCCTAAATGCTCCCCTAGTAAAATAGGCACAAGACATAGATCTTTGAAAATGTGGGCATCGGAAAGTTTAGCTGATTCCACGCTACAAATAAATGCGATCCTTTTTGTCATCGAATCCCTCTTTCTTAAAAAGCGCTCTTTCCTAGTTTATGCCCACACCTGTCAAACGTGTATAACTTAGTAAAATGTCACCACCCTCTCCATAGTTCTCTAGCAAAAATAAAGGCAATCCATAAAATTACTCTCTTAAAAAACTTATGCTAGCAAGCAATTGCCTACAATAGCCCTCTATTCACGCATATTGTAATAAAGAATCTGTTCCGTAAACATAAAGATCTAAACTACTTAATCAGGATGGAGGGATAAAATGAAAATAAGCTTTTTATCACCTACTTATAATAGCGAAGAATGGATCCTAACAATGCTTGACAGTATTCCTAAAGAATATGCCTATGAAATTATTGTTGTAGATGACGGCTCCACCGACAAGACGTTGGCCATTTTACAGGACTATCAAAAAAACTGTACAGCGTTAAAAATCATCGTTCACCCAACGAATCTAGGTGCAAGCGTTGCCTATAACCGATGCATCGCTGAAGCAACAGGTGATTATATTGCCATCATCGATAGTGATGACCACTATTTACCTGCCATCCGCAATGTATTAGCACAGGTGGATGGTGAATTTGATATTTACTATTACAATATGATCATTAAGAATGGCTATGCGTTTATTAAGGATGAATCCAATCGTTATTCCTTGCCAGGACAATTTAAAATCATACGAAGAAGCTTTATCGGGGATGCGAAATTTACTATACGTAAGGATATTGCAGGAGATTGGGATTTTAATTGTGCGCTCATGGACAAAAATCCAACCAGTAAATATACCCATGAATACGCTTATTGGTACAACTATCCACGAGAAAACTCAGAATGCGATTTGCATGAAAGAGGATTGAAGTAACATCATGAACGGACCTAAGCATGTGGGAGGTGTAACAAGCCAGACAATGTTTAAAGATAAAACTTTACTGATTACTGGAGGAACAGGATCCTTTGGTAATGCGGTACTAAATCGATTTTTAACTACGGATATTAAGGAAATACGGATTTTTTCAAGGGATGAAAAAAAGCAAGATGATATGCGAAAGCTTTATCAAAACTCTAAAATTAAATTTTATATCGGGGATGTACGTGATTTACAAAGCCTTCACCCTGCGATGTATAACGTAGATTATGTGTTCCATGCTGCGGCCCTCAAGCAAGTTCCCTCTTGTGAATTTTTCCCTTTAGAGGCTGTTAAAACAAATATCTTAGGAACAGATAATGTTTTAACTGCGGCGATTCAAGCTGGCGTTAAAAAGATTATTTGTCTATCAACAGATAAAGCGGCATACCCTGTCAATGCGATGGGAATATCCAAGGCGATGATGGAGAAAACATTTATTGCTAAATCACGGATGGTCGACCCAAAGCAAACATTGATCTGTGGCACACGATACGGGAATGTAATGGCTTCAAGAGGCTCAGTCATACCACTTTTCATCGAACAAATAAAAGCTGGTAAACCTTTAACTATTACCGATCCAAATATGACTCGTTTTATGATGAGCCTTGAGGAAGCAGTCGAATTGGTGTTGTATGCATTCTCACATGCGCAAAATGGCGATATTATGGTGCAAAAATCCCCCGCTGCTACGATCGAGAATTTAGCACAAGCTCTCCTTGAAATTTTTCAAATGAATAATGCGATTCACATTATTGGCACACGGCATGGGGAGAAACGGTATGAAGTATTATGTACAAAGGAAGAAGCAGCAAAAGCCATAGATTTAGGTAATTTTTATCGAATCCCAGCAGATAATCGAGATTTGAATTATGGAAAATACCTGGATGAAGGCTCTCCTAAAATTACCTTATCGGATGAATATAATTCCAATAATACACAAATGTTAAACGTGATGGCTATTAAAGAAAAATTACTAACCTTATCTCTCATTCAAGAAGAGCTTCTCCATTGGACTGGAGGAACACCATGAAATTTTTAGTGCTCGGCGCTTCTGGCATGGCGGGTCATACCATTTCTATCTACTTACGGGAGCAAGGATATGATGTGACAACGTATACGAGAACTGCTTTCGCATATGGAAATAATATTACGGGTGATATTACAGATTTGAACTTTTTACGCTCACTTCTTCAAGACCATCAGTATGACATTGTCATTAATTGTATCGGTATGTTAAATAAAGCATGTGAGGAAAATCCTGAGAAGAGTATTTTCTTGAATAGTTATTTACCACATGCTATCGTATCTCTCCTTGAAAATCGCCAGACGAAGCTTATTCATATGAGTACCGATTGTGTATTTTCAGGTGAAAACGCACCCTATTATGAAAATAGTGTACAGGACGGAACTACCTTCTATGACCGTACAAAGGGTTTAGGCGAAATTGATCATACCAAGCATTTAACATTCCGTAATTCGATTATTGGCCCTGATTTGAAAATGGATGGAATTGGGCTTTTCAATTGGTTTATGCACCAAAAAGGTCCGATTCACGGCTATACTGGTGCTATTTGGACGGGGGTCACAACCCTCACACTAGCGAAAGCCATGGAGCAAGCGGCCCAGGAAGAAATAACTGGACTCTATCATCTTGTCAATACATCGCCTATATCCAAATACGATTTGCTTCTGTTATTGAATAAGCACTTTATGGACCATACAATAAAAATTACTCCAGATCAGCTTATTGATGTTAATAAAACATTAATAAATACTAGAAACGATTTTTCCTTTTCGGTCCCTAGCTATGAAGAAATGATAATTGACATGAAGGAATGGATTTTGCAGCATAAGGATTTATATCCTCACTATATTTCTTAAAACTCCAACTCTATTACGAGTATTGTTACTCATAATGGAGTTTTTCTATTGAATAACTGTGCCCACTGGCAATTGTCCTTCCTTGATCCAATTCTCTACAAAACGATTGAAAAATGCAGGCTGGGCTAATGATACTCCATGCCCTATGTTGTTCAACATGATTCCTTTTGCATTTGGATGGCTTTGTACAAGCACTTGTGCAGATTTTTTCATTATTTTTTTCTCTTGATTGCCAACAGTAATTAAAATATGCCCCTGTGCATTGTGGAAATTTCGTGGGATTGAAAACGTCATATTTTCTTGTAAAACCTGAATTAATGCATCGTATGTCATCTTAGAGCTATCATGATAATAGCGGTCAAAATAGCGATTATCGATGTATAAGGTTTTCGCTTGAAGCTTTGCGAATGTTTTATTTTTGATAAGCGGGAATGATAGTCGGAGAAACGGCCGAATCATCCATGCTGTAGTAGGAGAAGGGATAACAAGAGCACTATTAATAATCGAAAAGTGGATTAAATTAGGCTTTATGCTTAACATTTGTATGGCAATTTGAGCCCCTAATGAAAAGCCAATAACAATTACCAGCTTGCCATTCGCCTTTTCCTCTAAGAGCTGTATGAGATGTTGTGCACATTGCTCTATAGAAAATGAATGATCGGACACAAGCTCAGGCACTATACAGTGATAATTGGAGAAGTGCTGAATTTGTTGTTCCCACATCCACCCTCCAACACCACCCCCATGAAGAAACATCATCACTGGACCGTCGAAATGGCCATACTCTTTATATTGCATAATGGATACATGCACCTACTTTCTTTACTATTTAGCTTCTCAAAAACTTGTTTGAGATTGATTGAATGTCTGGTTCTTTGTATTTCCTGGGCAATTGTTAACGTATGGCTTTCTCGTTGCGGAAATTAATTGCCTCAACCCTGTTAAAATGCGTATCATTTACAAATGATCATCCCAAAAGTCCTTACTAAAACTTGTGTTTGCTTGATGCTTCCCTGCTGGTTTTACAATATCAGAACCTCTCAAAATGACACCTTTTCCAAATTTCTGTTCAATTTGATCTACCAATTTAATAATCGGTTCGTCTTTAATATGTTCTTCAAAATCAAAAAAAGTTAGCTGCTGAGTCATCTCTTTAATGTCACTTACATTGGAAACAGTCACACCCAATAATCGAACAGGCTCCTCATTCCAGTTTTTATTAAACAGATTCCACGCCTGTTCAACTATATCCTCTTTTGAAAATATCGCGTTATTGACTGATTTACTCCGAGTATACGTTTCCCAAGAAGCTGTACGAATGATAATACTCACCGTCACTCCCGCGAGCTTTTTAGCCTTTAATCTTTCTGCTACCTTTTCAGAAAGGGTTGTCATTATTTTATATAATTCATCTCGGTCAGTCGTATCATGTGATAATGTTGTCGAATTACCTACACTCTTCGTATCATATATTGCTTCTGGATCAACAGGTCGGTCATCCTCGCCATTGGCCTTCTGTTTCAAGCGAAGGCCATTGATGCCAAACTTCTGTTTTAATGTGTATTCATCAGCCGCAGCTAGTTCTCCAATTGTTTGTATTCCTAACTCTTTCAGTTTTTCTGCCGTGCTTTGCCCGATTCCATGCATCTCTTTAACATTCAATGGCCACAAAACAGAAGGGACATCACGTTTACGTAATATGGTAATGCCCATTGGCTTTCTCATATCACTGGCCATTTTTGCTAAAAACTTATTTGGTGCAATGCCGATTGAACAAGGCAATTGGAGTTCGTTCCAAATTCGATCTTGTATACCATGTACATGTTCTAATACATTTTGTCCTTCGATTAGAGGCAATTGTATATAACCTTCATCTATAGAAACTGGTTGAAGTATTTCACTATATTCTTTCAGTAATTCAAAAAAAGATTTTGAAGCAGCTCTATATCGATCAAAATTTGGAGGTAGCACAATTAACTCTGGGCATTTTCTTCTTGCCTCACCGACATTCATGGTTGTATACACACCACTTTTTCTAGCTTCATAGCTACATGTAATAACGATCCCTCTACGTTCTTTTGGATTACCTGCAATGGCTATAGGCTTTCCTTTTAATGTGGGATCGTAAATTTGTTCCACTGAGGCATAAAAGCAATTAAGGTCAATATGTAAAATAATTCTTCCTTTATGCAATTTCGTTCACCTCACTTTAGTTTTAATAGTAGCTATATTTTATCATAGATAAGTCCTTGAACACTTAATCTACCATCTAAGTATGTTTCATAATAAAATAAAAAGGTTCTTTTGATGTAAACTCTCGGAAATCGAGTGACATCAAAAAACCTTCTATTTTGGTTACCTATCCTATTAGAATCTAACCGATGAGCTCCATTATTACTGATTAGTAAATGGTGAGAAATCATCACTTGTTTGGTCGTAATCTTCCATACGCTTTTGAACCTTTATTTCATCAGAAGCTGCTATTCCTGTTATTAGTAGATTAAGTAGTGCAAAGGTTGGTGTAGCCCCTTTTAGAGAAATCGGAGGAGGAGCAACCACCTTAAACAAAATGTCCGAAAGAAGCCCTAATGGGGACAATTCATCGTCTGTTATGCCTATCACTTGTGCCCCTTTCTTCTTTGCTACTTTTACAAATGCATTCGTTTCTTTTGAATATCGAGGAAAAGAAATAGCCACCAATAATGTCTTTTCATCGATTAAGGATAATAAATAATTAGAATCCTCTATTTCTCCACGATATAAAAACGTATTTCCTACAACAACATTGAGACTAAACGATAGCCAGTTAGCAGGACCATATGATGAACGGAAGCCAATGACGATTCTTTTTTCAGAACTAATTAAAAGATCTATAGCTTTTTTATACTGGGTGTAATCTATTTGTTCTAACGTTGCACGTATATACGAAGTATCTTTCTCGATTACATGTTGAATTAAATTTGTATCTTTTAAAGACTTGGACGTTGATCGAAGCCCTTCAATTGGATCTGAAATGGGTGAAGAATCTTCTAATAAAGTAGCTTGAATTTCTTTTTGCAACTCGCTAAATCCAGAATACCCAAGAGCATATGATAACCTAATCACCGTTGTATCGCTTGTTTCACTTGCAATACCTAGCTGCTTCGATGTTTGAAATGCAACCTCTTTTGGAAAGTCAACAATATATTTTGCAACTAATTTCTGTCTTTTTGTTAGTTCATTAAATTGTTTTCTAATTCTTTCATTATAATTATCCATACAGCCAGCCCTTCCAATGAGTTAATCTAGGTATGTAACTTATATATTACAGGTTCAGTAAAGGGTTGATTACTAAAAAACCCCCATTTTATTATTCAGTATGCATCACTTTTATCTTTAAAAAACCACTAAATCACTTATAGATAATGCGCTCCAAGTTTTATACTTTTATCTGTCGGTGTAATTTATCCAATGAATAATTACTATAGTACAAACATTCAATCTATTACGTAGGTAATTTGGTAATTACACGAACCCTTTATTGTGAGTTTTATGTATAATTTCAGTTTCATATTTTCAGCATATCCCTAATTAATTCTAGATCCTAGGGTATTCACTTTAAACATTTAGTGTGAATACCCCAACATTAATTGATTTTTAACAGGAAAATAACTTACTAGTTGTAACATCATCATACCATTTAGCTATGAATTGTTATAGTTGTATATTTTTTCATAAGCGATTATATTTGATAAATTATTAATAGCCCTTGGGTTTAAAAGCTAAACGGTTACTTTATTAAGAAAATGATTATAAGCAACTCTCGATAATTTAGATATAATACTAGCACCCTCTGCTTCAGTATTATTTCCTATAGAAAATACTGAAATGATAAAATTACCTTTATTATCAGGTAGCTGGACTATCCCAGAATCATTGACAACACTTGCAATAGTGCCAGTTTTATGAGCAACAACTGTATTTTGAGGTAATAAATAAGGTATTCTACTTCGAAACTGTTGCTTGGCAAGGATTTCAAACATATCATGACAAGCTTTTTCAGAGATTAATTGCTTATTTGCCATTTTTTCTAACAAAAGTGCCATATCAGCTGCGGTTGTTACATTGTTTGCATGACTTTCTTTAAATACAATTGAATGATGATCAATTTCACCATTTTTAAATCGACGGTTAATGTCATTATAAGTGTCCATTGAGAATTTTTGTGGAGGTAATCCCACACAAGAGCAAAGAAGCTCCCAGCAGCTGAGACGAATGTAAGTATTGCTTAGTCCTATTTCTTTCATATATTGATTTACACTTTCTTTCCCTAAAATACTCAATAATTTATCTGTTCCAACATTATCACTAACAATTATCATCATAGTCGCTAAATTTTTTATCGTAACGTCGATTCCGGGAATTAGCTCCTTCAATATACCTGATCCATTGACTAAATCCTCTTCTTCCAACCTAATACGTTCTTTAAGTTCGACCTTCCCCATTTGAACATCACGATATAAAGTGGCCAAAATAGGAATCTTAAAAACACTTGCAGCTTGAAATAAACGATTCTCATTTATTGCAGCAGTCTCTCCAGATTCCAGATGTTTCACATAAACCCCGAATGTCCCAGTAGCTTCTTGTATAATTTTTTCCAAATTCTCCTGTAACCCCATCATCAACATCCTCTCAAATTTCTACATAAGGAGTTCAATATGAAAACCTTGGAACTCACTAGTTAAGTGGTATATTTACGGAAACTTTAGGGAATTGTCTAAAATGATATGATATTCCGTATGCTTCACTATTATCATCTACTAGTATCTCAGCTATTTCTGTAAAGTCATTAAAATATGCTATAAACATGTTATCGCTCACAAAAGTGATTGGTATCTCTACATTTTGTGAGAGTAGAACTGGGTTTCCTTCCTTGATTTTAATGCACACTTTTGTCCCTTCATTCGATTGATATTCTCCTTGATACTGTTGAAGTCGTTCTTCTGAAATATCATATTCTTCAAAGGTAAGGTGATTGGCGTCTACCTCTCTTTCACTCAAAGCATTAAATGCAAGTTGCATAATTCGGGCAGCAGGTACACCTGCCAAGTTGGTTAATACAACACCTGTAACCCCTTTTTCAGGTAAAATACTTAATTGAGCTGAGATTCCCTTAAGCCCTCCACCATGTTCAATAAGAGTAGTGCCAAAATAATCGGGAGTAATCATAAAACCGTACCCATAGAATCTTCCAGGTTGTAATTGAATATGAGGTTTAGTCATTTCTTTTACACTTTCTTCCGATAATATTTGCTTACCATTTACTACACCAGCATTACGGAAAATTTCTGCATACAATAACATGTCTCTAGCTGTAGATTTCAAAAAGCCTGCTGCTCGCATTGAAGTAGAATCCCACCAAATTGGTGCAGCTAAAACGTGTTTTGTTCCATCGCTTTTGTCCTCTGTATAGCAAGTGGTGATATTTTCATAATCAGCGTACTCCTCAATTGTGAAAAAGCTGTTTTCCATACCACAAGGTGTGAGGATATGATCATATATATATTGTTCATAACTTTTTCCACTAATTCGTTCGATGATAGTTCCTAACAAGGCATATGATTCATTGGAATAACTAAAATGTGTACCAGGTGCCCCCAATAATTCAATATCTTGTTCATCAATAAACTGCATAAGTTGCTCATAAGTGTCAATTGGTCCGTGATCTTCAACATTAATATTTAAACCTGGATAATTTTTTACAGTTGGGTCAAGATCTAGTGACCTTTTCATTGCGTAAAATAACGAAGACATTGGAGGCAATCCTGCTGTGTGAGTCATAAAGTGATGAATAGTGATATCTTTGATAGCCTCTTTATTTTTAACATTGAATTCAGGCAAGTATTTACTAACAGGATCATGCACATTCAATTTACCGACTTCCTGCAGTTGCATAATAGCCACACAAGTAAATGATTTTGTTATCGAACCAATACCAAAAACTGTGTTTTCAGTTACAGGTAGTCCATCGTCTACATTACGGAAGCCAAATCCTTTATGGTAAAGAATCTCCCCAGCTTCAGCAATTGCAACAGAAGTACCAGGAATCTTATGTTTTTCCGTTATCTTTTGACCAGCCTCTTCAAATGCTTTTAAATTCACATCTACTTTCATTTCTTTTCCTCCTTTAGAGTAGTTGTATATAATAATGTAGATCGAATCGATGATCTAACTATTATCCTCACATTATTGATTCTCAGACGTTATCAAGTTCGAAAAATTTTCTATAGGTAAATGTCTGTTTATAAAATCGAGCATTGAATTCAACCTAGCTATTCTTAATTCGGGTTTGCCGTATTGGAGGAGCCCATGACTTGATTGTGGGATACGAACCAGTTCTACTTCTCCTCCTTGCCTTTTAATATGGGAATAAAACTGTTCTGCCTGCTCTATTGGACATCGTAAATCATCTTCATTGTGTAGAAGGAGAAGTGGCGTTTTTACATGATCTACATAGGCAAGAGGAGAGAATTTCCAAAGATTCTCCAAATCTGTCTTTCCAAGAAACTCCTGATCAATAAAATATGGTGCTATATCGCTTGTGCCATACATGGAAATCCAATTCGAAATACAGCCTTCAGAAACTGCTGCAAAAAATCTATCGGTGTGAGAGATGAGCCAATTTACCATGAATCCACCATAGCTAATTCCATTAACAGCTACCCTATTTTTATCGAGATATTGATTTTTTTGTAAGGCAAAGTCCAGTCCGTTCAAAATATCATTCATATCCTTTCCACCATAATCACCATGTACAGCATTGGTAAATTCTACACCGAATCCTGAGCTTCCTCGTGGATTCGTGTAGATAACTGCATAACCTTGCGCAGCGAATAATTGCAATTGATGAAAATATGTGAAACCATAAGCAGAATGTGGTCCTCCATGAATATCTAATAGAACAGGATATCTTTTCTCAGGATCAAAGTTAGCGGGTTTTAAAATAAAACCTTGCATATACCAGTTATCAACAGATTTATAGGAAAAAACCTCAGGTTCAACTACGATGAGTTCGGATAATAACTTGTCGTTGCAGTCATCCAGACGAACTTCAGTTTCAGGGAAAATGGGTACATGTAATTGAGAAAAAGCTTCTGTTGGATACCGATAATTACAGTGGGCTGTATTCGTTTCATCAATTCTAATGGCTGATATCTTCCCAGGATGATTGACTGTCGAATAGGCCATACTAATCGTCTCTTCTCCATCAAATGAAAAATGAAAAATAGTACGGTCTCCACCAGCAATGATTACCGGATGATCGTCATTTTTAACATTCGAGAATCTAACAATTTCATTTCTTCCTTCATGGGTACTAAGCGCATAAATATACCTACTATTATTAGACCATTGAGGGCGAAGTGCATATCTGAGATTACGCATATCTGTAAAAGTCATATCAAGGAGGGTGTCTTGATATTTTTTACTTAAACATCTAGCATCCCCTCCCTCTGAAGGTATGACTAATAATTCCTTCTGTTCTGCATGGTTGCCAAAAAACGCTATCCACTTTCCATCAGTTGAGTAAGAAGGTGAGCTTGCTTCCGTATCACTGTATAGCAACTCCGCATCTCCTCCGGAAGAAGAAACTCGATAAACCTTTCCTCCAAAAAGAAAATTTTCATTTTCTGCGTTTGAACTGAACACGATATATTTTCCATCTGGTGACACGTCAGGCTGATGAACTTCATTTATTCCTTTTGTTATCAAAACAAATGTTCTAGTTTCTATATGAATAGCAACAATTTGACGTTTGTACGGTTTATGAAACCCAGTTCCATCATTTTTGTAATAGAGATGAAGATAGCGTTTAGCCCCATCTCTCCATAATTTATCCTCTTGCTCCTTCTCACTCTTTGCTTCATTAATTGTTGCATTTTCATGAAAGGTTTCTAGTTCTGAATGTTCAACTACAGGTACCAATCCATATATCGTTTTACCGTTAGGAGCCCATACTATTGAGCTAATTCCTTGACGAAACTTTGTCAGACACCGGGCTTCTCCACCATCGAGAGATAACAGCCATACCTGCATTCCGTAAGCACGGTTCGAGATAAATGCTATAGTTTTTCCATCGGGTGACCAGATAGGATTGACGTTCCTTGTGCCTGAGGATGTCAAAACTCTTCGTGTTTTCCCTTCTACATCGCTTAAATATAAATGTGTTTCGTAATTATTTTCTTTCACGGCTATGGTTCTTTCATAAACTACCTGTTGTCCATCAGGAGAAATGACAGGATTGCTTGGCCATTCAAAGTTATAAATATCTTCTGGCACTGTAGTTCTTAACATCTTCTATCACTCCTTATTAATAATAGATATTTCACTATTGTAATTATTCAGAAAAATATTTTCGCAATATTCTAATCTAGTCTCTTCTACTAATTTTCACTAATACTAAGGTTTAAATAATTTAATGGTCGTCATAGCAAGTATTTTTACACCATTTTGCAAAGCATCTAAGTTAAAATTCATATGAGGATGGTGCAGTCCAGGCTGTAAATCGGTTCCAAGTCCAATCATTGTAGCTTTAATATGAGGAAAATACTTTTTATAAAAATGGAAATCTTCCCCTCCAGGAGTAATGACTGGAGCAGCGATTGCGTCATTCCCTAGAGCTTCAATAATAGCTTCTCCCACTAGTTCCTCAAGCTGTACACTAGGTTCCGCAGCAATCATTGATGCTAGTGTCTTTATTTCAACTATTGCCCCATTGGCTGAGCCCGAAGAAAGAACCGCATTTTCTACCTTTTTAAGTAAATCTTCCATAACATAGTTCTGTTGTGCACGGACATCAATGCCAAATTCAGCATAATCGGGAATGATATTAATATTGTTTCCACCTGCCTGAACCATGGTTATTTTGACAGATGAAGATAGTGTCGGATCTGTTTTAACTGAGTTAACAGCCTGAATAATGGCTCCAAGTGAATCAACAACATTTATTCCTAGATTTGGTCGTGAACCATGAGCTTGAATTCCATGAATCTTCCCTTTCAATAGTGTTGTCGCGCCATGATAGATGGCAGGAGATGCTTGGCCAAATTTTAATTCTTGAATGGGACGTACATGTATCCCCAGTAAACAATCAACATCATCCATAACGCCTCTATCTATTAGAGCCTTAGCCCCTAAACCGGATTCCTCAGCTGGCTGAAAAATAATTTTAATAAGACCCCTAGGTTGAAAACCTAATTTCTTTAGACAAGAAATAGAAAGAAGGACCATTGTCATATGAGCATCATGACCACAGGAATGATTGGCTTTCCATTCACCGTCGACCAGCTGCCATAACGCATCAATGTCTGCTCTAATTCCAATGGTTGGACCAAGTTTTTCATTTCCCCAATATCCAACAACTCCGGTATGCTCCTCAAATCTCTCAAAAGGTATTTTCAAATATTCGAATTGCTTACATAAGTAATCCGTTGTCTCTTTTTCTTTCCAACTAATTTCCGCATTACAATGAAAATGATGATATGTTGATTTTATTAACTCTTTATTCTCATCAACCCACTTTTTGATTTGTTCAATCATATAGAGGCTCCATGGATTTATTTTCAATAACATAAAAATGAATGTTAGCTAAATTTTTTTTTAACATTCCAGTTACTACAAACCCTTTTGAGAAAGCATCATTTACTGCATCTCTCAACTTATACCTCCAAGCCTTCGCCGCTTCAAAATCCTCTTGTTTCAAAATTTGAAAATTAGCTGGAACAGGTATTAAATACCCCTCTTCATTCTTGATTGATTCTATCTCATCAGGATATGGAATATTCCCATTATCACTATATGACAGAAGCGACTTATAGTGATTAACCAATGTATCCTTTTTGACTACACCAGAAAGTGCATTCGTTACTCGGTTCGAACAAATATCCCATTCGACTAAAAAACGATCAGATGGTAGGCCTTTATTCAGTTTATCGCTCATTTCACCATAATAAGAAGGATAGTACGTTTGGGAATATGCTCCTAGCTTATTAAGATTAAAGTATGCATTTTTGGCTTCTAAAGGATCAAAAGTCCATACAATTTTTTGATAGCCGTAATCTACTGCCCACTCCCTTTGCTTTAGTTTTAGCTGTAATCCGATCCCATAATTTCGGTACTTACTATGGACGCCAGTCATATGAGAGATTAAATATTCTTCCCCATTCTTAAAGCCAGAAAAACCGTATGAAAACCCAATTAATTCACCTTCTTTAAACGCTCCAACGATGTTTCCCCCATTGTGAGTTGCAGCAACAAGCTGCGGAAGAGGCGTTACTACATCTTTATCCCAAATATCTTCTTGAAAACAGACCACATCTTGTATTTCCTTTAGACCTATAATACTTTTATAGATGATTGGTTGTGTGAAAACCATGGGTAAATCCCTCCATTCATCATGAAATAATCAACTTGAAAATCATTTAGTAGAACTTTATTTTATCTCTCATAAACTCTTTCTGATTCACTGTAAGTTGATCAATGAATTCCTGGTTAACCTCAAAACCAATGCCAAGTTGTTCTGGAACAATAATAGTCCCAGCCTTTGAAAGTTTTACTTCTGGTAAAATGATATCTTTATCAAAATAACGACTAGAAGCAGATGTATCACCTGGAATACTAAAGTTACTTAATGAAGCGATTGCGATGTTATGAGCCCTACCTATCCCAGTTTCAAGCATTCCCCCACACCATACAGGAATGTTATTTTCCTCACACAAATTGTGCATTCTAACTGCTTCGAATAGCCCTCCTACACGACCAACCTTAATATTAATAATTTTACATGCATTAATTTCAATAGCCTTTCTTGCGTCCTCTACTGAATGTATACTTTCATCTAGACAAATAGGTGTTGTTAATGCGTCCTGTAATTTTGCGTGATCTATAATGTCGTCATGAGCTAACGGCTGTTCAACCATCATTAAATGAAACTGATCTAATTCTTTTAATAGTTGTAAATCATCCAGACTGTAGCAAGAATTAGCATCCGCCATTAGTGGAATTTGTTCTCCAAACTTTTTCCGAATAGCCTCTAAAGGTTTGATGTCCCAGCCAGGTTTAATTTTCACCTTAATCTTTTTGTAGCCATCCTCTAAAAAGCCTGCCACCTTGTTTAATAGTGTTTCTATGTTATTTTCAATTCCAATGCTTACGCCCACTTCAATCTCGGAGCGATTCCCTCCTAATGCGGTAGATAGCGTTTGTCCTTTTTGCTTGCTATATAAATCCCAAATGGCCATTTCAAGTGCTGCTTTTGCCATATTATTTCTACGTATATAGGAAAATAATTCTGAGAAATCTTTGGGCTCTTTAATTTCATTTTCTAATAGCTTTGGAATTAAGTAAGTTTCAAGCATGTGCCATACTGTACCTGTAGTCTCTTCATTGTAGATAGGAAAAGGCATCGCGACGCTTTCAGCAAAACCAACTTTATCTCCACTATGGACCTTTACGATGATAATATCCTTTTCAGTCACTTTACCGAAGCTAGTTTCAAACGAAGATTTTAAGGGTAATTTAATTCTTTGTAACGAAATTTTATTTATTTCCATTTAGTAATACCTTCCTTTTTATATTAAATTACTTTTAGTCTCTTACTACCATTCTTTCTGGCTCAAACAAATGACAAGCTACAAAATGTCCCGGTTTAACTTCTATGTTTCGAGGTTTTTTTGTCCTACAAACCTCCATACATGCGAAGCACCGTGGATGGAAAGTACAACCAAGAGGAGGATTTACCGGATTTGGAACATCACCAGTTAAAATGATCCGGTCTTTTTTTTCACTTTCAGGATTTGGGATAGGAACAGAAGACATAAGGGACTTTGTATATGGATGAAGAGGGTCAGCAAATAATTGGTTTTTATCGGCAAACTCTACCATTCTCCCTAGATACATGACTCCAATTCTGTCACTAATGTGTTTTACAACACTTAAATCATGAGCAATAAAAATATATGTTAGTTCTAATTCTTTCTGAAGGCTTTGAAACAGGTTAAGTATTTGTGCCTGTACAGATACATCTAAGGCGGAAACTGGCTCATCTGCTATGATAAGTGAAGGGCCAACCGCGATTGCTCGGGCGATTCCAATTCTTTGTCTTTGCCCTCCACTAAATTCATGAGGATAACGATCTGCATGAAAAGCACCTAACCCTACCATTTGCAGAATCTCTATTACTTTCTGTCTTCTTTCTTTTTTAGTCGCTCCTATTCCATGTGTTAATAGTGCTTCTTCTAAAATAGAAGAGATTCGTAGGCGAGGATTTAAAGAAGCAAATGGATCTTGGAAAACAATTTGCATTTGTTTTCTGAGCTTTCTCAATTCCTGCTTGCTCAAGCTTAGAACATCCTTGCCTTCAAATAGGATGTTGCCACTCGTTGGTTCAATTAATTTTAAAATACTTCTTCCAGTTGTAGACTTGCCACAGCCACTTTCACCAACAATTCCTAATGTTTCTCCTTTAAATAGCTTGAAAGTAACACCATCAACAGCTTTCACATAGTCTTTATTTTTTGAAAAAAAACTTTTATTGATTGGAAAATAGGTTTTAAGATTTTGAACTTCTAGCAATACTTCGCTCATGCGAATACCTCCTCCTTACTATATAGCCAACATCTAACGGAGTGTTCGTTATTCGTTTTTATGAGAGGTGGGTTGCTTTCAAAACATTTTGAATGAGCTTGGGCGCATCGAGAAAAGAAAGGACATCCTTTCGTTACTTCTCCGATATTAGGTACATTGCCTTCAATTGGTTGCAGCTTATCCTGCTCATCTTCAAGACTAGGAATAGAATTTAATAGACCAATAGTATAAGGATGTTGTGGATTTTTATAGATTGCTTTCACATGGGCCTCTTCAACAATTTGTCCATAATACATGACCATAACCCGATCAGCCATTTCTGCTACAACACCTAAATCATGAGTGATTAATAGTATAGCTGTATCATAGTTAGCTTTGAGATCATTCATTAAGTCTAGAATCTGGGCTTGTATAGTAACATCTAATGCTGTTGTCGGCTCATCTGCAATTAATAGGCTAGGATTGCAAGCCATCGCCATCGCAATCATGATCCTTTGTCTCATTCCTCCAGAAAGCTGATGAGGATATTCGTGAACAATCTTTTCTGGACGTGGAATTCCAACCTTTTTTAATATATCTACCGTTTGCTTTTTTAATTCGTCTCCTGAGATATCTGTATGAAGCTTAAGAACCTCACTAATTTGCCTGCCAATTCTATGAACAGGATTTAAGGATGTCATAGGCTCCTGGAATATCATAGAAACGTCTTTCCCTCGAATCGAACGCATTTTCTTTTCAGATACTTGATTAAAATCCATATCTTTAAAAAGAATTTTCCCATCAATTTCACCAACACTATTTGAGATTAATCTCATGATGGAAAGGGACGTAACACTTTTACCACATCCAGATTCCCCCACCAAAGCAAGTGTTTCACCTTTATTAATAGTAAAATTCACCTGACTCACCGCATTGACAAAATCTTTCTTCCCTGTTTTAAATTTAATAGAAAGGTCTTCCACTCTCAGAAGGGCTTCATCTTTTACGAGATCCGTTCCCATATTTTTCACTCCCAAGCAGTTATTTTTGCCTTGGATCTAGTGCGTCACGTAATCCATCACCTAGCAGATTAAAACCGAGGACGACTAACATAATAGCCAAACCAGGGAATAGAGACATCCACCAAGCCTGCCCTAAAAAGGCTTTCCCGACGTAAGCCATCGAACCCCATTCAGGAGTTGGAGGCTGAGCACCGAGCCCCAAGAAACTTAACGCTGCAGCTACTAGAATACTAGTTCCAAATTGTAAGCTGGATAAAACAATGACGGGTGATAAGACGTTTGGAAATACGTGCTTTACAATGATTTTAAAATCTGAAACGCCAAGGGCCTTAACTGCCTCTATATATTCTTTTTCTCTTATTGATAAAACTGATCCTCGAACCACCCTTACATATGAAGGTATTGCCGAAATTGCGACTGCGATCATCGCGTTCGTTAATCCGACCCCAAGTACAGCAATAATAGCGATGGCAAGAAGGAGTGAAGGAAAAGCCAGTAAAATATCCATAACCTGCATAATATAAATATCAAGTTTACGATAATAGCCTGCTATCACTCCTAAAATGACACCGATAACACCTGCGATTAGCACTGCAACAAGCCCCATCATTAAGGAAACCCGACCACCATATAATATTCTTGAAAATATATCTCTCCCAAAATCATCTGTCCCTAAAAAATATTGTCCTCCTGGAGGTAAAAACCTTTGTTCGAAATTCATGACGTCAACTGGATGTGGAGCTATCCAAGGAGCAAGTAAGGATATCGATACGAAGAACAATAAGATAAAGGCCCCACTAACAGCACTTTTGTTAGTTATTATTCTTTTCCCCACGATCGACCAGTAAGTTTTAGACTTTGCTTCAGAATCTTTATTGTTAGGAGGATTGAATTTAGTTTCTGAATCTGTAAGTTTAGGAGCTGAACTACTCAAAATACTTGCCTCCCTTTCTAATACTTAATACGAGGATCTATTAGACTGTAAACGAGATCCACGATCATATTAGTTATAATAAAAAGAAATGCCATAAATAGAACTAGCCCTTGTACGGTTGGCAAATCCCTTTTAGTAATGGCTTCAATTGAAAAACTCCCTAATCCCGGTAGTGCAAATACCGTTTCTATGACTACTGCACCTGCTAATAGAAAACCAAACTGTAGACCAATTAAAGTAATAACTGGAATCATCGCATTTTGGAGGGCATGCTTAAAAATCATAGGAATCATGGCAAGCCCTTTAGCTTGAGCCGTTCTCATAAAATCTTGTTTAATAACTTCAAGCATGCTAGACCTCGTCATTCTTGCTATATTGCCAGCTGAGCCTAAACCCAGTGTTATAGATGGCAAAATTAATGAGTAAAACCCTTGATATCCAGAAATAGGGAAAATATTGAATTGGTAGGAAAACATCCAAATTAAAAATAATGCTATCCAAAAACCTGGTGCAGATATTCCTATTAAGGAAATCACCATAGCTAGCTGGTCAAAGATTGTGTTTTGTTTCACTGCTGCTAAAATACCCATTAAAATTCCAATTACGGATCCAATGATTAAACTATACAGTGCTAGTTGTACTGTAATAGGAAAGCGAGCCATAATCTCTTCACCCACTGTCAAGCCCGTAATATAGGAAGTCCCTAAGTTCCCTTGTAACACATTTTTAATGTAATCAATGTATTGAATAAAAAGCGGTTGGTCTAAACCTAAAGTCTTTTTCATTTCAACTATGGCCTCTTCTGAAGCAAAGTCTCCTAGAATATAAGTTACGGGATCACCCGGTATGAAATGCATCATCAAAAAGACTAAAATTGATACACCAATTAGAGTAATAACCATTGAAAGAGTTCGATTCAAAATATATTTAGACAAGTTTTAATCCCCCCCTTTTAATAAGGCAGTTAGCGATGAGTGGTCCCTAACTTTACAGGTTAATTTTTATTTCGAAGTGATATCATTGAAAATAATTGATTGTGAGTAAGGATTTTGTTTAAATCCATTAATGTCACGGTAAGCGGTTACATTTTCACGTACAAATAACGGAACCCAAGGAGACTCTTCCACAAGGAATTGCTGCGCCTGTTCATAAATTTTCATCCGCTCATCCGTATCCATCGTCTGACGTGCTTTCGTGAGTAAATTGTTTAATTCCACAGGTTCGTAATGCATTCTTAATGAGCTTCCTTTTCCAAAAAGCATGTATAAGATATCTGGATCTGACCATCCATACATATTTAGAATTGCATCATGTAACCCCTTTGGTGTGTTTGCAGTAATTGCCGCTGGCTCTTGAACCGAAATATTAACTAAAATCCCAATCTCTTTTAATTGGCCTTGCAGAATTTGGGCAATTCTTTGCATGACTGGCTCATCAGATAACCATAATTCAAATGAGAAAGGCTTTCCGTCCTTCTCAACTATTCCATCTCCATTTGTGTCTTTCCACCCAGCTTCTTCTAGCAACAATTTAGCTTTTTCCACATTTTGCGTGTATTTTTGTGCTGCCTCTCCTTCAACTTTCTTACTATATCCAGGGATGCTTTGAGGCAGTGGACCAAAGAGCGGTTTTGCATAGCCTTCCAAGGCAAATTCTACGAGTGGATCACGATTGATACCTAGTGCGATCGCTTGTCTAACACGTTTGTCTTGGAACATTGGCTTTTTATTATTGAAGCCCAAGTATGTTATGCCTTGTTCCAACATACTATCAATTTTCACACCTTCTGTTGCTTCAAGCTCTTTAATATAATTTGGTGGCACACTGGTCATAATCTGTGTGGTACCTTTCTTAAATTCTAGCACTCTAGTATCGTCATCCGTGATAAAACGGAATTCATATTTATCAAAACCTGGGGCACTCTTATTATCTACAAAAGGAGGACCCCAATTATAATCATCATTTTTCACGTAAGTAATAGAAGATCCACGTACTCTTTCCTCAAATTTAAATATTCCTGAAGCTGAAGGTTTTTTTCCAAAATCCTCACCGTACTCTTCAAGTGATTTAGGATCCATCGGTGCTAAATACGCAGTAGTTAATCCACTAGCAAAAGGTGCAAAGGGCTCTGTGAAATAAACCATTAATTTCTGTCCATCGGCTTCTATTTTGTCTATTGGTCCAGCTATAAATTTGACAGCCGAATTTTGAAGGAACCTTTCAAACGTCTTTTTAACCACTTCAGCAGTGAGCGGTTCCCCAGAATGGAACTTGACATTTCCATCTAAATAAAGAGTCCATATTTTACCATCATCTGAAATGTCATATTTTTCAACAAGACCAGGTATTATATTTCCCTCCAGGTCTCTTTTTAACAATGTGTCATAAATATTAGCTGTTGAATTATCAACCCAAGTTGTTTTATGGACATCAATGGTATCCGGCTCACGAACAGAAGAGATGACTAATGTGTTCTTTGATTTGCTATCGCTATTTCCAGAACTTTGTTCATTTGAATCTGGGGTACAGCCTGCTAAAATAACCATAATCATTACCATAACGATACATTTAATTCCGCTGGTTTTCTTTTTCACCTTCATCCTCCCCTTTACTTAACTTTATCTTTCTGTAAAAATTCAACATCTTTTTTAAAAGGATAAACTTCTTTTGCAAGTCTTGTATGGTCAAAAGAAAACAGATTGAAACTTGATAACCCAGGTGAGTCAACGGTAATGATTGTATGGGCTAAGGGTTCAAATCCGGCACGGAAATGCTGACTTGATTTTAAAGCGACAATTTTGTAGGACTTAATATCAATCCCGTGTAATAAAAAGATTTGTTCATCCAGTGTTTGGGACCTTTTGGAACAAACAACAATATCAATGTCGCCAACTACTAACCTCGCAGATTTACCATAATCTACTTTTGCACCTTTTCCCATCAGAGAAGACTGGATAAATCGGCCATCTGCAAGAGTTTTAACATAAGCAGTAACCTTGAGCGGCTTTCCGTGTAAATCATCTGTTTTGCCACCTAGTAATACATCGATTGTTGCTCCTACTCCACTATTATGAGCAATATTCACTACTTCAGGGTCATAAATAAAACTGAAACATGCATTTTTAAGATCTGCGTTTATCATGGCTGAAAGTAAATGAGTTCCATCACCTGGCGTACCCCCTCCAGGATTGTCTGAAGTTTCGTTAATGACAATTGGCTTTCCTTCTATTTTTAGTGCTCTTTTAATGCCTTCATCTGGATTAATAATGTCTGGAAAAAACATCTCTTTTGTATTCCAAATCTCCAAAGCGATTTCTTCTGCAGTTTGATCTGCAAGCTCCTGATCATTATTAGTGACGGTCACCACCGAAACGCCAACTTCAGGTATATTCGTGTAAGGAAAGCCATGAAAGAATGTGCAATCAATAATTTTTTCATTTACTTCATGTGCCCAGCACAGTTCATTGATATTTTTTGCTGGTGGTAAATTTGTAGTAGATGTAGGAATCATAAGTGGGAGTTTTTTTAGGCTCATTTTTGGTTGAAGCTCACCTGAAAGAATTTTTCGTGTAATATCGATTGCCTCGATTCCTCTTTCAAAACAATCAACATGTGGGTAAAAATTAACGCCCAATAGAACATCTGCTTCTTGGACCATCCGATCCGTTATATTTCCGTGTAGGTCTAGCGTGACGACAACAGGAATTTTATACCCAACAACTTCTCTAATAGCCGATAATATACCGCCTTCAAGATCATCAACGTCTTCCGCGACACCAGCACCATGAAGTGCAAGACAAATGGCATCATACTCTTTCACAGCTTTAATTGAATTCGTTAACTCCTGAAGAAGCACATTGTAGGTTTCTTTTGTTATAACTCCAGAAGGCATGGCAAATGCTGAAAATAAAGGAATTATTTCTACTCCTGTTTCTTCAGCTCGTTCCATCATTCCACCTAAGTAATCTCTTACATTACGATGTTTCTGTAAGATCTCGTCGCCATGAATCCATTCCCATTCCTTAAACGACTCAACAGTTGTTTTCTCATTAGCAAACGTGTTTGTCTCATGTGCAATTTCGCCTATCAAGATTTTCATTATTTTACCCACCCTTTTGAAGTATTTACTTTAAAATAAAACAAAAATAAAGTAAATGTTTTATTTTTTTAATCATATTGATTTTGGGCAAAGTTGTCAATATAGTTATTTATTTTTTCTAAAATTTCAGATTTTTTATACGTGTACCTGTTCAGTCAGCGCTATCATCAAAACAGGACAACAATCTACCGACTCTTGTCCCGATAAATCTAAAAAAAGCAACTGGACATAGCGATCGCCATATTCAGTTGCAAAAAAATTGCTTATTTGTATAGAAAAGGCCCAGCATTTTCTCATCAAGAAACTATGTCTGGTCCATCAATTTTGTTTTCTAGCGCCAACTTCAAACCTTTTTGATAATATTGATTCATGATATCTTCCGGAACCATGCTCCCCCCAGTTCCCCAAACAATATGTGTACTGTTTTTCATTATTTGTTCTGTTAAATGAAGCTTGCTTAAATAATCAGCGCCCTCTTTATATAATTTTATTGGTCCTAACATACCAGCTAGTGCTGATGGTTCTAAATGAATGCCTTCAGTGTCGACAAGCTCCTTTAGTAACCTATACAATTGTTCATCGTTGACCGTAAAATTACCACTTAAAAAAGGTTCTATGGTCTTACCAACAAATCCAGAGGGTCTTCCTACAGCAAGTCCATCTGCCTCTGTTACATTATCAATGCCAATCTCTTGCACAGAAACTTGATCATGCAGTCCTGTCATTAAACCGAGTAGCATACAAGGAGAGTGAGTAGGTTCAGCAAAGAAACAGTGAACATTATCTTCAAACAATAGCTTCAAGCCAAAAGCAATCCCCCCTGGACCTCCACCTACACCGCATGGAAGGTAAACCATTAACGGATGATGTTTATCTATCGTTATATTCAGATCATCTAATTGTTTTTTTAAGCGTGACGCAGCTACTGCATAGCCTAAAAATAAATCATGTGAATTTTCATCATCCACAAAATAGCATGTTGGGTCCTTTTCTGCCTGAATTCGACCTTCTTCCACTGCTTTACTATAATCAGCTTCATATTCAATAACCGTGACATGACTATTTCTGAGCAAGTCCTTTTTCCATTGCTTGGCATCTGCTGACATGTGAACAGTCACATTAAAACCTAATTTTGAGCTTATAATACCGATACTCAGCCCTAGATTCCCAGTTGAGCCTACTGCAATAGAATAGTGTGAGAAGAAAGATCGGAACTTCTCACTAGCCAAAATTGAATAATCATCATCGACCGTTAACAAATTATGTTGAATAGCTAAATTCTCTGCATGTTTGAGAATTTCATAAATCCCCCCTCTAGCTTTGATAGATCCAGATATAGGAAGATGACTATCACATTTCAGTAATAAATCACCTAAAATCGGCTGCTGAAAAGTATTCTGTAAGGATTGCTTCATGGCAGGAACATCCACTAGAGGAGATTCAATCATTCCCGCCGTTCCTTCCGTTTCAGGGAAAACCTTCGCGATATATGGAGCGAAGCGTACCAACCTTTCCTCCGCATCCCTTACATCCGCTTCGTTCAGAGGGGATTTTTTAATTCCTGATTGGAAAATCTCCATATTCGGATTTATCCAAAATACTTCCTCCATTCCTGTAAGCTTATCGAATAATGGATATTGTTCTTTCCATATTTGCATATCTTTTTTCATCATCTAGCTGATCCCCCCATTTTTCTTGTAGTAGTTCTAGTTATAAAATATAATTAAATAATATTTAATAAAGTTTAACATAATTGTCGTTTCTGTTAAATAAAATTTAATAACGTTAAATAATTTTTAATTCATACGATAGGAGTTTCAAAATGGAGAATTTTGATATTGGAAAGAAAGTTGAGAAATACCGAAAAATGAAGGATTTGACCAATAGAGAATTAGCAGCTTTAGCTGGCATTACCCCTTCCATGTTAAGCCAAATTGAACGGGGTCTAGCGAATCCATCCATTCAAACATTAAAAGTCTTAGCAAAAACTTTAGATGTTCCAACATTTAGCTTTTTTATGGAAGAAACAAACACCGAGGCTTTAGTAGTAAGATCCAATAAACGTAAGAAAATGATTATAGATAACTTGTCCTATGAGTTATTATCACCCGATTTCACAGGTAATTTGGCGTCAGCCATTATGACCGTTCCCCCCTATACGTCTTCTTCAGAGAAACTTTTGGATCATAGAGGCGAGGAAATAGCAGTTATTATAGAAGGAAGCATAAAAATTTATTTGGGTGAGGAAGAATATCTTTTAGAAGTTGGTGATAGTGTGAAAATACCAGCAAATTTGAAGCATAAATGGGAAAATAATTCTCATACAGTGGCAGTTGTATTATTTTCTGTTACTCCTCCTATTTTTTAAAACATTGAAAGAGATATGTATGAATACAAATAAATAATATTTTTGTCCCACCTATACAAATTTGAATATAGAAGGAGTTAGCATGGTGATTTCAAATAGAGAAATTACCAAAGAAATTATATGGAGGTTTGTGAGTTAACAAGTAACAAAGATGTCAAATTAACATTGTACGAAGAATTTATATGTAGTAATGCTGTATTTTTAGCGGAATCTAAGTATTCATCAAATTATAATAATGAGGTTTTAATAGGTTTCTTTATGTATGGACATAGCGAAAAAATTATATACATCCTATCGGTTACGTTTACTGGGAAAATAAACACTTTTACAGGGGACATGACAACTCATGAATATTATTATAGGCTAGATTTTTAAGACTGGCTGTCCATACATAAATGAGTCCATAGACAAACTTAACATTTTAAGAGTTTGTCTACGGACTTTTATATTTTTCCCTCATGGTTAATCATAGTTGTGTAATATTTAGTACGCTTACAAAATTTTAGGTTTCCTACAATTGCAATAGACTTGCCCACCTAAGAATCACGCAATCTTCATTCATATCTCTGCACCTCTTTCTATGACTTAAAGACGATTAATCAACAAATACATAGTCACCATCACTTTCGAGAATATCCTTTAAAATTATTAATGCTTGCTCCAGCTGATACTCTGGAGCTGCTATAGCCATACGCACAGCATTCACTGGCTTTGCATTGCCGACTGTAAAGCGTTCTGCAGCGTAGACCTGTACACCCGCTTTCGAGGCAAGCAATTCAAATTGTACGCCTGTAAATTTGTCTGGCAATAGGAGCCATCTGAAAATACATTCCTCATCACCTAAAATGTGATACTCTGCTAAATAATGATTAACAAGGGCATTTTGTTGTTTTGCGTATGCTCGATGTTTTTCCAATATGGTTTGCGCGACCCCTTCATGTATCAATCTTGCTGCAAGCTCTAGCATAATTGGAGAGACTGATATATTGATATTATAGAGAGTCTCCATTATTTTTTTACGAAGTGCAGGAGGTGTGACAATAAAGGATAGTCGCAATCCTGGTGAGATCGTTTTCGACAGACTAGCAATATAGATCACTTTATCAGGTGCATAGGAAGCAATCGGAGCATATGGTTTTTCCTTAAGAAAGCTATAAATTGCATCCTCAATGACAAGCAAATTTTTCTGTCTTGCTACTTCTGCGATCATTTTTCTGGTTTCTACCGACATGGTATGTGTAGTTGGATTATGAAAATCAGGGATGACATAAATGCCTTTAATATGTTCATTTTTACAAGCATACAGCAGTCCTTCTTTTGTCATCTCACCCTGGCATTGTTGTATAGCGACAAGCTGAATACCTAGCATATTGGCAGCAGTTTTCATTCCCGCGTAAGTTATAGGATCTGTCCCAATTCGATCGCCTGGCTGGAATAATGCCGCAAGTGTTCCAACAATGGCATTTTGTCCACCAGCTCCAAGCAAAATGGGCTGATCTGTTTGAAAATTTACCCATTCGAAGAGCTTGAGCACGGCCTCATTTTGCCAAGCGTTCCCCTCAGGTCGCCCATATTGAAATAGTTTAGGAAAGCTAGGTTCACCTACCATTTTTTTCATATAACGAGTAATGTCCTCATTGACAAAGTTATCTGGTAGTACAGAGCCCATTTCAATGATCGGTGTCGTACGGTTTGTTGGTAATAAAATTTTATTGCTAGCTGCATCCGTTGAAACAAATGTGCCACTACCAATCGAGGCATATATTAATCCCTTTTGTCCACAGAGCTTAAATGCACGTGTAATCGTGCTTAAATTCACATCTAAAAAATCAGCTAATTCACGTTGTGGTGGCAATTTTGTTCCTGGCGTTAGCTTTCCTTCTTTAATGTCTTCCTCTAGCTGTTGTGCAATGGCTATATATAATGGAGCCGTGCTATTACTAATATCTGGCTTCCAAATCATAGGATACGCATCAAATGAATTAATAGGCATTCGCAAAGCGCCTTCTTTCTATTAATTTGCATACAATAGTTTAATTGTCTTGCATACAATGATAATATTGTATGCAACCGATGACAATGATATAATTTTTAAAAAATCAGAAAAAAAGGACCGATCATTATGCAATATTCTGAAAGAATCTTAAATACGCCATCCTCATTTATTCGAAATATTTTGAAAGTGACAGATGCAGAGGATGTCATTTCCTTTGCAGGTGGGCTTCCAAACCCAATCTCTTTCCCAATTGATGCATTAAGAGCATCAGTAGATCAAGCTATCACAAAAAATGGTAGCCGCCTATTTCAATATTCTTCAACACAAGGTTATGCACCATTACGTGAGTACATTGCTGCGAAGTATCAACGTGTCCACGGGCTTGATATCCATGCTGACGACGTCTTTATTACAACAGGTTCACAGCAAGCACTTGAATTAATTGGTAAAGTACTTATTAATAAAGGCGATGGCATTATTATCGAAGAGCCTGGTTACTTAGGGGCTATACAAGCCTTTACATTAGCTGAACCAACCTTCCATGGGGTAACATTAGAAAACGATGGTCTTAATCTGGAAGAATTAGAGCAAGCCCTGCAACAACCAAATGTAAAATTTATTTACACAGTTCCAAACTTCCAAAATCCAACGGGTCTCACATACTCGAAAGAAAAGCGTGAGCAAATATACGAATTGGTTGCCAAGTATGATGTTGCTTTAATTGAGGATGATCCTTATGGGGAGCTACGTTTCCAAGGCGAGCCACTTCCTTATATCGGCGCTGGTAAATTAGAAAATAGTATTTTACTAGGTTCTTTCTCTAAGACGGTCACACCTGGCATGCGTCTTGGGTTTATCATTACAAAAAATAAAGAGCTTTTACAGCATATCGAAACAGCTAAGCAAGCTTCTGATCTTCATACGAATATTTTCTCGCAATATGTTATCTATGATTATTTAGCAAGTAATGATTACACGGAGCATGTTAATAAAATAATTAGCTTATATAAAAATCAATCAGAAGCGATGCTGGATGCGATGCAAGAGTTTTTCCCTGCCCATGTCGAGTACACACGACCTGAGGGAGGCATGTTCATTTGGGCAACAATGAAGGATGGTACGCCAGCTCTTGATGTATTCCATAAAGCGATGGAACAAAAGGTTGCCTTCGTGCCGGGTGATCCATTCTATACATCGAAAACGAACGTGAATACAATGCGCTTAAACTATACAAATGCAACACCTGAAGTAATCCGCGAGGGTATTAAACGTTTAGCAAGTATACTGTAAAAAAATGAAACCGTATAAACGCTTTGAAGGCGTTTATACGGTTTATTAATGTGGATAGTAGATGGTCATGCTGAGACGTGTTAAAGTCTCTCCGGGGTTGATATATGTGTGGGAGCGATCAGCTTTAAAACGGATGGCATCACCGCTTGCTAATGGATAGTCCTTATCTTGTATTCGAATGATTAATTCCCCATCAAAAACGGTTAAATATTCCTCCGTTCCTTCTCTATGCGCCTCAGCGTGTAATGTTCCATTCTCCTTTATCGCGATACTATAAATTTCAAAGCGGCTATCCTTTTGAAAAGGAAAATGAGGGTAGACGATATATTTCCCGTTATCTTCCTCTAATGCATGAATGTCCTTGCCTAAGATGAGCTCTGTCTCTGCCTGCGGTTGATGAATAAGCTCTGTGAAAGAAACTTTTAACCCATTAGCTATTTTCCAAATGGTAGTTAATGTTGGGCTCGATTCCCCTCTTTCAATTTGTCCAATCATGGCTTTACTAACCCCGCTTAGTTGTGATACCTTCTCTAGGCTTAATTTCTCTCTCTCACGAATAGCTTTTAAATTTCGAGCAAAAATCAGCTGAATATCATCCATATTTAATCTCCTTTTAAATATATACAATATAACGTACGTTATGTATAATAAAATAAACAACGTTATAATGTCTATTTCGGACATTATAACATACAAATTAAAGGTGGTGATGGCCCTTGCCTATATTTTCCTTTCTAGTTTTTATTACGATTACAAGCTTCACTCCTGGCCCAAACAACTTTATGGCCATGGTATTTGCCAAACAGCATGGCTTCTCAAAAACGTTGCCCTTCTGCTTTGGTGTGGGAATTGGATTTTTTATTATTATTGCTCTGAGCAGCTTTTTCAACATTGTTATGCTAAATATTTTACCGACCATTAAATTGCCCTTAACCATTTTTGGTGTCGGCTATATGCTATACTTAGCCTTTAAAATTGTGACAAGTAAAGAGCCGGAGGAAAGTAATGAGGTAGAAGAAAGACGGAACTTATTTTTTATAGGAACCTTCTTACAATTTATCAATCCAAAAGGAATACTATTTGGAATTACGGTTGTTGCTACCTACATCCTTCCTTATAATTCTTCCTACATAAGCTATCTACTTTTCTCCCTCTTTTTAGGCTTCATTGGGATCATTAGTACATTTAGTTGGGCATTATGTGGGTCCGTTTTCCAAAAGGTATTGCAACAGCATCGACAACTGTTTAATATCATCATGGCTTTATTACTTGTGTATAGTGCCTTCTCAATTGTTGTACATTAAAAAAACAGCCCTCAACTGTCGAGGGCTGTAGTAAAAAAGAACTTTTATTTTGTATATGTTAAAACCGCATTCTTTTTGAATTTCGCCAAAGCCTCTGTTGCCTCATTTTTGTTTGCATACTCAAAAATTCGAACATCCTTTTTGTCAAATACTGTAATAACCCACATGTAAAAAGCTCCCTTCTCTTATTTTTTTGTACTATAACAATCACTAAAATTTGTGAGACTACTCGTTAACTGTTTTACAACAATTCCTTACTTGATTCTTATTTTACGCTGAATTTTTGAAAAAGAAAGCTTTATGTGAAGGTCTTCACAAACTGTTCAATTTCAAACCGCTTACATTGAACAATTTGTGAATTTCTTTATTTTTTAGGTATATAACCGGTTTGAGATGTTAGGTTTATTGTCATTTTTCTCTCTCTATCGATTGTATTTCGGCTTTTATCAATAGCTTCTTTCTATTGATCCATCATCATTAAAACTGTATCCATCTTAAGCAAAAAACCGTACGAGTGCACGGTTCTCTGTAGTAGTAGATTTTATTTCTAAAGCCCTAACAAAATGCTGCCTCTTGCTTTTGGGTTAACTCAATCTCAAAGCCTAAATCCTCCAACATACGATAATCACTATTGGCTTCCTGGCCTGCAGTGGTTAAATAATCCCCCACAAATATACTATTCGCTGCATAAAGGCCCAGTGGCTGTAGAGAGCCGAGATTGATTTCACGGCCACCCGAAATTCGAATTTCCTTTGTTGGATTGATGTAACGGAATAATGCCAAGACCTTTAAACAATAACGTGGATTTAAGTCCCTTGTCCCTTCCAGTTTTGTGCCGTCAATCGCATTTAAAAAGTTAACAGGAATCGAATCTGCATCTAATTGATGGAGGGCACGCGCAATATTGACGACATCCTCCCTAGTTTCCTTCATCCCAATAATGGCGCCCGAGCAAGGGGATATACCATGTTTTTTAACAATCTCTACCGTATTGACACGATCCTCATACGTATGTGAAGTCGTAATGAAGGAATGGTGACGCTCAGAGGTATTCAAATTATGGTTGTAGCGATCCACCCCCGCCTCCTTTAATTGCTGTGCCTGTTCTTCTTTTAGCAAGCCAAGACAGGCACAAACCTTCAAGCCATATTTTTCTTTAATTTCAGTAACTGCCTCGCTTACGACATTGACGTCCTTCCGTGTCGGCCCACGACCACTTGCCACAATACAATACGTTCCAATCTTATTGTCAAATGCTCGTTTCGCACCAGCCAAGATCTCCTCTTTCGTAATAAAAGGATATTTTTCAATAGGTGCTGTTGATTTAGAGGATTGAGAACAATAGCCACAATCCTCTGGGCAGTAGCCGCTTTTAGCATTCATAATCATATTCAGCTTTACTTTTTTACCATAATAATACCGACGAATAGCAAAGGCACCATCCATCAGTTGTAATAGCTCATCATCCTTACTATTTAAAATAGCAAGTGCCTCCTCATTGCTAATGATTTTGCCATCAATTACTTCCTGTGCTACCTGTAAAAAATTCATATCATCGTCTCCCCTTCCCCTTGAGAAATACTTACTCTTCTAGCTGAATGAAATACTTTATACAATTTCTCTGCTAATAAGCCGGCTGAAATAGCTAAGCCAAAATCAGCAATGATACTGCTTACAAATCCAACAACAAAAACATGTGACCAGCTTGTTTTCATATCTAACCAGAAGTTTAAAGCGATATATAAATATGGAACAGCTATAGCATAAACAATGAAAAGCCCTAAAATTGTCGCCCCAATAAAATGCCTTTTCTTTGGTCTTTCAATTCTCTCAACGATCATTCCAATCACATACGCGGCAAGAGCAAAGCCAATAAGATAGCCAAATGTGGGCTGTACTACATAAGTAATGCCTCCGCCCTGAGTAAAAACAGGTAGCCCTACTAAGCCAACACCGATATAAACAAGCTGACTATATAACCCATTGCGACTACCTAGTAAACATCCTGCTAAAAAAACGAAAACAATCTGTAAAGTAAACGGAACAATCGGTAATGGAATTTTAATAAACGCCCCGATCGCCGTTAAGGCAGCGAACATGGCAATCATGACTAATGCTAATGTAGAATGACGTTTAATCAACCTCCTCCCCCCTATCTTTGAAAAATTGTTCAAGCGTTTCTTTCGTTGTATTCATCATGAACGTCATTTCTTCATTTGAAATGATGTAAGGTGGCATAAAATACAAAATATTGCCAAGAGGTCGTATGAGTAGACCTTTTACTAATGCTTGTTGATAAATTTGGTAACCAATTCGTTCTTCACTTGCAAATGGCTCCTTCGTCTGACGATCTGCAACAAGTTCTATAGCCCCCACTAAACCAACTTGTCGGTATTCACCCACATAAGGCATATCATCAAATGCTGCCATTGCTAGCTCTCGCATTAGTTGCCCCTTGCGCTGAATCATGTCCAATGTTTGCTCTTCTTCAAATATTGTTAATACTTCCAGCGCCACACGACATGCCAATGTATTACCAGAATAGCTATGAGAATGTAAAAATGCTTTCATTGTCCCATATTCATCATAAAATGCGTTATACACTTCATTACTTGTTAAGACAGCGGATAATGGTAAATAGCCGCCTGTTATGCCTTTGGATAAACACATAAAATCAGGTGTGATACTCGCCTGCTCACAGGCAAACATTGTACCTGTACGACCGAATCCAACAGCTATTTCATCAGCAATTAAATGAACATCGTATTGTGAGCATAATGCTCGGAGCCGTTTTAAATAAGTAGGTGGATACATTTTCATCCCTGCTGCTGCCTGAATAAGTGGTTCTATAATAACAGCCGCGATTTCCTCATGATGCACTTTGAGCTGTTCTTCTACGAATTGACTACATGGTGCGTCACAGCTTTCTGGTACTTTCTGAAACGGGCAACGGAAACAATCTGGCCCCTGGGCACGTACAGTATCCAATAAAAGTGGCTCAAATACTTCATTGTACAGTCCTACCCCTCCTACAGATAAAGCACCAACGGTTTCACCATGATACGCATCTGTAAACGCTAGAAATCTAGTCTTTGTTTGTTTTCCAGTTTGCATATGGTATTGAAAGCTCATCTTCAATGCCACTTCAACGGCAGAAGAGCCGTTATCCGCAAGAAACACTTTATGTAAACCAGGTGGTGCTAAAGCGACTAATTTTTCAGCTAACTGAATAGCCGGTTCATGTGTAAAATTAGCAAAAATCGTATGTTCCAACGTAAATGCTTGATGACTTAAGGCTTGACTGATCCGCGGATTGGCATGTCCAAATAAATTTACCCACCATGAGGAAACTGCGTCCAAATAGCGCTTATCATGCTCATCATAAAGCCACACACCTTGTCCTTTTTTTATGACGATGGGCGGAAATGCTTCATAATCTTTCATTTGCGAGCATGGATGCCAAATATGCTGTAAATCTCTAGCTTGTAAGTCAGTTATTTCTCGTATCATTTCTATAAAGCCTTTCAAATAATGTTGTGTGTGTAATGTTGATATTCACTAGCTGTGAAATGTCCTGAAGCCGTGGAATAACCGCATAGGGCAAAGGGTGATATTGTAAAATCGTTTTTATATTATCCTGTTCCATCATACTGCCCGTGTCACCATTAAAAACAATGCCAAGAACATCAATCTGGCGTGATTGCAATGCCTCCATCGTTAACAAGGTGTGATTGATGGTCCCAAGAGATGTCCTAGTAACAAGCACTACTGGCAATTTGCTACTAACAATGACATCAAGCAGTGTGATGCTTTGTTGAACATCTAATGGCACAAACAATCCACCTGCTCCCTCAGCTATAACGACATCGTAGGATTCTTGTAAGTATTGAATACGCTGTAAAAGATTTTCTACATCAATTTGCTGTCCCTCCAGTTGAGCAGCAAAATGAGGCGATGCGGCTTCCTTAAACGAATAGCCATTCATATGTTCTTTATTTAAAGCTTGCAAGGAATACTTCTCATACATAGCCGTATCAGCATAATAGCTATGCAAATTGTCGTATACCTCTCCTGTTTGCACAGGCTTGAAAGGTGTAATTTTCATCCCCAGCCTTTGCAATTGACACATCAACAATGTGGTGACAATCGTCTTACCAACATCTGTATCAGTACCGACAACCCAAAAATGTTGCATTGTTAACCTCCCCCTCTTTTTAAGTTAACCTAAGACACTTTAAAAGTTAACACATTTATTTTCTTTTTGTAAATGCCTATTCTTTAATTTCTCAGAAACTTGTACAAAAATAGCAAAATCTTGTCATAGCTTCTTGAAAAGTTAGACCTTTCAAGGCTTTCAAGGAATGCACCAACTGAATATGTTTTTTCATAAAATAAAGTAGGAGATACTTCTTAAATGAAAGGAGTTTTATCTAGCTGTGTAGTATTACACTATATGGGGGTGGTTGTATGTTTGGGATTTTTAAAGACGCAGAGAAAAGCATTGATACATATGAACAAGTGCATACAATTTTAAAATCATTGCTTACCTATGAACTAAGAGAATTACCGACTCGCTATGAATTTTGGTATCGTGTAGCTATTCGTCAGGAGGAGTGTCGTAGTCTTCAGGCGGAACATCGTGCAAAAATTTCGATGACCTCTGCAGTAGGACGTTTTCATCAAAAACAATATGAGGCGATGACAAAGAAACTAGCCAAACTAGAGCGACTGGCTGATATCTATAAATTATTTTGTTTGGAGGAAGAACGAGCGAATCTAAACCATCGACTATCCTTCCATCAAGAAGACATTGCCGCACTATACGATCACATTCAGCATAAAGAGCTTTATACGTATTGTGACTCGGTTCAACTGCAATTTTGGGAAGCCATCCGCGATGACATTTTACAAGCAATCGCAGACCTTGATTAAATAAAAAAAGCCAACGTTTTTATTCAAAACGTTGGTTATATATTTAGGCAAAATGCTTTGACATTTTTAGTTGAAGCATTTGTTTAAATTCTTGTGACTGATCAACTTTAATCGCTACTTGATGATAGCTTTTTTTAATGCCTAACATAAAGGTCACTTCCACTGGCTCTTTCATTTTTAAAATAACGTGCGGATAAGCTTCACCAAAATCACGTGCAACGAAATCTATCGTATCCTTTGATAGTTTTCCTTCTAACTGTACCTTATCCTCTACGATCTCTTCAATTTTATTAAAGTCGATTTTTGTACGCTTCATTAAACCTAGTGAAATATATATTGTTTCGTCTGTTACGTAGATAGGATTTAATCGAACCGCCTGCATATCTGCTATAAAAAAGATCACTGAATACACATTAAAAATGAGCAAAATAATGGAAAGGATCATGGACTTCTCATGTAGCCACCAGTGAATGCCAATCGTTTCAATCACAATACCGTGGATAATCATCAGTTGAAAAGCGATATAGCTTGAATTTTTATGCAAAGTGAAACCGGGTCGTTCTTGTCGCTTCCAGCTAGCAAATCCATAATAAAGGACAAGTAAATCGGAACAAATCATTTGAATGACAGGATGCTGCGGTATTTGTTTTTCCACAGCTTTTGAAAATGAAAATAAATCCGGTAATGAACTGGCGCGTACATCGGCAAGAACCCTTGGCAGATAGCGTACAAGGGTAGCAATGAGAAAAATTTCTAATACGATCATTATACCTTCAATGGCTAAGCCTGCCCACGTGACTGCGACAAATGGCTGAAGATGCTCTATCGGAATGATAAAACGTGCGGCAAGACAGCCAATTGCGCCTAATAAAATGGCTTGCTTTAATGAAAACTTCCCTTTATAAAGCATCCATAATACAGGTACGATGACTATTAAATCAATAAGGGAACCTAGGACAACTCCATTTGTTTCAATTGGCAAGATGGAAGAACCAAGCCCCGTATTATAAAGCGTATAATTGCTGACTAACACGATGAATAAAAAGGCTAGCCATATATGCTGCTTTTTCCTTAAAACCATCATTCTAACGCCCCCTACATACTATTAATTTCACTTTATTGTAAATGGTGAATCATGTATAGATTACAGGCATAGATAATCATATTTTTTCCATTTACGTTCAAGATTTTTTCACAATTTAATATTTTGCAGGAATTTCTTGCGATAAACATGTGGTGAATAGCCTGTATATTCTTTAAACTTCTCAATATAATAGCTAACTGTACTAAAGCCTGTATTGGCAGCTATCATCGTGACGGTTTGCTCGTCATCCTTCAATAATTCAATACTTTTGCGCAGTCGATATTGTAATAAATAAGTAAATGGTGTCAGTCCAATTATTTTCTTAAAATACCGACTACACTCAGCCCTACTTACATACACATGCTTGGCTAAATCCTCTAAAGTTATTTTTTGCTGATAGTGGGTATGTAAAAAATTCAGCATCACTTTAGCCCGTTCTTGTTGCACAATGATCGAGGGGTCCATAATCTCTTCAGTTAGCAAGGATTGGGTTAACATCAATTCCCAAATGTATAGCAGCTCTCTCCATACTTTTAGTTGAAAAAAGGCATCTTGCTCTCGCAAAATATCAGCCATACATGCCACCTTTTGCGAGAGCTCCTTTGTAAGCTTGACGTATGGCAGTCGCTGATTCGTTAAATAAGGTTGAACATAATTAGTTATAAAAATACTGCCTTCATGTCCACCGATGATTATAGGATCTACATTTATACAGTAAACAATAGCCTGCTCCATTTGAAAGGGCTTTGCCTCATGTAATTGCGAGGCATTGATGAATAGCCCTTCCCCCTCCTCTAAAACTAAAATATCCGCTCCTATCCGATACTTAGCACGTCCACTTTTGAGATATACAAATTGAATTTCTTTATGCCAATGGAGCGGTAGAAAATCCATACTATCCATGCTCATTGTTGTTTCATACAAGGCAACTGGAAATTCTTTCGATCCATGCAATGTTAGCTCTTGTAAATCTTTCGCAATTTTTATATGTGTTAAAGGCATTCTCATCACCTCAATATATTGATATTTTTAACGTGTTAACACGATATTTATTGGTTTATGGATCGCTTATAATCACTTTATATTGATAGTTTAGGAGATGTTCATCTATGAATCAAATCATCCCAAAAAATCGTACCCTCGGTTTTTTACTAGTTATCCTCGGGGCAAGTTTTTGGGGAATCGGTGGAACCGTAGCCCAAAGACTGTTTCAGCAGGAGCAAATAGCTGTAGAATGGCTAGTTTCTAGTCGTCTACTTTTGTCTGGTCTATTACTCATAGGAATATATAAAATAACCCATCGACATGGGTCAATATTCGTAATGTGGCGGACAAAACAAAATGCAATGAGACAACTTCTATTTAGTTTACTCGGCATGCTTGCTGTCCAATATACGTATATGATGTCTATTTCTATTGGAAATTCAGCAGTAGCCACGCTTCTACAATATTTAGCACCGTTGTTCATTATGGCGTATTACTTCTTATCTAAGCAAAGCCCGCTGACAAAACAGGATAGTATTGCTGTTACACTTACGCTTGTGGGAACTTTTTTATTATTAACAAATGGGTCCTTTTCTACACTATCAGTTCCTTTTATGGCGGTCTTCTGGGGTGTAGTATCAGGACTTTCAGTTGCCTTTTATACACTATATGCAGTTCCACTTCTCCAGCAATTTCATTCCTTACTTGTTGTGGGTTGGTCCATGATCATTGGAGGAATCGTTATGAGTTTTTTCCATCCACCATGGGCTATTGATGTATCAGACTGGACATTTTCTACGATTGCCTATTTTCTTTTTATTATTATATTCGGTACCATGCTAGCTTTTTGGTTTTATATTGCTAGCTTGCATTATTTATCCCCAAAGGAGTCAAGCTTGTTAGGTAGTTTAGAACCATTAATGGCCGTCATCACAAGTGTATGGTGGTTAAAAATAAGCTTTGGCGTTTATCAATTTATTGGCACTTTGCTTATTCTTCTAATGATTCTATATCTTACAGTGTTTCAGAAGAAACAGGCTTAAATAACCAAATATCTGATTTTTCTGATTTCAAGTAGTTAATACCTCCTATATTAAATATTAGTTTATATGAATTTATACATAAAATTTACATATTTCATATATCTTTTCTCCTTGTTTGTCTACTATACTGAAAATAAATGACAAACAAAAAAGGAGGTATTATGGATGAATAAAAAAGTTATTTTTTTCGAGGTTGAGGGTGGCACAGATAAAGGACCAGATGGCTATCGCCCAGATACAATGCCGATGGTGGAAGCTTTAAAGCAACGTGGACAAGATGCAGAGGTGCTATTTTTTGATAATGCAAAAAAACAGCAAATTTTTGACTACGTGAAGGAACATGGTGCTGCCTATGTATCACGTATAAACCCTGGCAATTTACAACATGAAGAAGAATATTTTGGGATGCTCCGAGAACTTTGCCAAGTAGGCGTAATGGGCATGCCACATCCCGATGCGATGATTAGCTACGGCTCTAAAGATGTATTATCCAAGCTGATTGCTACTAATTTAGTACCTGATGATACGTTCGCCTATTATACGATTGAGGCATTTAAAGCTCAATTTCCTACTTCACTAGCATTAACAGAACGTGTTCTGAAGCAAAATCGTGGTTCTACAGGTGAAGGTATTTGGCGTGTAAAATTAGTAGAACCTCTAGCCGAAGGAATGACTGAAGTTCCACTAGATGCACAAATTAAATGTACGGAAGCGAAAGATAATCATGTTGAATATTGGTCGCTTGGAGACTTTATGACATTCTGTGAGCCCTATATTACTGGACCGAATGGTATGTTGATCGATATGCGATTTCTTCCACGTATTACAGAAGGTGAAGTTCGCTTATTGATGTTGCGCAATCACCCCGTTCACGTGGTACATAAAACACCTGCTAATACCGAGGATGCCTTTAGCGCAACATTATTCTCAGGTGCACAATATCGCTATGATTCACCAGAAGATTGGCAAGAGCTGGTCGAAAACTTTCTATCGCAACTCCCTCAAGTAACGAGCCTATTAGGGGGTTATGACTTACCACTAATTTGGACAGCTGATTTTATGTTAGATACGGATGAAGCTGGAGCAGATTGCTATATATTAGGTGAAATGAATTGTTCTTGTGTGGGCTTTACTTCAGAGCTTACCTTAGCACATCAAGTAGCAGAAGAAATTATGGCTTGTCTCCAAGAGCAGACAACAGTCATTTCACCATCATAAAAAAAGTGCGATCTGAGTGATCGCACTTTTCATATATAAATTTTAATTGCTTGTATAAATTCATATATAAAATATCCAGCAAAGCCAATTAACAAGAATCCTGCGACCATCGTAAATGTTTTAATCATCTTACGATTCATGGCTTTACGCGTAACTGAGACAATGGTTAGTAAACCAAGATCGTGGAGTAAAATTCCACTCAGAACACCTGCAGCAATAATTAAAAAGCTTGATTGCTCCCCTTGTCCATAAGATTTAGCTAGAACCACGCCGAATACATTGACCCAAAAAACAAGGTTACCAGGGGAAATCGCTACCAATAATCCATTAAAATAAGAGGCAAAAAAGGACTTGGTTACTTTTTCTCCTGCCAATGTAATATCATGATCGGCATTCTTAATAGAGTCATACCCTAACAAGAATAAAAAGCCCGCTCCAATGATCCACATCGGAAGCTGTACCATAGGCATTGCCAAAATAGAGGCTAATCCCATATACAAGGCAAAAACTAATACGATGTCAATGGTCATGCCACCAAGCCCTACAGCCCAGCCGTGCAGAAAACCATTTTTAAGTCCTTGCTTTGTCATTTCAACTGTAATTGCACCTACAGGCATAGCAATGGCAAGTCCCACTAATACATACGCTACATATAAACTCAAAAAAACACTTCTTTCATGTCATCGATAAGCTTCATACGTCCGTTTATACATTCATAATAGCATAAATATACTCAAAAGGAAATAATTATTAATAGTTTAAACATCTCATTTCTAGATTTATAGCATTTGTTTTTTCCATTGTCTTAACATATCATTTGACTTCACGAGATCCATTTTCAAGGTAATTTGCTTGGTAGAACAGCGTTTTTTAGCTCTTTCCCAAGCCTCTTCTAAAGCAGGTAAATAGCTTAAATTTTTCGTAGCAGCTACAAGCTGTAAAAAAATATTCCCTTGAATAAAGTGCCAGCGAGGATTCATACCATCTAGCTGTATGGCTTCCTCAATAAGTCTAAGTGCTAAATAAGGGCTCCCCTCATGACGATTTAAAAATTGAGCAAAAGCACCCCAATAGAGACCCTTGTTAGGCTGTAATTTGATAGCCTCCGCAAATTGGATCATTGCTTTGTCCTGTTCTTTAGTAAGAACGTAGTATTCAGCCATCGTGTAATACGCGTTTGCCTGTGCTTCAATGGGTCCGGCTAATAATTCGTCTATTACCTTCCCAAACTGTTCAGCATCTTGAGTACCGATATAGGCTGTAAGAACATCTCTCTCTGGGTAAGAACCATCTGTACGTTCTGTACTTTGCATGACTTTTTCATCAGTCGTTTCGGGCATATTGGCATATCCATTTGCCTCGAGTAATGCAACATGTTGCTGAATAAGCTGATGGGTCTCACCTTCTAAATTTGTCTGGTTGGCAAGTATCTCCTTCGCTAGCTGATAACTCTCTTTTACTTGACCACTTAAAAATAAGTCATTCATTTGCTGTACTTGCTCATCCATTTGTTTTACCACCATTAAATCCTCACCTTCACCAAAAGAAAAATCTTATTGATAGTGTACCATCTTAGACACGCAAGCAAAAGCTAACTTATTCTAATTTTTCTACAATTCTTTTAATTTAAATGCTTTTACGTGTTGCTCTAGTGTATGTGCCATATGGGTCGTTTCATTCGAACCTTGTGCAACCTCATCAATACTTGCTGTTGTTTGCTGGGCTGCTAAAGTAATTCTATTCATGGCTCCTTCGATGTCTCTAATGGATTCAGTTAATTGTTGTATCATCTGGACAATTCGAGCTGACTTTTCATTTTCAACAGTCACTGCATGAGAAATACTTATAATTTCCTCAACGGTCTTCGCTACAGCGTTTGAAATATTCCCCAACGATTGTGCTGTTAAACCGACAGTTTCTGTTCCTTTTTCAATATATTGCGTATTATCATTCGTTGACGACATTACTTGCTGAACATGTTTCATCATATCCTGAATAAGCTGTTCAACTTGTAATACTTCTGCATTGGACTGCTCTGCTAGCTTTCGCACTTCCTCAGCAACAATGGCAAAGCCTTTTCCTTGCTCTCCTGCTCTAGCTGCCTCGATAGAAGCATTCAGTGCTAGTAAATTCGTTTGTGATGCAATACCAGCAATAGATGTTGTAATTGCCTGTATTTTAGCAGCAGACGTAACTAAGTTTTCAACAGTATGCTTCACTTCATCTGATCCACTTTGAATCGATGCCATATCATTATTTATGTCTTTGGCTAGCCTTTCTCCCTCTGTTGCTAGTTTCATTGTTTCTCGTGCATTATTAGCACTATCCGTAGCATTGTACTGGATTACCTGCAAGTCATCTGCTAAGGAGGTAAGCACTTCGGTAGCATTTTCAGCATGATGCATGCCTGCCGTCACAGTGTTTGTTACCTCTTCGATATTATGAGCGACCTCTTGAATGGTATTTGTCATATCGTTTAAGGTGCAAGCGGTTTCATCAGCATTATTAGCAAGTGTATTAGAAGTAGAACGCATGGTCATGATCATACTTTGCAGGCTAGCGGTCATACGATTTAATGTCTTCGCTAAATCCTCTACCTCATCCTTGCTATTTATTTTTGTTTCAGCTACTGCTAAATTGCCATTCGCAATTTCTTTGGCCTGTTGAATAAGAACACTAATTGGCTTCACTTTTCGTCGGATTAAAAACCCTGTAATAATTGAAGCAATCAGCATAGGGAAAATACTAATTAATATCCCACTTCGCACAACATCCCATGTACGCTCCTTGACAATATTGGCGTCAAAATCGATCACGCTGATGGCAATGATTTCTTTACTGGAATCGTGATCTTTGAAAATGGGCGCATAACCCGATAAGCGATCCATGTCAGCATACGTATAGGGCTGAGAGTAAGTTGGATGCTTATCTTGTAACAACCTATCAATCGCCTCTTGATCCAAATAGAAAGAATCCCCAGGGGCAAATCCTTTCTCGGCTAAATGGTCGTCCAGCGCTAACAATGTACCATCAAGGGACAGAATATATTGAGTTTGAAAAATATCTTTGTGTCCGGTTGTCCAGTTTAAGTCATTCCCAATCCGATCCTGAGCTGCCTGATCGCCACGCATGGCCTTGTCCATTAGTTCAGGAGCAATTAAACCAGTCGTAATATTGGCACATCCATATGCCTCCACACCAGCAGCATCATAAAGTTTATTGTAAGCAGTTATGTAAGTAGCGAACGATGTAATCCCTAGCATGACCACTAAAATACCAGCGATAATCGTTCCAAGTTGAAAAGTTAATGAATTTCGTAATTTCACGATTCATCTTCTCCCCTTTCTTGTAATAATCTATGAATTTTCCCTTTATTTTCTCATCATACTATAAAAAGATGTATTAAAAAAGCATCTTTAATTTTTCCTATAAAATAAAAGTATTGGATAAAAGTTCTGAATTATGCGATAATTGAAGTGGACTAACTTTATTTTGAGGCATTTATCATTCATCTACAAAGGGGGGCTTACAATGAATAAACGTTTTCATTTTGTATCGCTTATTACTGGAAATTTGCTAACAATAGGAGCCATATTCATTTATGCCGTGCAAAGCCAAGTACATGTAGCCCTCAGTACGTATGCACTAGTGATGGGATTTTTAAGTACATTACTTGTGATTTTCTTCTATGTATGGGGAGATGAAAAGCAACAAATATCCAGTCGATTTTTAAAATAAAAAGAGTGAAATGATGTTCTGATGTTTCAAGCAATGAGGTCCCTTGCTACCCTTGTAGAAAAGGGATTTTTTCATGTATTCCATGCTTTTTTCTTCTGATTACGTCTAATTGATGTAGAAAAATTAAAATTTTTGTAGAAAATTTTAAAACAATGATTGAGTACTATATCAAATTTCTGTATAATCAGCTTGTTTGACAATACTTTTATGAACTTGGGGGTAGACAATTGGGTAAAGCATTGATTATCGGAGCTGGCGGAGTTGCCAGTGTTGTGGTACACAAGTGTGTTCAAAATTCGGACGTATTTGAGGAAATTTGTATCGCAAGTAGAACTGTTTCAAAATGTGACGCTCTAAAAGAAAAACTAGACGGCGGAAAAACAAAAATTCATACTGCACAGGTAGACGCAGATAATACAGAAGAGGTTATTGAGCTTATTAAAGCCTTCGGACCAGATGTAGTGATTAACGTTGCCCTACCTTATCAGGACTTAACGATTATGGATGCTTGCTTAGCGACAGGTGTGCACTATGTGGATACTGCAAACTACGAGCCACCTGAAACGGCAAAATTTGAATATAAATGGCAATGGGCTTATAAAGAGAAGTTTGAAAAAGCTGGCTTAACTGCATTACTTGGTAGCGGTTTTGACCCAGGTGTAACAGGCGTTTTCACTGCTCATGCGCAAAAACATGAATTTGATGAAATCCACTATATCGATATCGTGGATGCAAACGCAGGAGATCATGGTTATCATTTCGCAACAAACTTCAACCCAGAAATTAACATTCGTGAAATAACAGCGAATGGTCGTTACTGGAAAGAAGGCGAGTGGGTTGAAACGGCACCACTTGAGAAAAAAGAAGTGTATAACTTACCAGAAATTGGACCAAAAGATATTTACCTTCTATACCATGAAGAGCTTGAATCACTAGCAAAAAATATTAAGGGTTTAAAACAAATCCGCTTCTGGATGACGTTCTCTGAAAAATACTTAACACACTTAAAAGTATTAGAAAACGTTGGTATGACATCAATCGAGCCGATCGAATTTGAAGGTAAAATGATTCAACCAATCCACTTCCTGACAGCGGTATTACCAGATCCAGCTTCTCTAGGACCACGTACAAAAGGTAAAACAAATATCGGTTGTATCATTCGCGGTCTAAAAGATGGCAAAGAAAAAACGTATTATGTGTACAACGTATGTGACCACGAAGAATGCTATAACGAAGTGGGCTCACAAGCAATTTCTTACACAACTGGCGTACCTGCTATGATTGGTGCAATGCTTGTGATGAACGGCGAATGGCGTAAACCAGGTGTTTGGAATGTAGAAGATTTCAATCCAGATCCATTCATGGATGCATTAAATAAATGGGGTCTACCATGGCAAGAAAGCCATAACCCAGAGTTACTAGACCTTGATTTAGATACAAAGGAATTAAGCCGATGAAACCAATTGATTTTTCAAAAGTTCCATCCCCTTCTTATGTAGTGGATGAGCGATTATTAACAAAAAATCTTGAGCTTTTAAAATCAATTCAAGATCGTACAGGCTGCCGCATTTTACTAGCCCTTAAAGGGTTCTCTATGCATTCAACATTCCCGCTAGTAGGGGAATATTTAGCAGGCATTACAGCCAGCTCCCTGCATGAGGCACGTCTTGGCTATGAAAAAATGGGCAAAGAAGTACACGTTTATGCACCTGCTTATATTGAGCATGAAATGGACGAGCTTCTAGGCTATGTAGATCACGTCGTATTTAACTCATTTAACCAATGGGCTCAGTTCAAGGATAAAGTAAAATCTACTGGTAAAACAATTGAATGTGGTATTCGTGTGAATCCTGAGTACTCTGAAATTGAAACAGCTCTTTACGATCCTTGCTATACGAATTCCCGTCTTGGAACGACTTTGGCTAACTTCGATAAATCCCAACTTGACGGCATTGATGGCTTACACTTCCATGCAATGTGTGAACAAAACTCGGATACGCTAGAGCGTATTATTGAAGTAGTGGAAGAAAAATTTGGTGATGTATTACATCAAATGAAATGGTTGAATTTCGGTGGTGGTCACCATATTACACGTGAAGATTATGATGTAGAGAAGCTTGTGAACATCATTAATTATGTGCAAGAAAAATATAACCTGCTTGTGTATTTAGAGCCAGGTGAAGCAGTAGCCCTTAATACAGGTTATTTAGTAGCTACTGTGCTTGATATTCAAGAAAATGGGATGGATCTTGCTATTTTAGATACATCGGCAACATGTCATATGCCTGATGTACTTGAAATGCCCTACCGTCCAATGATTATTGGTTCAGGTCAAGCCAATGAATTTGCCCACACATATCGCTTAGGTGGACTAACATGTCTTGCTGGTGATGTTATTGGTGATTATTCATTTGAACAGCCCTTAAAACCAGGAGATCGTCTTGTATTTACGGATATGGCCCATTATTCAATGGTAAAAAACCATATGTTTAACGGTGTTAACCTGCCTTCTATCGTTTCTTATAATGATGAAGAAGGTATTAAAATTATTCGTGAATTTAAATTTGAAGACTACAGTGGTCGTCTTTCTTAAGAACGCGACAAAGCCCTTCCATTTTTGCAGGAAGGGCTTCTTTTTATAGCTGTATAGTCTTGGGATCTGTTCATACATCGCCTTGTCCCACCAATTTGAACATAAGAAAAACGTAGAAGCCTAAGCCTCTACGTTTTCTTTTTCATTTTCAAGCATTTTGTGTAAATAATTGATAATTTCACGAATACCCTCTAATGAATTGACGAGTATTTTTGGGTCAACATACGTAATCATTCGGTTTTCAAGATTAGCCACAGCTGTAAAATAGCGAGTTTTACTATAATTCACAAGTCCTAGCTGTTGAAGTATAGACTCATCTAAATCAAGAATTTCACGAGCTTCCGTAACAAGTAACCCATAGTTAACAACATCTGTATTCAATACAATTACTCGAGCAGTTGCTGTATTGGAAGAGCGATTATATAATATTCGTTCAAAATCTAGGACAGGCACAAGCTCCCCACGAATTCTTGTAAAACCTAAAAGATAGTTAGGTAAATGAGGAATAGGTGTTACCTGCTCTAATTTTTCAATTGAAATCGCTTGCTCTACAGGCACTGCATATTCCTCTGTACCACAAGCAAAAACTACTGCTTTTACACTTTCCATATGGTCACACCCTTCAAATTCGACTATTATTTTTTCGCAGATTCTTTGACGATCTCAACTAGTAAATCTGCTAATTTTTCTAATTCTTCAACGGGTATTTTTTCATTTGTCGTATGAATATCCTCATACCCAACTGATAAATTAACTGTTGGGATACCAAAGCCTGCAATCACATTTGCATCGGACCCACCACCTGAAATACCTAATGTAGGGGTACGATCAATTTGGCGTGCCGCTGCCATTGCCACTTGAACGACTTTGTCTGATTCGGTTACACGGAAACCTGGATACATAAGCTTCACTTCAACTTCAGCTCGTGCCCCTAATGAAGCAGCTACTTGTTCAAATGTCTCTTGCATATGCTTTGTTTGAGCATCTAATTTTGTTTTATCAATCGAACGCGCTTCAGCTAGAATAGTAACTTCGTCGCAAACAATATTTGTCGCCTGTCCACCCTCAAAGCGACCAATATTGGCTGTTGTTTCTTCATCTAATCGACCTAGCTTCATCTGTGCAATACATTTTGATGCAACTGTAATAGCTGAAATTCCTTTTTCAGGCGCAACACCAGCATGCGCAGTTTTACCGATAATCTTCGCAAAAATTTTCGCTTGGAACGGTGCTGCTGTCACAATACCTCCAACTTTGCCATCACTATCCACAGCAAAGCCATATTTTGCTTTAATAATAGATGGATCCAATTCTTTGGCACCAACAAGACCGCTTTCTTCACCAGCAGTAATAATAAACTCAATATCTCCGTGAGCAATATTTTGCTCTTTTAAGCGTTTTACCATTTCTAGTAGTGCCGCAAGTCCAGCCTTATCGTCCGCACCTAAAATTGTTGTGCCATCCGATACAATATAACCGTCTTCACGTAATGATGGCTTTATGCCTTTACCAGGAACAACTGTATCCATATGAGAAGTAAAATAGATCGGTTCTACATCTAATGTGCCTTTTAATGTAGCAATAATATTGCCTGCACCATGTCCGTTACGTGTATGGGCGTCATCTTGGATTACTGTAAATCCAAGTGCTGATAACTTATCGACTAAAATTGGTGCGATTTCTTGTTCATATTTTGTTTCTGAATCAATTTGAACGAGCTCAAAAAACTCTTCCACTAAACGACTTGTCATGTTGTAAAACTCCCTTAGTTTACGTGATTTTCCACGTTATAGTATAAGTATTATTTTAGCACAACGTCAGAAGAGTTGAAATCATTCAACAATACTCCCCATATAAAAAGTCTGAGAAATGAATCTCAGACTCAACTTACGAATTGAAAATGGCTCCTTGTTCTTGTTCGATTGTTTGTAAATAGTTCGCTGCTTTACTATGTTTATCCTGTAAGCGCCAAATTGTATTATGTACATCATCTTGGACACGTGAAACCTGTTCTCTTGCGGTTGAAATTTTGGAATGGACCGACCAAGCTGAAAAAAGATCATCGAAGAAATAGTCCGCAAATTTAACAAAACCATCTGTTTCGACTTGTAGTGTCTTTGTAGACATCTCATGAACATCTAATAGCTCATTGTGAAAACGTTGCAACGCAATTTGTGCACTATGTATGTAATTTTCTGATTGATCAAGTGCACCATGCTTTAAGTGTGTAGCGATTACTCCACCACCAAAGAAAGTATCCCAAGTCGAATATTCGTTGGCCGAATGAAGTGACGCAGCTGCTTGCCCCAACTTTGTCAGAGCTACCTCCCCTGCTCCTTCTGCTTCTTGAATTTCAGCAATGAGTTGCTTTGTGTGAATTTTTTCCTGAGCTAAATGCTCCAATCTCTCTGCCTGTGCAGGATTATGGATTTGTAAATAGCCCTTCTGTTTTGCGTGAATTTCTCGAAGCTCATCTTGTAAGGCTATCGTATTGATTTGAGCTAATTTCTGAGTTATTTGAACTTTATCTTTGCTTAAATCCGTCTGCATTTTCTTCGCTTCTTTAATTTTTAATTCAAGCACGGCTGCTTTATCAATTTTTTCAGCCCGTAATTCATCTTGTTGCCCCGTCCAAGTACGAATCATATTCATAAATGAAAAACCCTCTAATTTATGTAGTTTGGACCGAATTTGATTGAGTGTACTAAAATGTTTGTTTATTTCCTGTTGGGTATGCTCAATCTGCTTGTCAATTAACAGTCCTTGCTCGTTTAGCCTTGCCGCTTTTCTTAGTTGTGTATGAATCTTTTCCTGCTCTTTTTGTAATTGCTTCCATTCCATTCATATCAACTCCTTATATATCAGTACGGATGACAAGGAAAAATGTTTCAATTTTCATTGATAATATCACATACTAATTTTTAGAAATAAAACGCCTAGTAACTGTATAGCTACTAGGCTTGGACTTTTTATAATGGAATATTACCATGTTTTTTCTCAGGACGCGTTTCCTGTTTATTAGATAGCATATCAAGTCCTTGAATCAGTTTAATGCGTGTATCTCTTGGATCAATAACATCGTCTACCATTCCACGAGATGCAGCAACATATGGATTAGCAAATTTCTCTTTATATTCTTCAATTTTTGCCGCACGTGTTGCTTCTGGATCATCTGATTTTGCAATTTCACGGGCAAAAATGATGTTTGCTGCTCCGGCAGCTCCCATAACTGCAATCTCAGCGTTTGGCCAAGCAAATACAAGGTCTGCACCAATTGATTTAGAGTTTAGGGCAACGTAAGCGCCTCCATAAGCTTTACGTAAAATCACTGTAATTTTTGGTACAGTTGCTTCGGAGTAAGCATAAAGAATTTTCGCGCCATGACGAATGATGCCACCATGTTCTTGTTTAACACCTGGGAAGAAACCAGATACGTCTTCAAATGTAATGATTGGAATATTGTAAGCATCGCAAGTACGGATAAAACGAGCTGCTTTATCAGAAGAGTCTATATCCAATCCTCCAGCAAGTACTTTTGGTTGGTTACAAACAAGACCAACTGACTCACCAGCAATACGTGCAAAGCCAACTACAACGTTTTTCGCAAATTCTGCATGAACTTCCATGAATGAACCTTCATCCACTACTTGTTCAACGACTTTACGTACATCATAAGGACGTGTTGTTTCAATCGGTACAGTATCTACGATTTCTGGACGGTAGTCATCCCCCTCTGGTCGATCTTGACGAGGTGCTTTTTCTTTATTATTTTGGGGTAGATAGCTTAACAGTTTTTTAATTTCTTGAATTGCCTCTTCTTCAGATGGTGCACGGAAATGAGCATTACCACTTACTGCATTATTTACTTTCGAACCACCTAAATCTTCAGCAGAGATTTTTTCACCTGTTACAGTTTCGATCACTTTAGGTCCTGTTATAAACATTTGAGATGTTTTATCGACCATTAAGATAAAGTCTGTGATTGCAGGAGAATATACAGCTCCTCCAGCACATGGCCCCATAATTACGGAGATTTGCGGAATAACGCCCGAGTAAATCGCATTTCGGTAGAAAATATGACCATAGCCATCTAGTGAAAGAACACCCTCTTGGATACGTGCGCCACCTGAATCGTTAATACCAATAAATGGCGTGCCATTTTTCGCAGCGAGGTCCATAACTGTTGCCATTTTTTTCGCATGCATTTCACCTAGTGCGCCACCAAACACTGTAAAGTCTTGAGAGAATAAGTATACTGGACGTCCGTTAATTTTACCGAAACCAGTTACAACACCATCACCAGGACCTTCCATTTTTTCCATTCCGAAGTCTACTGTACGGTGAGTAATAAATGGGTTGATTTCAAAAAATGTGCCTTCATCTAGTAACAAATCAATACGTTCACGAGCTGTTAATTTCCCTTTTTCATGCTGTTTTTCGATGCGCTCATAGCCACCACCAAGTTCAATTACCGTCTTACGATCATACAAGTCATTGATTTTGTCGAACATATCCATATTAATCACTTATCCCCTTTTCCACTTTTATCACATAATTCATATAACACCCCGAACGAAGATTTAGGATGCATGAACGCAACCTCTGCACCTCCAGCACCAGGTCCTGGCTCTTCCGATAAAAGACGTACACCTTTTTCACGAAGCTCTACCATACGCTCACGAATTCCTGTCACACCAAAAGCAATATGGTGAATACCTTCTCCACGTTTTTCAATAAATCCATGAATGGCACTTTTTTCACTCATTGGTTCTAATAGCTCCAATTTCACGTTGCCTGCGTCGATAAAGGCAACACGAACTTGTTGTGAATCTACTTCTTCCACTTTCAATAACTTTAAACCTAAAGTTTCTGTATAATATGTAATGCGTTCATCAAGATCGCGCACCGCAATCCCAATATGGTCTACTTTCTCCATGGTGACATCTCCTTCTGTTATGGTACATACTCTATTTTACAGACTTTTTTGTCAAAACTCTACTACTTGAGAAATTTTTCAGATTTGATAAACTATTTATAAGAAAAGAAGGAGCGAACGAGCATATGAGTAATAAAAAGTTTCAAAAAATCGTTGTTTATACTATGGTCGCAATCATGCTAATCTCATCTCTAGCATTCGGTTTATCAATGCTAGTTTAAGGCAAGGCCATAGCGTCCACACTACTGTGGGCGCTCTTTTTTTACCTTTAAACCCTTAAATGACTGCTTTATTTCTAAATACCTGTCCATTTCCTCGATAAACTGATAGAGTGCGGCTTGAGCGATAAATTGCTCATGATTTTGCGGCAATGGTAGCTGAGAGAAATCATGTTTCACCTGCTCTAGCTTTTCCCGATAATGACTCGCTGTATTTCCAGAATGAATATGTCCCCCGAGGTCTTGTAAAAAATCTGCCACAATTTCAGCCTCTTGTACTATAACAGGTAAAGTTGTAATTTTTGGTAATACTCTTTCGATAATTTCTAGCTGTTTTTCTCGCATATCGAAATACATATAGTAATCATTTTTACGTCTCGTAAAATGGTTTTCAACATCTTTAAATGCCAAGGACTTTGCATCATTTAATGTTCGAATAGCTTCAATGATCTCATGCCCATCCCATAACGTATCCCCTTGTCGTAAATAGCTAGCAATTTCTAAAAATATTTTGCTATATAGCTCCTCAATTTTAACTCTGTAGTAATTTAATTCCTTTTGAATATCTGGCATATACATATTGATGGCTATACCGGTTCCATAGCCGATAGCCATCAACGCTAATTCATTATAAACAAGCTCCATCGAAAAACTTTTAGCGGCGTAAATATGCATAATAATGACGACACTAGAAATAAATCCGTCTGCAACTCTCAAGGACACAATCGTTGGGATAAAAAGCAATAGCATACCTGCTAGTGTTAGTGGCTGGTAGGAAAAAAGTTCAAAGCTTACAAAGGCAAAAAACATGGCCACTATACTAGCAACTAATCGTGTATAGGCTGCATGGATGGATTTTTTCTTCGTTGGCTGAACACATAATATCGTTAGAATACCAGCAGAGGCATACGAGGCTAAATTAAAATATTGAGCAATGGCAATCGCAAGTGCTGCACCAATTGCTGTTTTTAAAGTTCGATAGCCGATTGAAAACTTCTTCAGGCCGACTGCCTCCTATCTTTTAGTACTCTTCAGTGAATATCGCTAATTATTTAGCCAATATTACAAAAATTTTAATGGTAATGCTGAACTATCTATACATGATAATTAAGTAGGAAGCCTGCATAGATCAACTTTCTATGAGGCTTTTCTACTTAGTTATAAAGGATTGCTCTTATGCAAAATTTGACTTACAGCTCGTCACAATATTCTTCAAAGTTTGCTTGTAAGTTTGTCACAACTGACATCGGGTCATGCCCTTCAATTTCATAGCGACCCACTTCAGCGACAACTTGTCCATCTTTTAATAGAATAAATGATGGTGAGGATGGTAGGTGATCTTCCCCAAAAAGATAACGAGCCGCTGCAGTCGCTTCTTTATCTTGTCCTGCAAATACAGTTACTAAGTGATCTGGGCGTTTATCGTAATGTACACATTGCGCTGCTGCTGGACGAGCAATACCACCCGCACAACCACACACTGAGTTCACCATAACTAATGTTGTACCTGGACGAGCAAACGCCTCCTCAACAGCCTCCGGTGTTTTTAGCTGTTCGTAGCCAGCCGTTTCAATTTCAGCACGAGCTGTTTTTAAAATTTCCTGCATAAATAAATCGTAATCCATATTCATATAGCGATAGCTCCTTTCAAATCGCGTCAATTCAGCTTTTTATAGTAGGTATTTGACGCACATACATCTCTTATCATAGCAGTTTGCAACGAATTTGTGCACCCACTTGCTCATACATGTCAGTTGAATTTTCTAAGCTTATAAAGAAACTAGTTTACTGATCTTCCTGTTCCTCGCTAAATAAACGATCTACACCTTGTGTAACCGTTAGTTGGCCACTTAAAATTTGACGTTCCAGAAGCTGTACCTGTGCTTTACGTTGTGGATTTCCATAGAACATATCTATTAAATGATCAGTAATCATGGATTGGAACCACTCTTTTGTTTGTTTTTGACGTCGAGTAGCCCAATACCTGTTTGATTCAACAATTTGTTTAAATTCTTCTATGGTTCCCCAAACCTTATCGAGACCCCGTTTTTCCAATGAACTAACTGGCATTGCAGTTGACATCCAGCCTGGTGTAGCAGGCTGTAAAAAATGCAGAATCTGTTTATATTCTGCGACAGTTTTTTTGGCAAGCCGCATATTATCACCATCCGCCTTATGCACAACAATGGCGTCTGCTAACTCCATAATGCCCTTTTTCATGCCCTGCAATTCATCCCCTGCTCCAGTTAAAACTAGAAGCAAGAAGAAATCCACCATGCCTCGGACATATGTTTCACTTTGTCCCACACCCACTGTTTCAATGAGAATGACATCATAGCCTGCTGCTTCACAAACTAACATCGTTTCACGTGTCTTTTTATGAACACCCCCAAGGGTACCAGCCGATGGTGAAGGACGTACAAAAGCAGTAGGCTTCTTGACGAGCTCCTCCATGCGCGTTTTATCCCCTAAAATACTCCCCCCTGATAAAGAAGAGCTTGGGTCAATCGCAAGGACTGCTACTCGTTTTCCTATGTCACAAAGCATTGTTCCGAAAGCCTCAATGAACGAGCTCTTCCCCGCTCCTGGAACGCCCGTAATCCCGATTCTAATACTCTTTCCTGTATGCGGTAAAAGCTCCTGTAAAAGCTCCTGTGCTTGGACTTTATGCGTGGCATTCGAGCTTTCAATGAGGGTAATCGCTTTTGACAAATGTGTGCGAGAGCCTGCGCGTACTTGTTGTGCAAGCTCTCTAATATTAACAATGTCGGCTTTTTTCTTCCGGAATTTTTTTGGTGTACCATAGTGCATACCGTCGTGAGTCGCCTCGACTCCGCCCATCACAAATAGCGCACTTTCTTCCATTCCTTTGTTGTTGTCCATTATTCAGACACTTCCTCATAGCCTAAACGTTTGTAGATTTCCTCAATGATTTTCTGTGCGGATACAGGAATCACGGTACCTGGTCCAAAGATAGCTACTGCCCCAGCATTATAAAGGAAATCATAGTCTTGAGCAGGTATAACACCACCCACAATGATGATAATATCCTCACGCCCTAATTTTTCTAGCTCCGCAATCAATTCAGGCACTAATGTTTTATGACCCGCCGCTAACGAAGAGACACCAATGACATGAACATCATTTTCAACAGCCATTTGTGCTGCCTCAGCCGGTGTCATAAATAATGGAGAAATATCTACGTCAAAGCCTAAATCAGCATAGCCTGTTGCGACAACCTTAGCTCCACGGTCATGTCCATCTTGTCCCATTTTAGCTACTAAAATACGTGGACGACGGCCTTCGTTTTCAAGGAATTCTTCTGTCATTTGCTTCACTTCTGAAATTTGCTCCTCATCGGAGAAATTGGCAGAGTAGACACCCGAAATAGAACGGATGACAGCTTTATGTCGTCCAGAAACAGCTTCAATTGCATCCGAGATTTCTCCTAAAGAGGCACGTGCACGAGCCGCATCAACTGCTATAGCTAGTAAATTTTCTTCGCCATCTTGCGCCGCTTTCGTTAAACGAGCTAAATGTTTTTGAACCTCAGCCTCATCACGTGCTGCTTTCATCGCTTCTAAACGCTCAATTTGTTTTTGTCGCACTAGGGTATTATCAATATCTAGAATGTCAATTGGCTCTTCTTTCGTCAGACGATATTTATTTACACCAACAATCGTCTCTGTCTTGGAGTCAATTTTCGCTTGACGTTTAGCAGCTGCCTCTTCAACTTTCATTTTAGGAAGACCTGTTTCAATTGCTTTCGCCATACCACCAAGTGCTTCAATCTCTTCAATTAATGCCCATGCTGATTTAGTAATTTCTTCTGTTAATTTCTCCACGTAGTACGAACCACCCCATGGATCAATTACTTTCGTCATTGCTGTTTCCTCTTGTAAAAATAACTGCGTATTACGTGCGATACGTGCAGAGAAATCCGTTGGAAGTGCAATGGCTTCATCTAGTGCATTCGTATGCAATGATTGCGTATGTCCCATTGATGACGCATTTGCTTCGATCAACGTACGTGCTACATTATTAAACGGATCTTGCTCTGTTAATGACCACCCAGATGTTTGCGAGTGGGTACGCAAAGCTAATGTTTTCGGATTTTTTGGATTAAACGTTGACATCATCTGTGCCCAAATACGACGTGCAGCGCGCATTTTAGCCACTTCCATATAATAGTTCATGCCAATGGCCCAGAAGAACGATAGACGTGGTGCAAATGCGTCGATATCAATGCCTGCTTTTAGCCCTGTACGCACATACTCCAAACCATCTGCTAACGTATAGGCAAGCTCAATATCATTTGTTGCTCCCGCTTCTTGAATATGGTAACCAGAAATCGAAATTGAGTTAAATTTCGGCATATATTTTGCTGTATATTCAAAAATATCTGCAATGATTTTCATCGACATAGCTGGTGGGTAAATGTATGTATTACGCACCATGTATTCCTTTAAAATATCATTTTGAATCGTCCCTGCTAATTTTTCTGGTGTTACACCTTGTTCCTCTGCTGCTACAATATAGAAAGCAAGAACCGGTAGTACGGCACCATTCATTGTCATAGAAACGGACATTTGATCTAACGGGATTTGATCGAAAAGAATTTTCATATCCTCAACAGAGTCAATCGCTACACCTGCTTTTCCTACATCCCCTGTAACTCGTGGATGATCAGAGTCATAGCCTCGGTGAGTTGCTAGGTCGAACGCTACAGATAAACCCTTTTGTCCCATTGCCAAATTTCGCTTGTAAAAGGCATTGGATTCTTCAGCTGTTGAGAAACCAGCATATTGACGAACAGTCCAAGGTCGAGCCACATACATGGTAGGGTATGGTCCGCGTGTATTAGGTGCAATACCTGCTACATCATTTAAATGTTTAGCATCCTTGATATCTTCTTTTGTATAAATATCTTTAATTTCAATACCTTCATTTGTCATAAACTTATCATCAGACGCTTGAGGTGCATTAGCTGATAAAACTTTTTCTATTTCAATTGCATTAAAATTTGGCTTACTCATCGTTGGACCTCCTTTATGCTCGCGAACACTGACTGTAATTTTTCAATGATGTTCTGTCCTGCGAAAATAAAGCCGTTTAAGCCATTTGCTAGCCAAGCTTCTTCTTCGTCTTTAAATTTCCCAGCCACATCCACAAGTACACCTGCTGGTTTGTCTGCTAAAATGGCATGGACAAATTCCTTTGTATCCTCATCATTACCTGCAATGACAACATATTTAGCCTCTGTTGCCTTTAGCCAAGCTATTGCCTCTTCAACAGTTGCCGCCGGTTCACTTTTTTCAGGAACAAGACCTACCGTATTTAAGAAACCAGCAATAAAATCTGCTCTTGGCTTGGAGCTTTTTAATGTACCTAATGCTAAAATACCTGTTTTCACATCAGCTGCCGTCATTTCTGCACGCAGCTTTTCAAATGGAATAGCACTTCGTTTAATGCTAGCAAATAACGGATTCGTTTCACTTTCAAGTGCATCAGCTGGGTTGGCATAAATATTCGTTCCAATCAATGATTGCTTACGTGTATGTGCAGCATGAATACGAGATTGATACGATTTCTCTACTTCTTCAGCGAGCTTGCCAGATGCAGTGTATTCATCAATGCCGCCAGCTGCCTCTATTTCTAAGAATAACGCCCATGCCTCTTTGACAAAGTCTGCCGTTAACGACTCGATAAAATAAGAGCCACCTGCAGGGTCTATTACTTTTAAGACATTTGTTTCTTCTTTTAAAATTAATGACACGTTACGAGCAATACGTACTGACTGTTCTGTAGGCTTTGTTAACGCATCATGCGGATGAACCGTAAAGAGATCAGCACCGCCGATTAGCCCAGAAAGCGCTTCATTAGAAGATCGTAATAAATTCACATAAACATCCAATTTAGAGAAGCTTCTTAAAGATGTTTCAGCAACAGTTGGAATTTTTACATTTTCCGTAACATCATAGGCAGATGAGAACGCTTTCCAAAGTACTTTAAAAGCACGGAGTTTTGCAATCTCTGTAAAGAATTGCGTATCAACAGCAAAGGATACAAAAAATTTCTTTGAAAATGCTTCAAAGCTTTCTTCCTGTTCTACAAATTTTGCTGCTAATGCAAGTGCATAGGCCAATTCTTGAACGGCGTTGGCACCCTCATTATGATATAGGACTGTGTTAGCGCCGACTGAGCGCACGCTCGGAAAAGCATGTAAAGAGATTGGTTCGTTCGAAACGATGAAACCTTTCACAGCTTCTCGCTGATCCAAAGCAATTTTGTCAAACACTGTTAATAATGGGTCTTTTGTATCTTTAATAGTAATTTTAAATGAATATTCTGAGAAATATGATGCTAATTTGACCAATATATCTTCTGTCCAGTCAAAATTAACACGACTATCAATGGTAATAACTTCATTACCTCGAGCTAAACTGTCATCAAGCTGTGCAAAAAACGCTTCACTCGTATCAGCATGAATTTGCTGAGCTACTTGAAATGCTTGACTATTTTGTAGGGAACGAATTGTGGCAACTTGTCGATCAAGCTCATCACCAAGCTTAGCTACTAAACTTTCTTGTGTGTAAATGGGCTGTAGTGTAACACCCTCATTTGTTTTTGTGAATAGAGACTCAAATGGTTTCCCCTTTAAAGCTTTGATTGCTGCATCTTGCCAGTCTGAATAGGCCGGCTTTTCAAATTCAATATTTTTCATGTTGTTTGACATGCGGACGCTTAATCAGCTTCCCCCCTTAGTAGTTTCTATTTGTTATTCTACATGACAAATTGCGACTCGGAAAGCATAAAAAAAATCGGAAACCCTTATACAGCAGGTTTCCGACAAGTCATCAGTAGACTGACGTCGAAGATTTATTTGTATTTTCGAGTATTTCTTTTACTCTATTTAGGAATTTACCACATACTAGTCCATCCAACACACGATGATCTAATGATAAACATAAATTCACAATATCACGAGCGGCAAACATTCCACCTGGTAAAACGACTGGTTTTTTTACAATACTTTCCACTTGCAGGATAGCAGCTTGTGGATAATTGATGATACCCATTGATTGAATAGAGCCAAATGCTCCCGTATTATTTACGGTAAATGTACCACCTTTAATATCATCCATGGCTAATTTTCCAGTTCGAACCTTGTTAGCAAGCTCATGAATTTCTCTAGCAATTCCTTTAATGGATTTTTCATCCGCGTGTTTTATAACAGGCACGAATAATGCATCATCTGTCGCTACTGCAATCGAAATATTGATGTCATGCTTTTGAATAATTTTATCCTCAGCCCACATCGAATTCATCATTGGGAATTCTTTCAAGGCTTGAGCCACTGCTTTTACAAAGAAGGCGAAATATGTAAGATTAAAGCCTTCTTTTTGCTTAAATTCACCTTTTAGGCTATCTCGATAAGCAACTAAATCTGTTACGTCCACTTCCATCATCATCCAAGCGTGTGGAGCCTCATGAACACTTCTTACCATATTATTAGCAATTGCACGACGGACCTTTGTCACTGGAATTTCAATATCTCCTGGCTGGATAGGTTGTACCGGTGCGCCAGGCTTTTCTGCATGCTGAGCTTGTGCAGGAGCTGGCTGTTCAGATGGTGCTTGACTCGTTGCTGGCGCTGGTGCCGCGCTAGTTGCAGTTGGGATATTGCCCGTTTCAATTAGTTTTATCAAGTCTTTTCTTGTAATGCGACCACCCTCGCCCGTTCCCGTAACTTGTTCGAGTGCAATATCATGCTCCTGTGCAAGTCGAAGAACAGCAGGTGAGTAGCGTACTTTGTCCTTACGCGCTTCTTTTGGAGCGGCTGAAGGAGGAGTAGAAACTGATTGTGATGCCTCTTGTTTCTTTTGAACACCTGCATTTAAAATCGCTGTGCTTACAGCAGATTTTTTTTCAGGCGGTGGAGGTGGTAATTCACTATCTCCTGCAATTTCAATCGAGCATACAACTGCACCAACTGGCAATGTTTGACCTTCTTGCGCAATTAGCTCCGTAATAACCCCTTCAAACGACGATGGAATTTCTGCATTTACTTTATCTGTCACAACTTCTGCTAAAGAATCATATTTTTTTACTGTATCGCCAGGCTTCACAAGCCATTTTTCAATTGTACCTTCTGTTACACTTTCGCCGAGCTGTGGCATAGTAATATTTTGAACCGCCATCATTTATTCCTCCCATCAATTAAGCCTAGGCGACATTGTACCTGATGCAGCGCTAAATTAATAAACGAAGATAGGCAAATAGACAGATTTTGACTTTCAAACGGCTAAGTCAAAATCTGTTCTTCCGTCTGAGGCTTTCATTTTTTCAATCAGCCTTGCTTGGTATGTTAAAATGCCGCAAGTTCTCGCATCGCACGTTCAACTTTATCAGGATTAATCATAAAATATTTTTCCATTGTTGGTGCATACGGCATTGCTGGCACATCAGGTCCTGCTAGACGTTGAATTGGTGCATCAAGCTCAAATAAACAATGCTCCGCTATAATTGCGGCAACTTCACTCATGATACTACCTTCTTTATTATCCTCCGTAACAAGTAATACTTTTCCTGTCTTACTTGCTGCCTCAATTATTGCTTCCTTATCAAGTGGATAAACTGTGCGTAGGTCAAGTATATGCGCAGAAATTCCATCTGCAGCTAGACGCTCTGCCGCTTGTAGCGCAAAGTGTACAGCTAAACCATAGGTAATGACCGTCACATCATCCCCTTCACGCTTCACATCAGCCTTGCCGATTGGTAACGTGTAATCGTCTAGCGGTACCTCACCCTTAATTAATCGATAAGCACGTTTATGTTCAAAGAATAATACTGGATCTTCATCGCGAATTGCTGCTTTCAGCAATCCTTTAGCATCATACGGAGTTGATGGTATAACAATTTTTAAACCAGGCGTACCCGCAAAAAGGGCTTCAACGGATTGAGAATGATAAAGCGCCCCATGGATTCCTCCACCAAAAGGTGCACGGATTACCATTGGACAAGTCCAATCATTATTAGAACGGTAACGGATTTTAGCTGCCTCAGAGACGATTTGGTTGACCGCTGGCATAATGAAATCAGCAAATTGCATTTCTGCGATTGGACGCATACCATACATCGCTGCCCCAATACCAACCCCTGCAATAGCACTTTCTGCAAGTGGCGTATCTAGTACACGGTATTCACCGAATTGATCGTACAGACCTGTAGTGGCTTTGAATACACCGCCTTTACGGCCAACGTCTTCTCCTAAAATGAAAACTCGCTCATCACGTTCCATTTCTTCTTTCATTGCTAATGTAATCGCATCAATATAAGACATAACTGCCATTACATGTCACCTCCGTCCACTGGTGCATAAACATATTTCATGGCATCCTCTGGTTGTGCATATGGAGCCGCTTCTGCATAATCAGTCGCTTCATTCACTTCTGCCATCACACGTTCTTCAATTTCAGTACGTACGTTTTCAGTCATGACGCCAGCATCTGTTAAATACTTTTCGAATAACACAATCGGATCTTTTGCCTTACCTTCTGCTATATCTTCAGCCGTACGATATTGACGATCATCATCATCCGAAGAGTGGGCTGTTAAACGATATGTGACTGTTTCGATTAAGCTTGGGCCCTCTCCATTACGTGCACGGTCCGCTGCTTCTTTTACCACTTTGTAAACTTGTAATGGGCATTTCCCATCAACTGTCACACCTGGCATACCGTAGCCAATTCCACGATCAGAAACCTTCGCGCAGCCTAACTGGCGTTCAACGGGTACAGAGATCGCATATTGATTGTTTTCTACCATGATAATAACTGGCAATTTATGAACACCTGCGAAGTTTGCTCCTTCATGGAAATCTCCTTGGTTAGAAGAACCTTCACCAAGTGTCACGAAAGAAACAAAATCCTCTTTTTGTAGACGTCCTGCAAGTGCTACGCCCACTGCATGCGGCACCTGCGTTGTTACAGGCGAAGATCCTGTTAAAATACGATTTTTCTTTTGACCAAAATGCCCTGGCATTTGACGTCCACCAGAGTTTGGATCTTCTGCTTTGGCAAATGCAGATAACATCAGCTCTCTTGGTGTCATACCAAAATGTAAAACAACACCCATATCACGATAATATGGTGCAATATAATCTTTATCTTTATTTAGTGCAAAGGCTGCCCCAACTTGTGCTGCCTCCTGACCTTGACAAGAAATAACAAACGGAATTTTACCAGAACGGTTTAATAACCACATACGCTCATCTAATCTTCTGGCCATTAACATTGTTTCGAACATAGCAAGTACATCTTCATTTGACAAACCTAAATCTTCATGTTTGATTTGAACATCTTGCATACGAACACCCCTTTCGTATTATAGAGAAATAACTATCTTATCCTATATCCCCACATTTGGATACGTTAGTTATGAAATTCAGAAAAATTTAAAAATGGATAGCACGACCATCAACTGCTAAAGCAGATTCCACTAATACCTCATTTAATGAAGGATGTGGATGGATTGCCTGACTAATTTCCCATGGCGTTGCATCCAATAACTTAGCTAAGGATGCCTCTCCAATTAAATCTGTCACGTGCGGCCCTACCATATGAATACCCAAAATATCATCTGTTTCTTCATCAGCAATAATTTTTACAAAACCTTCTGCTTCTCCATTTACTAATGCCTTACCAATTGCCTTGAACGGGAATTTACCGATCTTTAATGAAAGGCCTCGCTCTTTGGCAGCAACTTCTGTTAAACCGATGCTAGCAACCTCAGGATATGAATAAACGCATTTAGGTACGTTCAGATCATTTAAATGCTCGGTTTTACCTGTCGCTATATGCTCGATCGCTGACAGTCCTTCATGAGAAGCAACATGTGCTAACTGTAAGCCACCAATCACATCCCCAATGGCATACATGTGTGATTCCTTCGTTTGATAAGAATCATTCACTTTAATGAAGCCATTTTCCACTTCGATTTCTGTATTTTCCAAACCAATATCTTGCGTGTTGGCTTCACGTCCTACACAAAGTAAAAGTTTATCTGCCTCAAAGACTTCTTCCTGATCATTCACTTTGGCAGAAATGAAAACGTTATCATTTTCTATTTTGAATGTATCTGCCTCTAAACGAGCATTTGTCACAATGCGAACTCCACGCTTTTCAAGCTGCTTTGTTACTTCTTTGACAATATCTGCATCTTCTGCAGGTAAGATAGTTGGTCCGTATTCTACAACTGTTACATATACGCCAAAATCGCAAAGCATAGATGCCCACTCAATACCAATGACACCACCGCCAACGATTAACAATGATTTCGGTAAATGATCAAGCTCCAACGCATGATCTGAATTCATCACATATTGACCATCAACTGTTAATCCGCCCATACCTCGCGGCTTTGAGCCAGTTGCAATGACAACATTTGTCGGTACAAGCATTTCATTTTCTTCCCCATTAGACATTTCTACCGAGATCGTTCCTGGCATTGGCGAGAAAATAGATGGACCTAAAATTCGTCCTGTACCATGATAAACATCTATTTTACCTTTTTTCATCAGTGTATTCACACCTTGGCTTAATTGCTCAACGATTGCTTGTTTCCTAGCTTGAACTTTGTCAAATTGCAGTGTTACACCTTCAATATCGACACCATATTCACTAGCCGTTTTATTAGCCATTCGATATACTTCTGCACTTCGAAGTAAGGCTTTACTTGGAATACAACCTTTATGCAAGCATGTTCCGCCTAAACGCTCCCGCTCTACAATAGCTGTTTTCAAGCCTAGTTGCGCAGCTCTGATGGCCGCAACGTAACCGCCTGTACCTCCACCTAAAATGACAACATCATAATTTTGAGCCATGTTTATTCCCCCTTTTGAGAAAAGTGCTAAAGTATTCTATCTATTAAACAAGCACCCTATCAGCTTACGGTCTATTCTTGCTTAAGAAGAACTTTAGCTTTACTACAACGATGCTCTTATTTGTTGGTAAAATTAGAAGAAGTCGACAATGCGACTTCTCCAAATTTTCAAACCTTGTATATTAGCGACCGTGTAAAATATTTTTTTCATTTTTTAAGAATTGGCTGCGAGATTTCGCCACACGCGCAATGCGTTCTTCAGCTAAACGATTCGCTGCCACATATGTCGGAATGCCATCTCGTTTTGAAATAGCAAAGATCTTTTCAATACTATCATAAATACCGTCAACGCGTTTCAGAGCACGTTCACGATTATAGCCATATAATTCATCCGCAACGTTAATAACGCCACCAGCATTAATCACATAGTCTGGTGCATAGATAATCCCTAATTCATGGAGGTAATCACCATGACGTGAATCTTTTAACTGGTTATTAGCAGATCCAGCAATTACTTTTGCTTTTAGTTGTGGAATTGTTTCATCATTTAATATAGCGCCTAAAGCACAAGGTGAGAAAATATCAACGTCTTGCGCGTAGATTTCATCTGGAGCTACTGCAATTGCGTCAAAGTCATTTACAACTCGATCAATTGCTGCCTGATTGATATCTGTTACAACAAGTTTTGCCCCTTCATTATGTAAATACTCGCAAAGCTTGTAAGCTACATTTCCTAGACCTTGTACAGAAATTTTTAATCCCTCTAATGATTCTGAACCGAATGCTTCTTTTGCAGCCGCTTTCATACCGCGATAAACACCATACGCCGTTACTGGAGATGGGTTCCCTGATGAACCGAATGCAGGTGAAATTCCTGTTACATAATCTGTTTCCTCATGGATTAAATCCATATCTGTTACCGTTGTACCTACGTCTTCTGCAGTAATATAACGGCCATTTAAGCCTTGGATGAAACGACCTAATGCACGGAACATTTCTTCGTTTTTATCTTTAAATGGGTCACCGATAATGACCGTTTTTCCACCGCCAAGGTTTAAACCAGCTGCCGCATTTTTGTAAGTCATGCCTCGTGCTAAACGCAATGCGTCTTCCACTGCATTTTCCTCTGAAGCATATGTCCACATACGTGCACCGCCTAATGCTGGTCCAAGTGTTGTGTCATGGATAGCGATAACCGCTTTTAACCCTGATGCTTCATCTTGGCAAAATACCAATTGTTCATAATCATACTTTTCCATATACTTGAAGATTTCCATGAAACTCGCCCCTTTGCTTTGGAAAGTGCATCCCCAAATGCCCGTCCCAATCAAGTTTTATCTAACAATTCTTTCCCTTATTGTCCTCTTCTCAGCAAAAAACCGAGCCCCATTTTACTGTAGGTGTTTAGACCCTTATACAGGAAGAAAAAAATTGTTTAGTAATGGATAATATTGCTCCACTTATTTTTACAATACTGACAAATTCACAATTTCGCAACTATTATTACACATTCTTATTTAAGTAAGAATTTTCTAAACATTCAGTAACAAAAACCACTTTATGCCCTGCCTAGCTTTGAGGAATAAATATTATATTGATTCCTCCCCTTTCTTGACATTCCCCCATCCACAGGTACAATTAATCATAGGAATAAGGAGGGGTATACATGGCCCGTTTAGCTGCATTTATTGTAATGCTTATTCCAGGTCTTATGGCTGCAGGCGGCATTAAATTTATGCGTGATACATTATTTGGAAAGCTTCTTTCGCCTTTCCCATTTTTATGGCTACAATTTGTAGTGGGTGTTATTTTCTTTGTGATAGGCTTCGGCTTTTTCGCAGGATTTTTACTACATCGTGACCGCAAAAATGGAAAAGTAGCACCTCGCTTCCAAAAAAAATAAAAATAGCTATCCAAATAAGTCACATGGGCTTACTGGATAGCTATTTTTATACTCGCTGCTGTGTAGTGATGACTTTATCAGGATAATCCGTAATCCAACCTAACACAGCATGGTGCGGATTCGTTAAGAACGGTTCATTACCATCAATGGCATAAAAACGACAGGCTTTGCCGCTTGTAACACATGCCTCTAAATATCTTGGTTTGTAGTACCGTTTATGCATATGAACAGTATCTGCCGCTTTGTAATCAGCTAACAAATCCCATTTTAATTTTTTTGTGGCTATTAGAGCTGTTTCATATTCAGGCCTATGTTTTTTCACCATTTCCAGTAATTCATAATGAAATGATGAGAAGTGGCTCCCTGTTGGTAATGAGAGCCCTTGAAGAAAATCTTTTAGCCCACTTTGATTGTCTAGAATGGTTGATTTTAATTCAATATTTAAAGGGAGCTTATTTGTTTTAGCCCATGCTAAAACTGCATCAAATGCTGGCATTTTAGCCGATGAAAAAAGACGCCTCCAAGGCTTTCCGAGTTTAAAACGCAATAACTCTTCCATCGTACAATCACTCACCAGTTTATTGATACCTACTAATCTTGACAATTGTGGATCATGGTACACGATTGGACATCCCTCTTTTGAAAATTGGATGTCTAACTCAATGCCATCAGCCCCCAGCTCCAATGCCTTTTCGAAGGCTTTAAAGGTATTTTCAAGCGCATAGGCCGAAGCCCCTCGATGTGCAAACACTGGAATATAGGACGAATTAGACATTTAACTCACCAAACTCCAGTAGAAATTTCCCATTGGTCATTTTGCTTAATAAAGATGATTTTTTACCAATTTGAATATATGTTCCCGGATGCGCTTCCTTTGTGACAATAATCTCTTCTTTTCCTATATGACGCATTTCGTCCATTATCAGTTTAATTTCTCGATCTAATGTAACAGCTTCTGCCTTTAATTTTGTTAAAGCCTGCTTGGTCTCTTCAAAGGACGCTGTTTGTTCTTTAGACATTTGGTTGAGGAATGGTAATAAGCTTTTCATTTTGGACTCATGGGCTGCAATTTCTGATTGTAACTCTTTAAGCTGTACAGCTTTTTCCTGCATCATCGAATTATTCTCTTGTTTATTGACACTTTCAATAATCAAATCCGTTCGACGTTCCAATCGGTTACCTGATATGGCAGTGACAATTGTATTTTTAGCTACAGCACGTCCTCCAATAATTTTACCTTTTCGTTCGTCTACGAAAATAGAATGAGCTGAAAGTTGTGAACCTAATGCATAGAAGCCTATATGGATACTATCCGCCGCAAATAAATTTGCTTCATTGACATGTTTGACAAAAATATTGCCGCCCGCTTCCACAACTGTTGAGCCTAGACCAAAAATGCCCCCGCGAATATAAACATCGCCTTCAATGGATTTAATTAGTTTGGCACCGCTTACACCTTCAGCACCATCAATAGAAATATCGCCAGTTGCAATAACCGTATAGCCATTTGTTACGGTCCCTTTAATACTAAGAGAACCATTAAATTCTAGATTTCCTGTTTCAACGCCCACATCACCGTTAATAGGTAGGTGTCTGTTTACACCAATCATACCTTTCACATCATCTAGAACACCAGCAATTTTCGAGCGGATCACAATTTTTCCGTCCTCTTCCACTTCATATGCTGATTTTGTATCATATCGGATAGGAAAATCTCGTCCTGGTGCAGCAGCCACTACCTCACCTAGTACATTTTTCCCTGGTTTACCTAATGTAGCAGGAATCTTTTCACCTAGCCATGAGCCTTCTGAAATTTCTGAGATAAAATTCATATCAAAGTAATCCGCTTTTCCATCATCACGAATGACCGGTTTTCGCTCCGGTTTAGGTAAGTATGTAATTTGTGCATCCGTGCCTGCTATAGGTGGTTGCCCCTGTGCAATTAAAAATGCTTTTCCTGGTTCAGCCTTCGAAATATCAAAATCTAATATTCCATGCACTATTTCATTTTCCGCAAGTGTTTCTTGTACTTGCTGTGTTAGCTTTTCTTTATGATTTGCCATATATTCGTTTGTTTCATAGATAAAAATAGAGGCTGACATTTTATCACGGGCAATTTCAGCTTCTATATTTGGAAGCCAGCGGCCAATTTCTACTGGACTTGTGTTTTGAGTTGACAGCACATTTTTTAAAATTGAAAAATTAGATAATTTAAGTCGCGGATGACTACGTAGTATGCTATCAAATTCTTTTAATGGAAATCCGGCACTAAAAGTAAGCATAAATACCTTGCCATTCTCTTCAGAAATTTCGAAGTTTTCATTTCGAACTAGAATCAAGCTACCTCCTCCTTCCCTCTATATGTAAGTATATACAATCCACTTACATTTGTTTAGAGACCATTGTCACTAACGAGAAAGAAAATAGTACTACTTAATCATTAAAACATCCAACTATTTTTTATTTCCAATAAATATTAATAGGTGTAAAATACTAAAAAAATGTTTATTATTTAATTTTTTTAATAAAATCAACCTTAAATAGAAGGTTATTCTATTAGGATAATTTGAACAAACAGTAATCCTACTCTATATATTATAGGATAGGATCGTCATAATAATTAAACAATAAAGAGTCTTTAGAACTATAAAATTATCAGATATTAAGGCTCTTTATTCAAGATAGCTCTTAATATTTCCAATTTGAAAGGTCGCGCCAAGCTGTCCCAATTCCTCCTTACTCATATATTGCATACTTATTTTACCGTCTAATACGAGTCGGACTTCAAATAAATGTTCCTCTAGTTGTGTAATTTCTATAGAGTCCATTCCATCTAATTGAAAGTTGACACTTTTCATTTTTGATCACCTGCTTCTCCATTACATCAGTATCATCGCTCATAAGATAATAGATACCCATCAAAAAAATACGCCTTTCTAAACAGTGGTCACACTGTCTAAAAATGGCGTTATAAAAACTCGAGGTATAATTGCTATATCAGTTTTTCTATCGTTTATTGCTAAAAATTATATGTTTAGCTAGCCATCATGTCGATGCGGATTTTGTCTGCAATCATAGCAATGAATTCACTATTTGTCGGCTTGGATTTCAAGTGATGCACCGTGTAGCCAAACATCGACGAAATGGATTCATAATTGCCACGATTCCATGCAACTTCAATAGCATGACGAATTGCACGTTCAACACGTGATGGTGTCGTATTGAATTTTTTCGCGATTTCTGGATATAAGATCTTTGTCACAGATCCTAATAATTCAATATCCTCAAATACCATTTGAATGGCTTCACGCAAATAAGAATACCCTTTAATATGTGCAGGTACACCGATTTCTTTAATAATAGCTGTAATCGTGCTGTCTAATTGATGCTGATTTAATTTTTGAGGGACGGTAGGTTGTAAAACGCTTGTCTTTTTAGGAAGAGTCGCCTTCTGTCCAGCACAATGTAAAATCTTCTGCACTAATTGGTCAAATTCAAATGGCTTTAGCATGAAATAAGATGCCCCTAAATCTACAGCCTGCTTCATGACATCTTCTTGGCCAAAAGCAGTTAACATAATTACTTGGACTGATGACATTTTCTCATTTTGATACATCGATTCTAAAACAGCTAAACCGTCAAGATGAGGCATGATTATATCTAGAAGTAAAACATCAGGTGTAAATTCCTCAAGCATTTGTAGACAAACTTTTCCGTTTGAAGCCGTCGCAATAATTTCTATTTCGGCATGTCCTTGGAAATATTGCTCCATTGTTTTTAATAACTCACGATTATCATCTGCAATCGCTACTTTTACCTTTGTCATTTCAATTCCTCCTTCTGGACTTGCTTTGAACACTCCAAAGCGTTAACCTAACCCCTAAATGCCGTTTTTGGCACACTGTGGAATTTTCGACATTTTTGTTTAAAAACCTTTTTCATTTCCAAAAATGAGTATGTAGTCCGATACTTTCTTTTTATATCGACAAGTTGCGCTAAATATTGGCAAACTGTCGAAACGCTCTTATTACCTATTTTAGATAAAAAAATAAGATAAAACTACAGTTTTTTTAAATATCATGACTCCTTTCGTTTATTATTAGAAATACTTGTTGAATACAAGGTATTTTTAACATATAGATAAAAACCCGCAAATCTCCAGCGGGCACCTGTTCTGCCAGCGGAAAAATGCGGATTTTTACCAAATGCCATCCCTCTTTTTAAGAAGACTTCCTTAACATTTCAGCTACTGTTAGAGCTGCTCCCTTTTTCGGCTCCTCCACAAACATATGTGTTACAGCACCGACAAACCGACCGTCTTGAATGATAGGACTGCCACTCATTCCTTGCAAAATTCCACCCGTTTTTTCAATGAGCTTTTCGTCAGAAACTATAAATTCAAGTCGTTCATTTTCAACCTTTGTTATTTCAATGGAAAAAGTTTCGACTTTTCGGCCTTCAATGGCTGTATATATTTCCGCTTTCCCCGTTTTTATATCTTTTTCATGCATAATTTCAATCGCTTTGGGTAATCTTTGTGGATAGCCTTCTTCCCAACGGCCAAAAATTCCATAAACAGTATTTTTATCTATACTACCCAGTCGTTCCTGATGTTTTTCAATGGAGGAAATTTTGTAACCTGGTTGGCCAGGCGTACTTTTACGGATTTGTTGAATTGAAGCTAAGAAAATGGAGCCAGCTCTAAATACAGGGGCCTCTTGTAGGGTTGAATCGACAATTTGATGACCTAGTGCACCATAGTTTTTTGTCTCTGGATCAATATAAGTCAGTGTTCCTACTCCATCTGTTTCATCTTTTAAAAAGGATATGATATGCTCTGCTTCTTGATTTTGTAATTCGAGTGTCACTTGTTTTCCGTCATTATTGATCGTCCATTTCTGTTGGCCTTCTTTAGCCATAGCTTGTTTGGCGTCTGCCAGCGACTTTACAGGTATATCATTAATTTTTTCAATCACTGCGCCACCTTTCATCCACTGATTGGAAGCTAACAGTACATCATGCGCTACGAACACATGTGATAATTGAAGTTGGATTCCAATGGCTTCACCCATCGGTATAAGCTTTTTGGCGGCTAAAGCTTGTATAGGCATCACTAACAAAAAGATGAGCATAGGCAAAATGACTAATTGACGCCAACGACGATTCATACGACACCTCCTTTTCATTTTTGTCTTTTTACTATGTGTTGTTGTGGCGTTCTTATAAGCGGTAAATATTTGTGCAAAAAGAAAAAAACCAGAAACAGGTTCAACTGTTTCTGGAATATGGTTAACGCATTTGTTTTTTTCGCTCTTCTGCCATTGTTAATAACTCCGTTGCATGCTGAAGCGTTAAAGCTGTAATTTCAGTTCCAGACATCATACGGCTGACTTCTTCAATTCGAGCCTTTTGATCAATTTCTGATAAAGACGTAAATGTTCGATCATGCTCAACTTCTTTCTTAATGAAGTAATGATGATCAGCCATCGCAGCAACTTGAGGTAAATGTGAAATACATAGCACTTGAGAATTAATGGATACCGCTGCAATTTTTTCTGCAATGGCTTGTGCCACTCTTCCACTAACTCCTGTGTCTACTTCATCAAAAATGATGGATGTGATACCATTAGAAGAAGAGAAAATGGTTTTCAGCGCCAGCATCATTCGTGATAATTCTCCTCCCGAGGCAATTTTCGGTAAGGATTTTGGCGGTTCTCCAACATTGGTAGAAATATAAAAAATAATTTGATCTTTTCCAGTTGCATCGAAATATGGTAATTCTTCAAAATTGACAATAAATTTAGCTTTTTCCATATGTAATTCCCGTAACTCTGCCATAATGGCTTCACTTAACTGTTGGGCAGCATCTTTACGCACAGTTGAAAGTTCTGTAGCAAGCTCATTGAGCACCGATTCCATTTCGAGCACTCTTCGTTCTTTCACCTGCAAAATTTCATCGCGATTCAGCAGCTCATTTAACTCTATTTTTATTTTTTCAAAATACGCTAAAATGTCCTCCACAGTCGAGCCATATTTGCGTTTTAAATTTTGGAATAGTGCTAATCGTTGTTCTACCTCATTTAAACGCGCTGGATCAAACTCCAATTCATCTAATACATTTTTGACCTGATAAGCCGCATCTTGTAGCGCATAAAATGCCGTTGTCACTGCCTCAGAAGCTTCTTTGAATTGCTCGTCCACTGTTACTGCATCGTCCAAGGCACCCATTGCATTACCAATCCAATCAAGACCTTTTGATTCTCCCTGAATGGCCTCATAGGCAGCACTAGAACGTTCAAAAATTTTATTGTAATTCATGAGACGACGGCGTTCATCAAGAAGTTCATCTTCCTCACCTAGCCTTAAATTGGCTTCTTCTAGCTCTTTTATTTGGAATTGATACAAATCAATGCGTTGTGCCATCAATTGTTCATCGATGGAAATCGAGGCTAAGTCCTTTTTCAGCAATCGATATTCTTCATATTGTTCGCTGTATATTTTTTGTTTAGGCAGCAGCTGCTCTTCTGCAAACTGGTCGAGTAAATTGATATGCTGTTTTTCATCCATCAGCTCTTGGTTTTCATGTTGGCCATGAATATCAATGAGACTCCCACCAATTTCTCTCAGTACGGATAATGGCACAAGTTTACCATTTACACGGCAAATACTTTTCCCAGAATCATTTAGATCACGACGTAAAATAACTGTATCTTCTTCAATTTCAATGCCTGCTTCTTCTAATTTTTTCAGCACAGGATGCGTGGAATTCGAAATTTGAAATAAGCCACCTAATTCAGCCTTTCTTGCCCCATGACGAATAAATTCAGTATTTCCCCGTCCACCAGCAAGTAAATGAACAGCATCAATGATAATAGATTTACCAGCACCAGTTTCCCCAGTCAGTACAGTCAATCCTTCAGAAAAACTCACAGTCAAATCCTCAATGATAGCAAAGTTTCGAATACTAAGCTCTCTTAACACAAATTGTCACCTCTGAATCCATTTCCCCATTTTTTAAAGCATGTCTAGTAAGCGATTTTTTGTATTTTCCCGCTCATTTTCATTTCGACAAATAATTAAAATGGTATCGTCTCCAGAAATTGTACCTAAAATTTCTGGCCAATCTAAATGGTCTAGTAAGGATGCAATCGCATTCGCATTACCCGGAAGAGCTTTCATCACTAAAAAATGCGATGCTCCATCAATGCTTATAAAGGCATCGGCTAGCGCGCGATGTAATTTTTGCACTGGGTTAAATCGTTGATCAGCGGGCAAGCTATACTTATAGCGACCGTCCTGTAATGGTACTTTCACCAAATGTAGTTCTTTAATATCTCTTGATACCGTAGCTTGTGTCACATTATAGCCTGCATCTTTTAGGAAATCGACTAAATCATCTTGTGTTTCAATTTCATGATTCGCAATAATATCCCGAATTCGTATATGTCTTTGTCCTTTATTCATCGTAGCCACCTCTAATAAATAATTAAATATGTGTATAATCACACTACCATTTTCAACAAAAAAGCACAAGAAAAAACACGGCTCTATAAGCGAGCACGTGTTATTTTAAAGAATTATGCGCTTCTTCAACGAGTGCATTAAAAGCTGTATAAGCAGGAATGTCTTCGTCTCCAATAGGATTCACTAAATGGAATAAAAATTCAATATTTCCTTCCCCACCTGTTATCGGGGAATAAGAAGCATCCTTCACAACAAATCCAATTTCTGTGGCCATTGCCGCTGTTTTTTCTAATACTTCGAGATGGACTTTTTTATCACGAACGATACCTTTTTTTCCAACTTTATCTTTTCCCGCCTCAAACTGCGGTTTCACCAATGCCATGACATCGCCACCTGGTAGCAATACTGTTTTTAACACCGGTAAAATTAATGATAAAGAAATAAAACTAACATCTATTGTAGCAAAATCAGGTAATCCTTGAGATAAATCTGCTGCCGTAGTATAACGGAAATTAGTTTTTTCCATGACGGTAACACGTTCGTCTGACCGAATTTTCCACGCTAATTGATTGGATCCGACATCCAGTGCATAGCCATGTCTTGCTCCATGTTGCAATGCACAATCTGTAAACCCACCTGTAGAGGAGCCAATGTCAAGCATTAGCTTCCCTTCTACAGACATATCAAAAATTTGTAGGGCCTTTTCTAGCTTCAGACCACCACGACTAACATATTTTAAATCGGAGCCTTTTACTTGTAGAGGCGCATCGATAGCAATTTTTTCTCCTGCTTTATCGATTCGTATTTCATTTGAAAAAACAAGTCCCGCCATAATGGAACGTTTTGCTTTTTCTCTTGTTTCACATAATCCACGCTCTACAAGTAAAATATCCACTCGTTCTTTTGGTTGTTTTGTCATTATTTATTTAAACCTACTTGCTGTTTTTGTTGAAGTAATACTTGCATACGTGCTGCTGCGTCCTCTGCTGTCATATGAATTTCTTCGAGCAGCTGATCGACGTTACCATGTTCGATATATTGATCTGGAATACCCATTCGATCAACAATTGCATGGAGATAGCCATGGTCGTGAGCAAATTCTAATACTCCGCTACCAAATCCGCCTTTTAGGACGGCTTCTTCAATGGTTAATATCGGTTTATGATTGGATAAAATTCGGTGTAGCATATCCTCATCCATTGGTTTGATAAAGCGTGCATTGACCACCTCGATATCGATCCCTTGCTGCGCTAATATATCTGCTGCTTGCATGGCCATCGGAATCGTTGTGCCAAATGTCAAAATGGAACCGTCTTTTCCTTCTCGTAAAACTTCCCAGCTACCTATTGGTAATGCGACAAGCTCATCATCTAATGGAACGCCAATCCCATTACCACGTGGGTAACGTAGTGCAATCGGACCACCATCGTACTCAATAGCTGTTTTAACCATATGTTGCCCTTCATTCTCATCCTTAGGCATCATAATCGTCATATTTGGAATATGACGAAGGAAAGCAATATCAAATACGCCCTGATGCGTTTCACCATCTGCCCCAACTAAACCAGCACGATCAATACCGATAAAGACATTTAAATTAGGACGTGCAATATCATGCAACACTTGATCATAAGCACGTTGTAGGAATGTTGAATAAATCGCTAAAAATGGCTTCATATTTTGTGTAGCTAAACCCGCTGCCATTGTTGCTGCATGTTGCTCGGCAATCCCCACATCAAAGAAGCGATTTGGAAAGTCTTGTTGAATACCCTGTAATTTTGACCCGACAGGCATAGCAGGTGTGATCGTCACGACTCGCTCATCTTCATGAGCAATTTTACGAACAGTTTCTGCAATTAAACTACTCCATGCTGGTCCTTTAGTTTCGGACTTCACAAAGGCACCATTTTCAATTTTATAAGGACCTGTTCCATGCCAATTACCGATCGTATCGTCTTCAGCAGGTTTATAGCCCTTTCCTTTTTTCGTAATTACGTGAACAAGGACTGGCCCCTTCACTTTTTTTGCATGGGATAATGTCATTTCCAATGCTTCAAAATCATGACCATCAATAGGACCAAGATATTTAAAGCCTAATTCCTCAAAAAAGACACCTGACACCACTAAATATTTTAAGCTATCCTTAAGTCGTTCCGCGGTAGAAGCAAGCTTCCCACCTAATACCGGAATTTTATTAATAAGTGATTCTAGCTCTTCTTTGGCTTTTGAATACTCCTTGGCAGTACGCAAACGACCTAAAACACTGTGAAGCGCACCAACGTTTGGAGCAATGGACATTTCATTATCATTTAGGATAACAATCATATTCGTTTTTGCATGACCGATATGATTTAACGCTTCAAGTGCCATACCGCCAGTTAAAGCGCCATCCCCAATAATAGGAATTACATAGTTATGTTCTTTTTTAATATCACGTGCTGCTGCCATACCCATGGCTGCTGATAAGGAAGTCGAGCTATGACCTGTTTCCCATTCATCATGTTCACTCTCCACGCGCTTTGGAAATCCACAAAGCCCTTTGAACTGACGTAGTGTGTCAAATTGACTCGCACGACCTGTTAAAATTTTATGCACGTAAGCTTGGTGGCCAACATCCCACAAAAACTTATCTTTTGGACTGTCAAACATTTTATGCAACATGATCGTAAGCTCGACTACTCCTAAATTCGGGCCGATATGTCCACCTGTGACAGAACATTTTTCGATTAAGAAGGTACGAATTTCTTGCGCTACCTGCTCAAGCTCCTTCTTATTTAAGTTTTTTAAAAAGGATGGACTAGTTATTTTATTTAAATCCACCTTTCTCACACACCTTTTCAATAAAATATTCACCGCATTTGTTTTTCACTATTATAGCAGTGTTATCAATATGCTAAAAGTACGAGCACTTCATTGTTTACAATTTGTAAACGTTCCCACCTATTCTAGCATATTCTTTTCCTTCAATGCCTTGATTTTCTCTCAGTTTTTACGATGAACAATATATGCCGCAAAGTCTCGTAATAAGCTAGCATCTATTGGTAATTGATCGAGTGCATTAATAGCATGTTGATAATGCTCAGCAAGCTTTTCTTTCGCTCCATTTAGCGTTAAAAGTGCTGGGTAAGTACTCTTATCACTAGCTACATCTTTCCCAGCCGTTTTTCCTAGTTCCTCTGTTGTTCCTTCGATATCTAAAATATCGTCTTGGATTTGGAAAGCGAGGCCGATGTGATGGGCATATTCCTTCAAAGTAGCACGGTCTTGTTTAGATGCATCTGCTAATACGGCTCCCGCTTCAATACTAAATCTTAATAAAGCACCGGTTTTATTAACATGGACTTGTTCCAGTTCAGTTAAATTAAGCTGACGCTGCTCACCTTCCATATCCAGTACTTGACCACCAACCATGCCCTCAGCACCTGCGGCAACGCTTAACAATTGAACAAGCTCGATCCGCTTTTCAGCCGTTACTTCCATACGAGCTAAAATACCAAACGCCAATGTGTTTAATGCATCTCCCGCAAGTGTTGCAAGTGCTTCTCCATAAACTTTGTGGTTTGTTGGCTTGCCTCTTCTAAAATCATCATTATCCATGCTTGGTAAGTCATCATGGATTAACGAATACGTATGAATGATTTCAATGACAGATCCTACAATTAAACCATCCTGTAAATTTTTTTGGTAAAGCTCCAAGACAGCTAATACAAAAAGTGGTCGAATGCGTTTACCGCCTGCCTTTAATGAATATAGCATGGAGTCCTTTAAATCTACTGGAGCATCAATTTTTGAAACAAGTGCAAACATCGTTTCTTCGATTTGTGGTATGTTGCTTTCGATAAAGTACTTTAATGGCTCATTCATTTCCTAATTCTCTCCCTTTAGTGGATCAAATGCTGTTTTTTCACCTGTCTCTTGGACAATAGATACTAGCTGCTCTTCAGCATGCTGCAGCTTACTATGGCAAAACTTTGATAGCTCCATTCCTTGCTTGTATAAATCAATCGCATTTTCCAATGGTACATCGCCTTGTTCTAGCTGGCGAACTATTTCTTCCAATGCCGTCATAGCTTCTGCGAAAGTTTGTTGTTTTTCTGTCACAACGATTCCCCCTCATTCTTTGGCAAAATATCCTTCACTTCAGCCACAACCTTCCCATCATGGAAAGTCAATGTTAGATGATCCTGCTTCTGCACGTCAGTGGATGATTTTATCATCTGTTGATCTTTATAAGCGACTGTAAATCCTCTTGTTAAAATGGATAGTGGATTTAATGCTTCTAATGTTCGAATAGCTGCCTCAAATTGTTGTTGCTGCTTCGCTACATAATACGTTGTAGCACGAGTTAATTGTTGCATGCGCGCTTCTAGCTCCCGTTGATGGAAGGCAAGTGCTTTTTTTGGTGAATGTTGTGCCACCGTACTATGTAATTGCTGAAGCTGAGCACTTTTCTTCATCAAATCTACTTGCATGGCTGTTTGCAATCCTGACTCAAGCTGTGCCAATCTTTCAGTAAACGGTCGATATAGTCTTTCTGGCATTGACAGTGGATAAGACTGTTGGAGCTTATTAAGACGCTGTCGTTCAGCCATAAGTTGCGACCTAACCATTTGATGAATTTGAGATTTTTGGGAAAGTACCCGTTGGAATAGCTCCGCTTGATCTGGGACTGCCATCTCAGCGGCCGCTGTTGGTGTAGGTGCACGTAAATCAGAAACAAAATCGGCAATTGTCGTATCTGTTTCATGACCAACTGCACTAATAATAGGAATTCGACTGTCAAAAATAGCTCTCGCCACTATTTCTTCATTGAATGCCCATAAGTCCTCGATCGAGCCTCCCCCGCGTCCAACAATCAACACTTGACAAGTTGCCTCTTGATTGGCACGTTGAATGTTTTGCACAATATTTGGTGCCGCCTGTGCTCCTTGTACGAGCGTAGGGTAAATCAGAATTTCAGCTAGAGGGTAACGTCTCTTTAAAGTCGTACAAATATCTCGAATCGCTGCTCCTGTCGTTGATGTTAGCACACCTATTTTTTCAGGAAACTTTGGAATCGATTGCTTCCATTCTAATTTAAAAAGCCCTTCTTTTTGTAATTGCTCTTTTAATTGATTAAAGGCAACAAATAGACTACCTATACCATCCGGTTGCATTTCTTGGACATATAGCTGATAAGTCCCATAGCCTTCGTAAACGTTTACATCACCACGGATAAATACTTGCATACCTTCTTTTGGTTCGAATGCTAATTTCGTGGCAGCGGTTTTAAACATCGTGGCAGCGATTCTTGCCCCATCATCCTTTAATGTAAAATAAATATGGCCAGATTGATGAATTTTAACATTTGATAGCTCACCTTTCACATACACTTCGCGTAGGTGAGGGTCCGCATCAAATTTTCGTTTAATATATTTTGTTAATGCTTTTACAGTTAAATAAGAAGCAGAGGACATGTTTTCGGCTCCTTTACTAAGATCAGGTTTTTCACAAAAACTACACCTATCATAACATTTTTTACTGGTGTTGACGCGTTTAAATACAGTTTCGCTAGAAAAAATGCCTGTCTTTTATCTATCAAAAAACAACTATAACATATTCCAACACGTTCTAACTAATAGAAATTGACTATTCAATGAATAACAAAACAAGGTCCCATAACAACAGTTGTTATGAGACTTTACATTTTAATAAAATAATAATAATAATGTTCCTACAATAAAACAGTAATACGTAAAATAGCTAAGTTTACCGCTTTTCATAATGCCCATAAACCAACGCATGGCAAAGTACGTCATAATAAGAGTAGCTAGAAAAGTGGCTGCATAAGGAAGCGCTAACGCACCTTTATTAGGCTCATCTAAAAAATCAGTTATTCCTAATACGACCCCACCTAAGCTTACTGGAATATAAAGCATAAACGAGAAGCGTAAAGCTGTATCCTGTCTCATACCTACTGCAATCGCTGAAATAATCGTCGCACCTGAGCGGCTAATACCTGGTGTAAGAGCAACTGCTTGCCCTAACCCAACAATAATGGCATCCTTTGCACTTAAATCTGCATCTTTTTTCTTCCCACGCATATTACGAATCAGCCATAATGCCGCACCCGTAACAAACAACATGAGCGCGATTGTCGTCATACTCACATTGTCTGCAATAACATCACTTAATAATACTCCTAAAACGCCCGCTGGAATAGAACCTATAATGATATACAGGGCAAAACGAAAATCAGCATTGTAGCGCTTCTCACGTGTTTTCAAGTACAAGAAAAAATGGGAAATCAATCGTACTATATCCTCACGATAAATATAAACAATAGCAAGTAACGATGCTGTATTAGTGAGAATGGCGAATGTAAACCCTTGTTCACCAAGCCCTAGTATTTCGCTGGCAATCATCACATGTCCACTTGACGATACCGGAATTGGTTCTGTAAACCCTTGGACAAGACCAATAATGATATGCTTCACAATTAACACAATATCGATATTTTCCATAAAAACCTCCTACTAAGTATGTATGTCCCAAACGTTACATTAGACGTCAACATTAGCATAAAAGTTCTGGAATTAATCCATAAAAAAGTCATCTCAACATGATAGTGAGATGACTTCTTGAAAAGGCTATTTAATTAGCAAGCTTATTTTCAGCTGCTTGCACAGTGTTGAATAGTAACATTGTGATGGTCATTGGTCCAACACCGCCTGGTACAGGTGTGATATGAGACGCTATACCATCTACTTCAGCAAAGTTTACGTCGCCGCATAATTTATTGTTGTCATCACGATTAATGCCAACATCAATTACAACAGCCCCATCTTTCACATGCTCTTTTGTAATAAAGTTTGCACGTCCAACAGCAGCAATTAATATATCCGCTTGTTTTGTAAATGAAGGTAAATCTGGCGTTTTGGAATGTGTATACGTTACCGTAGCATCTTTTTGCAATAGTAGTTGCCCCATTGGCTTACCTACAATATGACTACGTCCTACGATTACAGCATGTTTTCCTGCAATTTCAATTCCTGAATACTCAAGAAGCTTCATTACGCCAAAAGGAGTACAAGGTAAAAATGTTTCTTGGCCAAGCATCATTTTCCCCACACTGACAGGTGAGAAGCCATCAACATCCTTCTCGACAGCAATTGTCGCGATGACTTTATCCTCATCAATATGTTTTGGAAGTGGTAATTGTACTAAAATACCGTGAATATCTTCACGTTGATTTAATAGTTGAATTTGTGTTAATAATTCCTCTTGCGTCGTTTCTTCTGGTAATTTAATTAGTTCCGAATACATACCAATTGCTTCACAAGATTTTTGTTTATTTCTCACATATGTAGCTGAAGCTTGGTTGTCCCCAACTAACACAACCGCTAAACCAGGTGTTAACCCTTGCTCTTTTAAACGAATTACACGCTCTGCTACAGCATTACGAATTTCTTGACCAATCTCTTTACCATTAATAATTGCACTTGACATAAACCTTCGTTACTCCTTCCAATTCAACACATTATTCTTGTTCTGTAAATTTAGAAAGTACACCATTGACGAATTTAGATGAACTATCATCGCCAAATGTTTTACATAACTCGATTGCTTCGTTTAGTACTACTCTTTTTGGTGTTTCGGGCATGTATAACAGCTCGTATACAGCTAGGCGTAAAACAGTTCTCTCAATTTTGGGTAAACGGGCAAGTGACCACTTTTCAAGATGCTGTTCTAATGTAGCATCAATTTCCTCCAAATGTTCAGCTGTTCCAGTAACAATTTTTTCGTAGAAGGCATTTGTCGGTTGGCCTTTAATATGACCCATTGCTTCTTCAACTGTTAAATCTGTATTGTCTAGCTGAAACAAAACTTGCAACGCTTTTTCGCGTGCTTCATGTCGTTTCATGTAAAGCTCTCCTTCTTAAGTGGCATTAAGGTTTATAATAGCATAAAATCGCCCGAGAAACACGATTTGAAGCAAGTTTTCAATAATCTGAAACCTTTTTCAAGAAACTTTTTGCGCATCTAACAATTCGTCTCGAGCATTCCAAAATACTTGTTTAATTCACAAAATGTTATAATAAAGAAAATTGAAAGAATCTACAGAGGTGTTCACAATGCAATATGAAGCTATTTGCACGAGCTGTAAAAAACCATTCAAGCTCCAAGAAGGTGAAGCACAATACAAACTAATGAAAGAACGTAAAGCTCACCTATTTTATTGCGAAGAGTGCAAGCATAAAATTCGCTTTGATGCCATCCGAAACTTCTTTAGCTACTACTAGTGGAGGCCATTATGAAGGAACATTATTATACAATCGGTGAGGTTGCCAAACTGTCCAATCTATCCATTCAAACGTTACGCTATTATGATCAGATCGATTTATTTAAGCCTGCTTATACCGATTCTTATACCAATTATCGCTATTATAAAGACAGTCAAATTTTCTATTTAGATATCATTAAATCACTTAAATATATTGGCATTTCTCTAGAGGATATAAAGAAAGCGCTCAAATTAACGTCTGAAGAACTACTTGACTTTTTTGCTCAGCAAGAGCAAAGAATTGATACTAAAATTTCACGCTTGAATGAAGTAAAAAACACTTTATTAAAAACCAAAAAGCAATTACAGGAACAAATCGATATCCCCTTTTTTGGTGAGGTATATATACAAGTAGAGGAAGCCATGCCCATTCTACAAGTGACAACTACCGAATTAACTCCAACTTCTAGTACCAATACATATTACGCAACACTTACAAAAATTATTGAGAAGGAAGGCAGTGTATTAAATAGTCGCTATGGTTGTATATATCCGCTCGCTCCCTATGAAAATGTGAATGCAATTATTTATGACGCCATTTTCACCCCGCTATTAACAGAGCGAGTATTTTCGAAGCTATCGTCGAATATTGAACAAACCATTATACCTGCTGGTACATTTGTCTGTATTGCATTTATCTACCATCCGGATACCTACTTTTCTTTTTATGAAAAATTAAGAAATTATGTCATGGTTCAGTCTGAAGCTTTTGAATCTCAAGTTTATGAACTGTATATGCCCGCAACCCTTACTTTAGAGCATGAAAAGAAATTCATTGTTGAATTAAAGATTCGAAAAAAACAATAAAGATACAATCTCCCTTTATGTATAACTGTCCACATTAATTTCCAAACTGATAAAAAATCATCAAATTGAAAACAAATCTTTTGACCCTATAGTTACTATAGGGTTTATCGTAATACATGGAAATATTCTAGTAGAATGTCAATTTCATGTATCGTGAACGAATAAAAGGAGAACATTATGAGCAAGAAGCAAAATATAACATTAGCAATTTTACTATCGAATCTATTCATTGCCTTTTTAGGTATTGGTTTAGTCATTCCAGTTTTACCAACCATCATGAATGAGCTTCATATTTCAGGCTCTGTCGTTGGTTATATGGTGGCAGCCTTTGCTATTACGCAACTGATCGTGTCACCCATTGCTGGTAAGTTAGTCGATAATATTGGCCGCAAAGTCATGATTGTTGCAGGGCTTTTTATTTTTGGACTTTCTGAGTTTTTATTTGGATTGGGACGTTCCATTGAAGTCCTATTTATTTCTCGAATGTTAGGTGGCGTGAGTGCGGCCTTCATTATGCCAGCCGTCACTGCTTATATTGCCGATATTACAACACTATCTCAACGCCCGAAAGCTCTTGGCTATATGAGTGCTGCAATTAGTACAGGCTTTATAATTGGTCCTGGAATCGGAGGGTTTTTAGCCGAATATGGTACACGCGTTCCCTTCTATGCAGCAGGTGTCCTTGGCCTTGTAGCAGCAATCTTTTCATTGGTATTACTAAAGGAACCAACACGTGCTGGAGATAAGGAAGATACACCAACATCAATTTTAGGGAGTGCCAAGCGAGTATTTAGCCCGCTTTATTTCATTCCATTTATCCTTATTTTCGTCCTATCATTTGGCTTAGCTGCATTCGAATCATTATTTAGTTTATTCGTCGACCACAAATTCGCCTTTACGCCATCAGATATCGCCATTATCATTACAGGTAGTGGGATTGTAGGTGCATTGGCACAATTATTACTATTTGATTGGCTGACAAAGAAAATGGGAGAAATTAATGTCATTCGCTATTCACTGATCCTTTCAGCGGTCTTAACTTTTGCTATGACTATCGTGAATCATTATTTCGCCATCCTATTTGTCACATTCTTTATTTTTGTTGGTTTCGATTTAATTCGTCCAGCAGTCACTTCTTATTTATCTAAAATTGCCGGCAATGAGCAAGGGTTTGTGGGTGGTATGAACTCTATGTTTACAAGCCTTGGTAATATTTTCGGTCCTATTTTAGGCGGGATATTGTTCGATATTAATTTGAACTATCCATATTACTTTGCCACAATTGTTTTAGTGATTGGTGTCATCCTTGCGTTATTCTGGAGAAAACCAAAGCATATTGAACTATAAACGAACAGCGATACAATATAATATTATGAATGAATTTCCAAATTAAAAAAGGATTGCCCACAGATATGTCATCTACGGGCAATCCTTTTAGTTTTATTCATGTACTACAGTTTCTTCTTTTTCGAAATGAATCGCTGTAATATGCACATTTACTTCTGCAGTTTCGAGTGCTGTCATATTAAAAATAGCTTGGCGTATCTGTGTTTGTACTTCCTTCGCTACCTTAGGAATGGCATATCCATATTTCACAGAGCAAAATACATCAATAGCGATTTCACCCGTTTCTGTTACACCTGATTTAATCCCTTTATTGTGTACTTTTTTACCGAAACGTTCCACGACACCTGTCGCAATATTACCACGTGTTGCAGCAATGCCTTCGACCTCATTTACTGCGATCCCTGCCACAACCTCGATAACCTCTGCCGCTACTTCAATTTTTCCAAGCTCTTCTTTTCCAGAAGGTGTTGGTTGTACGAAAGATTGTCCTACTTTCTCTGCCATACAAATATCATCCTTTCCCTTACACATCACAAACAAATGCTGTACTTACATATATTATACTATAAAAAGGAAGGTTTGGCTGTCGAAAGCCGTTTTAATTTATAAAGAAGCTGGATCCTCAACATTTATTAAATAAATCCTCTTGTCAAAGCCTCCGCGCTCCATTTTCTTCTAATTACGGAATGCCTCAAGCTCTTCATAGCTCACACCTAGTGCACTAATTGTTGTATGTATTAACTCTAAAATATCTACTAATTCCTCAACCTCATCTTGTACAGTAGTAGCTTCATGAAACTCCCTAGCTTCCTCGAGCATTTTTGCTTTTACTTCCGTTAAAAACTCAATTGGTGTTCTAAAGTACGCGCACGATAAGTTACACCTTTCGCATCCATTATTTCTAAAATATTATCTCTTACTAGCTTATTAGATATAGGCATACTGATCCCCCTCCTCAACTGCTCTACCCGAATTATACAGTGGTATAAACAAAAACCTCTAACTGTAAAAAAAGTTAGAGGCTTTTCAAATAGCGAACGCTTACTTCACTTTTTCTGCAACACCAAATACAATATTCTCTTCAAGGAACTTCGTTTTGAATTGTGCTGATTTAAAGACGTCATTGTCCATGAGTGCTTGGTGGAATGGAATAGTTGTTGCGCTTAGTTTAATAAGAATAGGGTTTGCGTGAATGATGAATCTCATAGCCAGTCCTTTTTATGCTTTCAAATCAATCATAAGAACGCTCATAGGTGCTAAAGTCGCTTTGAACACTTCTACAAGATTTGCAATCTCCATTTAACTATCAACTCTCACTCTAATATGTTATGTTTTTAAATAAAAAGAATTTTCTGTTAGTTAAGGAGATAGAAATATGATAGGAGAATGAAGATGAAAATTAGAACAGCAACAATTCAAGATGCACAAGGTATTGGAAAGGTTCATGTTGACAGTTGGAGAACAACCTATAAAAATATTATTCCTGATAGTTTTTTAGATAAATTATCCTATGAACAACGAGAAAAATTATGGGAAAGAAATATCAACAGAGAAGATAATTATGTTCTTGTCGCTGAAAATGAAATTGGAGAAATTGTTGGCTTTGCAGTTGCTTCAACTAGAGAAACAAACGTTGAACGTAATTCAAGTGACTTAACCTCGATTTACCTATTAGAAGAATATCAAGGCAAAAGGATTGGAAAACTTTTATTGAACGAGTTATTTATCTATTTTAAACAGAAAGGGTATCAATCAATATTTGTAGAAGTATTGGCAGAAAATAAAACACGTTTTTTCTATGAATATTACGGAGCGGAATATGTGAAAACGGTGCAAATTAATATTGGTGGAAAAGTGTTAGAAGAATACGTCTATGTGTGGAATGATATTGATAGGGTTTTGGAAAATCTAAAATAGGGACTATGAACAACCATTCGACATTCAAAACAATAGCCATCATACTAAGGGCTTGTGAGTATGATTCAACCTCATTACACGCAAGTCCTTTTGCTATGCTCTCACAATCGCAATCCACTTGAACAAACATCTTCTAAACGTTTAAAAGTATAAATGCATTCGCTGATTGTCGCCTTACGAACGCCCAACAAGACGCATTTGCTCTTTCACAATTAACATAGCACTATTAATTTCTTCACCTTTCTAAGCCTCATGTAATTCAGCTACATCAATCATTAGCTTTGGTGGAGTAATCAGTATCGTATCTTCCTCTTTAAACGTACCCATCAAAGCTTGGTAGCTGTATAGCTTCTGTCATACCTTCTAAATCGAAGTCCCTGTACGCTGACCTTTTCAAGATAAACAAAAAACCTCTAACTGTAAAAGTTAGAGGCTTTTCAAATAGCGAACGCTTACTTCACTTTTTCTGCAACACCCAATACATCATTCTCTTCTAGGAACTTCGTATTGAATTGCGCTGATTTGAAGACGTCATTGTTCATTAGTGCTTGGTGGAATGGGATGGTTGTATTGATTCCAGGACCAGATACTTCAAATTCACCTAGTGCGCGATTCATTTTCGCAATCGCCTCTTCACGTGTATCGGCATGAACAATGAGTTTTGCCACCATTGAATCATAGTATGGTGGAATTGTATAACCTGCATAGACAGCAGAATCAATACGTACACCATAGCCACCTGGTGTTACATACGTATCAACAGTTCCTGCTGAAGGCATGAAGTTTTTATAGGCATTTTCTGCGTTAATACGGCATTCAATAGCCCAACCATTTAATTGAATATCATCTTGAGTGAAAGGTAGTTTTTCACCAGATGCAATTTTTAATTGTTGTTGTACAAGATCTACACCAGAAATCATTTCTGTTACTGGGTGCTCTACTTGGATACGCGTATTCATTTCCATGAAGTAGAACTTGTCCTCTTGATAGTCATAAATGAACTCAATTGTTCCAGCACCTTCATAGTCACAGGCTTGGGCTGCTTTTACGGCAGCTGCACCCATTTCAGCACGGCGTTCAGAAGAAAGAGCTGGAGATGGAGCTTCCTCTACTAACTTCTGCATACGACGTTGAACAGTACAGTCACGCTCGCCTAAATGCACGACGTTACCATAGCCATCCGCTAAAATTTGGATTTCACAGTGACGGAAGTACTCGATGAATTTCTCTAAATATACGCCAGGGTTACCGAATGCAGCAGCAGCCTCTTTTTGCGTAATATCAATACCTTTGACAAGATCTTCTTCTGTACGTGCTACACGAATCCCTTTACCACCGCCACCAGCAGTGGCTTTGATGATTACAGGATAGCCAATTTTAGCAGCCCATTCTTTACCTGTTTCGATATCTGGCACAATACCTGTACCCGGAACAAGTGGAACTCCTGCTGCTTCCATTGTTGTACGTGCTACGTCCTTGATACCCATAATTTTAATGGAATCAGATGATGGACCGATAAATTTAATGCCAGCGTTTTCACAAGCTTCTGCAAAATCAGCGTTTTCTGATACAAAGCCATAGCCTGGGTGGATACCGTCAGCACCTGTTTTTTCAGCTACACTAAGTAGAGCTGGGAAACTAAGATAAGAATCTTTTGATAGCTTTGGTCCAATACAGTAGGCTTCGTCTGCTAATTTCACATGTAATGCGTCTGCATCTGCCTCAGAGTACACAGCAACTGACTGGATGCCTAACTCTTTACAAGCACGAATGATACGCACAGCGATTTCGCCGCGGTTTGCAATTAAAACTTTTTTCATGATTTGCACTCCTTACTGAGCTTTTACAAGGAATAATGGTTGGCCGTATTCTACTAATTCGCCATCTTTCACAAGTACTTCAACGATTTCCCCTTGCACTTCTGCTTCAATTTCGTTGAATAATTTCATTGCTTCTACGATACATACAATTGTTTCGTTCCCTACTTTGTCTCCTGCTTTTACGTAAGCTGGTGAATCTGGGTTTGGTGATTGATAGAAAGTACCGACCATTGGAGATACAATTTTATGTAGCGATGGGTCGTTAATCGCTGGCGCCGCTGCAGCAGGTGCTTCTTCCACTTTAGCTGGTGCTGCTACTGGAGCTTCTGCTGGTGCAGATTGTTGTACAACAGGTGCTACTACTTCTTTTTTAGGTGCTACAGTTTCTGTAACAACAATATTATTCTTTTTTAACTTAACTTTTGCGCCATCTACCTCATACACAAACTCGTCAATTGAAGAAGAATCTACTAATTTAATAATTTCGCGAATTTCTTGAATTTTGAACATTTCTAACTCTCCTTATGAAATAAAATCTACTACAATAACTATTTTATATTTTTTCGAATCAATTTGAAATAGTTAAATGAAAATTAAGTAAATATGAACAAAATAAAAGGCTTTCCTTTACTAAGCGAAAGCCTTTTCATAACGCTGATATATAACAACTCTTTTTAAATAAACTAAAAATTTATTATTTTCTATATTTTTAATAATTATTCGCGCTGAACTTTACTTGTACATCATTTGCGCCTTCCATCTCTGTTCTTACTAAATATATAATTTCATTTGCTTGGGATTTTGATAATTCTTCAGCCATGACTGTAACAGAAACTTTTTCTCCTTCGGCACGAACAAATGCATCAGAATAGCCTAATGATTTAATGAGCATTTCAAGCATTGCTTCTGCTGATTCTCGTTTAATAAGACCATCCATTTCATTGAATGCCTCATTTTTCTCGTCAGCAGAAGATTCTTCTGAAGCAATTTTTTGTGTTAACTGCTCACGAAGTTGGCTTCTCTCATCACTAACTTGCATACGCATTTCTTCAAATAAATGACTCGGTGAAGAAACTTCTTGTGTCACATCATTCGTTGCTTTTTGATCTGTAACACCACTTACAGCTGTTTGTTGTAATGTATCATCCGTAAAAATAGTAAGACCATTGAACTGTTTTGCTGGATCAACCAAATAATACACTGAAATGACTGCTACTAAACTTAATAATGTCATAAACCAAACTGTTCTTCTACGTACGCGCATTTACTTTTCCTCCTTATTTTCCATTGGAACGATAATAATTCGATGAATCGGCAACTGCATCACTTGACTGACGACTGCACGAATTTCATTTTTCACAAAGATATCGGATGCACCTTCTGAAACAACTAGCATTCCTGTTACGTTTTTCGCGCCTTGCTCAGTCCCTCGAAAATATTGGCTGAATAGTTTATTGGCATCTTGGTCATCTGTCATCTCTCCATAATAAAAATAGACTTTAACCTCCCCAACACCTTGCATTGCTTTTAGTGTTTGCTCAAGTTTTTCTTCATTCGTGAGCGGTGAACCTTTGTCGTTCGTTGAATTCGTTTGATACATAGGCAAAATGATGAAAATACCAACGGAGGCAGCTACCAGTATTAAAACCATTAATGACGTTGTTTTTTTTCGTGTCTTTTCCACATCACTTGTACATTGCCTCCTTTCATCTTCTCTTTTTCAAGTGTATGTACGCTTGTTTCTTCCTATGAATTGATAAATGGAATCTTTAATAGCAATTGCAAAAATACTAACGTGATGACCAGTTTTGTGAGTGAAATTATTTCCTTATCATCCGTTAGAAACACAAATATCTGACAAACAAAGAGCAATGCCAATAAAAGAATCAATCTATCTCCCCCCTGCCATAACTTGTACGAACACAATGAGGAAAAAACAAGAGAACATAAATGAAAAAGCAATCAAAAATGATACAGCACATAAGGTAAATAGGGATTTACTAATTTGATCTAGTAGTCTACAAATATCATCAAAGGCAATGGGTTCTAAAATAGCGGCAAGCATTTTTAAAGAATAGGCACTGACAACAAGTTGAACAGTTGGAATAAACGATACGGTAATAACTGCGATAAAGGCACTAATGCTGGTAAGTGAGGATGTAAATTGTGTCATATGCTGAAACATTGAAAAGCTATCAACTATAAACGAACCAACCACCGGAATATTTTCTTCAATTAATTTTTTGACTGGCTCAGCTACAGCTGCATTGACGCTAAACGCAGCCACTCCTCCTGCAGTCATCAATAGGACGTAGCAAATAACAGAGGCAGAAACGATACTCATAATGGTAAAGCGAATCAAATCCGCGATCCGTGTAAAAGATATTTCCTTAACAATCACACTACATACATCAAAAACAATGGCTAACAAAACACCTGGAATAAGCCACTTACTACTAATAATTGTGAGAACTTGTACAAAAAACAGCAAAAAAGGCTGCCAGGATGCAATGGCTGTAATACTACTAGATAACATAAAGCTTGAGGTCAAAATAGGATAAAACGCCGTAAATAAATGGGCTAGTCCTTGGGCAATTTCATCAATTAATGTAAAAGATTTAACAACAACTGGTCCTATCGTAGCTAACACAATTAGAAAAAAGAGGATTCTTGTCCCTTTTTCAAATTCTGGTAATATCATGTTGATGATTAAAATCATGATGACATAACTACAAAGCAACAGTGTCATCTTGAGCAAGAGAAAGAATGGGTCGATTAAAAACGATAGTATTTGCTCCTGCAATGGCTCCGCTCCTTAGTTTAGCCTTTGTAAAATGGCCGACACCTCCTGTAAAACAGCCAAAAATTCTTTGAACCAATACAATAAAATAACAATCTTTACCGCTGCAAAAACAATGTTCCCGAGCACCCTATAGTTATGTTCTACAAGCAGCAATGACACCCATTGCCCGACATAGAACATACTTGCACTAATTAAAATAGCCTTTGCATAAGGCAAAAACGCAAGCGTTTCTAAAAGTTGCTTGACGAAGGGCAATAAAAGTGTCGAGAACAGCATGCCAAAAAGTAAAAACGAAAACATCACACTTATTAGCGCGTGGAGTGGCTGTATGACTTCTTTTATCAGCAATAATAAAAGCAGCATGACAACAGCAACGATAACAATTTCCATTTACCCTACCCGGATGATGTCAGCCATTGAAAGAATGTGAGAATTTCGGTAAAAAATAGACGTAAAAAACGGAGTAATTCTGCTGTCATATATAAGTAGGCAATAAAAAATAGGAAAAATGAAAATTCCTTCTTCCCTGTTTGATCGAAGAAAACATGAAGAAGCGCAACTACTAGTCCCACTCCAGCAACTCTTAATACGTCTTGTAATTCCATTCCTACGCCCCCTCGTGTACAGCAATATATGTCGCTCTACAAAAAAAAAGACCTCTATACAGTTGTATAGAGATCTTCTATGTAAAAATTTTATAGCCATTTATCTACGATACTTTTGACCGTACCAGTGTGCTGTACAAGATGGCTATTTTCGCCCATCCACATCGATAAATATTGGGCATTGCCCTGTTCAGCACTTTCCTTACGAATAGTTGTCGTTAAATAATTTTGCAACGGATAGGGTGCAACTGTCGCATCCTTCATACGTCTAGTAAAATCATTTGCTAGACCCCTTGCTGGTTTACCTGTAAATGCGAGTGTAATGGTTGTTTCCTGTTCTTTTGATGCCAGCACCGCATTTTTATAAAGCGGAGAAATTTCACATTCTTCTGCCACCAGTAAAACCGTCCCAACTTGCACTGCCTGTGCCCCGCTCTCTAAAGCCTTCTGAATATCCTCCTTCGTCACAAGGCCTCCCGCTGCGATAATAGGAATAGCTATGTTCCCCGCTACCTGCTGCAGTAGGTCATATAAAGGAATTAATTGAAGTGGTGCTGTAAAGGAACCTCGATGACCACCCGCTTCTCCGCCTTGTAGGACCACCGCATCCATGCCAGCCTGTTCAACTAGCTGAGCTTCCGCTAATGTAGTAGCTGTACCAATTGTATATACCCCATGTTCCTTTAACTGTTGGAGCACCTCCGCTGAAGGAATACCGAATGTAAATGAGCAGATCTTTACATTCTCCTCAATAACCGCTTGGACTTGTCCAGCAAAAACTTCCTTGGATACAACGCTTTGTACAGGCGATAATCCAAGCTCATCATAAAAAGGTTGGAGTGCCATGCGGGCCTTTTGTAAAACCTCGATATCAATTTGCGGCTCCTCTTGTACGAATAGATTGACCGCAAAAGGTTTTGTCGTTAGCCTCTTCACTTCCTGAATAAATTGCTTTGTTTGTTCACCATCTAAGTAACCTGCACCTATAGAGCCTAATAATCCAGCCTCGGTACAAGCTGCAACGAATTTAGGTGATGTGACACCTGCCATAGGCGCTTGAATGATTGGTTGTTGACTATCTAGTATTGTTTGTAGCATAACTCTCACTCCTTACGATTATTGTAGACATTTCTCCCAATAATGACCATCTATCTGATGATAGAAACTTGGAGGGAGACAAGAAAAAAAGAGACCGTTTCTCTATCCATTATCACAATGTCCCGATCGTTTCACAAGAAATGTATAAGAAAAAAATAAAAACCTACCCTTTTAATAAAAAAGAGTAGGTTGATGATCATTTATAATTAAGCACGAGAAACGTAAGAGCCTTCTTCTGTGTTAATGATTAGTACATCACCTTGGTTTACGAAGAATGGTACTTGTACAATAAGACCTGTTTGAAGAGTAGCAGGTTTCGTACCACCTGAAGCTGTGTCACCTTTAATGCCTGGTTCTGTTTCAGTTACTTCTAATTGCACCGTGTTTGGTAATTCAACACCTAGCATTTCACCCTGGTAAGATTGAATATGAACTTCCATGTTTTCTTTTAGGAATTTTAATTCATACTCGATTGCTGCTGAAGCTAGTTCAGTTTGCTCGTATGATTCTAGGTCCATGAATACATGGTCGTCACCTTGTGCATATAGATATTGCATTTTGCGGTTATCGATTTGTGCTTTTTCTACTTTTTCACCAGCACGGAATGTTTTTTCATTCACTGAGCCGTTACGTAGGTTACGTAATTTAGAACGTACGAAAGCAGCACCTTTACCTGGTTTAACGTGTTGGAAATCTAGCACGCGGTATAATTGGCCATCAACAACAATTGTTAGACCTGTACGGAAATCGTTTACTGAAATCATTTGTGTTCCTCCAAATTTTATAAAATAATGAGTTCTTTTGACGAATGTGTGAGTAATTCATTCCCTGTCTCAGTGATTAAAATATCATCCTCAATACGGACACCACCGATACCTGGTAAATAAACACCCGGTTCAATCGTCACGGCCATACCTGGCTCTAGCACTGCATCAGAACGCATCGATAAGCCAGGGCCTTCATGTACTTCAAGACCGATACCATGTCCTAAAGAATGACCGAATGCTTCGCCATATCCTTTTTCTTTTAAGTAGTCACGTGCAATAGCGTCCGCTTGAATACCTGTTAATCCAGGACCCACTTTTTCAAGTGCTAACAGCTGAGAAGCAAGGACTGCATTGTACATATCTACTAATTTTTCAGATGGTTCTCCAACAGCCACAGTACGCGTAATATCCGAAATATAGCCATTGTATAGCGCACCAAAGTCTAATGTAACAAAGTCGCCTTTTTCAATCACTTTATCCGTTGCCACGCCATGTGGTAATGCTGAACGAAGACCAGACGCAACAATTATGTCAAACGAAGACTGAGTCGCTCCTTGTTTACGCATGAAAAATTCTAATTCATTCGAAACCTCAAGCTCTGTTTTACCAGGCTTGATGAAGCCTAAAATATGTGTAAATGCGTGATCTGCAATTTCACACGCAGCCTTAATAATATTAATCTCTTGTTCCGTCTTAATCAAGCGAATTTTTTCAATTAGCCCAGAAATCGGCACTAAATCAGCTTGAATGTTCGATTTATACAGTTCATATGTGCCATAGCTTACAGTATCTCTCTCAAAGCCCAGTAATTTGATGCCCATATTTTTTACTTGTGTAGCAATTTCTTCAATAATTGTTGCTTCATGCTTAACAATTCGGAAGTCCTGAATTTGCGCGGTAGCTTGTTCTGTATATCGGAAATCTGTAATAAACACAGCATCATTTTGAGACACAATTGCTACGCCTGCTGTCCCTGTAAAACCAGTCATATAGCGGCGGTTATACCCATTCGTAACTAAAATACCATCGATGTTTTGTTCTTGAAGTGCTTTACGTAGCTTTTGTAATTTCAACATAATCAATTCTCCCTCTCGATAAATGTACGTAGTGCCAGTTCATAGCCTTTCGTACCTAGTCCACAAATTTGACCAAGGCAGGCCGGAGCAAGATAGGAATGATGACGGAAAGCCTCACGTTTATGGATATTGGAAATATGTACTTCGATTACTGGCACAGAAATTCCTGCAATAGCATCGTGTAACGCGATGCTTGTATGGGTATATGCACCAGGATTAAAGATGATGCCATCATATTTTTCGTCTTCTGCTTCATGCACCCAATCCACAAGTACCCCTTCGTGATTGGATTGACGAAATTCAACTGTGGCACCTAAAGAAGCCGCAAGATTTTGAACATTTTCTTGAACATCATCCAATGTTTCATGTCCATAAATATGTGGCTCTCTTTTTCCAAGTCGATTTAAGTTGGGTCCATTCAAACATAATAACTTCACGCTTCTATTCGCCTCTTTCTATGTACTTGCCATTTATTTTATCATACACGGCGCATACAGCAACTAATTTCCTTTTTGCGCCGTATGCTCTCTCTGATGAAAATTGGCTGTTTCTAACAAGAAGCGTAAAAGGCAAACCACGACAACTATGAATGGAATCGAAAGCTTTTTAAAGGAAGAAAGTTGTAATGGTAAATCTAATGCAATCCATTCTAATAGAATCGTTACAAAAAGCCCTAGCAGTAGCGAAGAAAAGACCGCCGGAATGACATAGACATAGCGCATAGTCATATATACAAACAATCCGATGATAAATAGAAGAAAAATAAAGAAGGTCCAGTGAAATAATTTAGAGCTTTCTTCAAACCATCCCCATTTTTTATAAAAACCAATCGGATGCCATTTAATAAGATTAAAATAATGCAAACCTTTTAAGCACAATGCTAAAACAAGCGCATTTACAAGTGACGTTATTGTCCCTATTTTCACAATATTTCCTCCTTTGCCCACTAATCATTTCCTAAAATGTACGATTAGTGTAGCCATATAGAAAATTTACTATGCGTAACTGTAGAGGTTTTTGACTAAATTTAGTACAATGGTACAGTTGAAATATATAAAGAGAGTGGTGTTAGCCTTGAGCAATTCACCTGTATACGGGGGACAAGCACAATTAGAAGGTGTGATGTTCGGAGGAAAGGATCATACAGTTACAGCCATTCGTCGTAACGATGATTCCATTGATTATTATCATTTTAAAAAAGTACAAAAGCCTATTTTACAAAAGCTTAAAAAAATCCCATTTGTTCGAGGCGTTGTCGCGTTGATTGAATCAGCAGGCTTAGGTTCTCGTCATATGCAATTTGCAGGGGATCGTTATGATGTAGTACCTGGTGAAGAAGAAGAAAATAAAGAAGAAGGATCCAAACTTCAAATGATACTTGGGGTTGCTGTAGTAGGTATTCTTTCCTTTTTATTTGGAAAATTTGCCTTTACACTAATTCCAGTTTTTATAGCTGATTTTTTCTCTAAATGGATTGAAGGAAAAACGGGCCAAATTTTACTTGAAAGCGGTATTAAACTACTATTACTGCTCACATATTTATATTTTATCTCGTTAACGCCTCTCATCAAACGAGTATTTCAGTACCATGGTGCGGAGCATAAAGTCATCAACTGCTATGAAGCTGGTTTAGACGTTACAGTTGAAAACGTCCAAGCACAATCACGTCTACACTATCGTTGTGGTAGTAGCTTCATTCTTTTCACAGTCTTTGTCGGCATGTTCTTATATTTCTTCGTGCCAACTGACCCGCTATGGCTACGTATTTTAGATCGTATTTTATTAATTCCAGTAGTACTAGGAATATCATTTGAAGTATTACAGGCAACAAATGCTTGCCGTAATATTCCTGTATTACGATTCCTTGGCTATCCTGGTCTATGGCTTCAATTGCTAACAACTCGCGAACCAAAGGATGATCAAGTGGAAGTTGCCATTGCATCCTTTAATATGCTACTTCAAGTAGAGCAACAGCCAGAAATAGCAGCAACATTAAATCATGATTAAGGAAAAGGCAGTCCCAACGTAAGTTGTTGGAACTGCCTTTTTTATATAGATGCTAGCCTTGCATTTTTCGTTTAAATGCCATAATCGCAGCTCGATAAACCTATCCAAAGGGATGAATCGGACAACTAAATTTATTTAGAATCTTTCCTACTGACTGTAAGGGCAGTAAATATCCCCATCATACTAGGCAGAATACTGAATAATAAAAACAGCCAATTATTTGTTAGGATCGAGATAATGGTAAAAATAAGTAGTGATGCGACATTGATACTTATACCTAACTTCACATAAGAAGGCTTAAAAGGTATTGGTCTGTACATGTTGATAGTCAAAATGAGCCCAATGATCGCCCAGCTCCCTAAGTGTACAAATAAAAGGACAGCTAAAACCATGGCAGTGCTTAATTTAATCCCAAACACTACTAAAGAAAAGAAAATATAAATTGCTGCTAACGTCAAATACCATGAATAAGATTTCGCCTTTTGCCAAATATGGTCGTGTACTTCATCTAACCCTCTATTTTTCTTCGCCTTTTTCCTTCCAAACCACCAGCCAAGGATGCCAAAAATCATCCCGCCGTACAGTCCCAAAATACCCCCTATAGAAAATCCCATTACGCCATTCCCTCCTCTTCGAAAATAAAAACTTCCTCAATCGTGCAGTTGAACGCTTTTGAAATATTGTAGGCAAGCTCTAATGATGGATTGAATTTTCCCGATTCAATTGCAATGATAGATTGTCGTGAGACACCCACTACCTTAGACAAATCCTCCTGCGTAATCTTTTTCGATTTCCGCAATTCACGAATTCTGTTTTTCATAATGCCTCCTCATAAATGTAAAGCAAACTGTACATTTAGTAATAAGTAAAGTTTACTTTACATCTTTTATTATGTCAAGCTAGCTTTACAATTTAATTTTTGTTTAAACAATGAGATTTGAGCCGGCTTTGCGTAAAAATCCGTTTATTAAAACAGGAAATAAAAAAAGCGTGTTTTGAAAAATCAAAACACACTTGGGATCTCCACACTATTTATTTAGCGTAATCCTTTCTATTTCAACACTTTACTATGAATAATATTTATAATTTTCTGTTGAGCATCTAGTGCTTCGGGGATGGGCATGACAACAAACACATGGTTCATTTTAGGATAAACAAAAGTTGTAATATCAATCCCTTGCTCGCTTAGTTGTTCATCAAACTTTACTGCATCTGGATATAAACTTTCATGGGTGCCAATAAAATGAGTAATACTCGCTAGACCTTGAAAATCACCATAAATTGGACTAATCAGAGGGTCCTTTAAATCCTTATCAGCTGCCCATAGCTTTGTGATGACCCCCATTCCTTCACTAGCTAGCATAGGGTCCTTTTCTTCATATTCAGGGATAAGAGGATTTTCTAGACTTAGGTCAACACAAGCCGATAGTAAAATAATATCTTGTGGCTGTGGCAAATGATTTTGCTTTAAAAGCTGGGCCAAACCAAGTGCTATATTACCTCCTGCAGAATCTCCTATAATAGTTAATTGACTGGCACTTTCAACCGTCTCTAAAATTTTATTATAGAGATGCAGCATTTTTTGGTACGTGTCCTTATGATTAAAATGAGGTACTTTTGGATAAATCGGGGCAATAACTTTTGCCTGTAATGCTTGTGCTATTTTATCCATGAACAGCCAGTGTAAATTTAACGGTTGATTCGTCCAAGCGCCACCATGAATATAGAGAATCACTTTTTGTTTCGAGGACTTTTGATCATTTAATGTAAAAACTTGCATATCCTCAAAAGTTTGTTCATCCTTAACACTTAAAAATTGGACATCATCTCCAATGACATAGGGCTGATTATTCACAGTTGCTTTTTGCTTGATGAACTGTTTAGCATTTTCAACACTAGAAAAGCTCACTTTATTACTCTGGGAAAATAACAACTTTTCAAATTGAACACTTTCTTCAGAGCGCTCTCCATTAAAAATCACTACACTCATTACTTTCTCCCCTTTCACCATTTTTTTACCTAGCTGGATGTATGAGAACCCTTAACAAACAAGCCTTAAATCAAATGTCATAAGCAAGTCCCTTACAAAATAAGGGTTGTCATCAAACTTTATTACACTTGACCGAACATTATTTTAATTCCACAAAATGGCGTATACTCCTTCAAATTTGCCTGTTAAATATAAAATATCTATCCGCTTCTTTGAAGAAATAAAGCTGGGTTAAAATGAATGAAGTTCCCAAAGCGTTTTTTGAGAACTTAATTTTGCTTACCGTATATCCGTATGAACCCGAATCAGTATTATTTTTTATTTTTCAACTGTAAAAGTATAGGTGCTATATTTAGTAGGATAGAAACAATTGTCAAAAACCATAATGCCCTTTCCATACCTGGTACTACATCCTCTAAAGCTGCCCAATCTTCCTTCTACTTGTACCCAGCTAGATACAAAACTATATTCCGAACAAAGTGTCAATGCTGTAAATGATAACCCCATTGCCATCGCTAGTTTATAATCTTTACCTGTTGTATACATGTAAAGATTTATAAAAGTTGCTACTATAGCAATAAGTCCGAATAGTAACCACATTATTCTACCTCCCTTTTCAATATAGACATAAATTGTAATGAGGATGTTCCCAGCCCTTAATTGGAAATTATTGTTATCATCATTGTAAATCCACACTATCCTGATGCGACTCCTATATATAAATGTTGGATTGGTAATGATTCATTCTTGCTTTAATGGAGATTTCACCATAAGGTCATATATTCCAACATAATCAGCCTATTACCAGAAACATTGTTATAAAAGTATCCCACTCTTCCTTTAAGTACAATACTAATCGGCACCAGAACTTTGTCCAAACCCATTCATCAAAATCCTCTCAATAGATAATGAACATGTAGTCGAATAAGTTTTTGATTCTACTGAAGTCATATCAAACCTATAATTTTCAGAAAAATATAAAAAGCAACCTCTTACGGCCATAATACCGAAGAGGTTACTTTTAATCAAAATTTATTACCGTTATCATTCTTTTATTCAAAGAAACTAGAACATAAAATTTACAGGCCGCATTTTAACTGTGCGCCACAGTTTGTACAAGTATTACAGCCGCCCATTTCCTCGACTGTTCCTTTACGACATACTGGACATGTATTTCCTACGTCCGAGCCAATTACCGTCGTGGACTCTAGTGCTTGAATCGTATCAACTAATACGACTGGACGTGTTGTATGTTCTTCTACTAATTCCTCCTCAAATGATAGTTGATCCATATCATTTTCTTCGGCTTTTAGCGTAAGTACCTGTGAATCACGGCTACCATCCACATAGACCGTACCACCTTTAGCGCCACCTTTATATAGTCGCTCATATACTTTTTCAACTTGTTGTACAGTATAGCCTTTTGGCGCGTTTACTGTTTTAGAGATCGATGAATCAATCCATTTTTGAATAATACATTGTACATCCGCATGTGCCTCTGGTTTTAGCTCCATTGCCGTTACAAACCATTCTGGAAGCTCTTGCTCATTAGCCTCTGGATGACGATCTAAATATTCTTTTACAATTTCAGCTTTCACTTCAATGAACTTACCTAGACGGCCAGAACGGTAGTAAGTGAAGGAGAAGTATGGCTCAAGACCTGTTGCTACGCCTACCATTGTTCCTGTTGAACCTGTTGGGGCAACCGTTAATAAATGGGAGTTACGGATACCTGTTGCTAAAATTTGCTCCTTGATGTGAGCAGGCATTTTTTGCATGAAGCCTGTTTCTGTGAAAGCTTTACGTAAACGAGCTGTTTCTTCGTCAGTAGCACCTACTAAGAATGGAAAGCTTCCACGCTCTTTAGCAAGCTCTGTAGACGCCTCATACGCGGTTTCAGCAATTGTTTTAAAGATTTCATCGACTAAAGCATTACCTGCTTCAGAACCGTATTCTTTCTCACAATAAATGAGTAAATCAGCTAGACCCATTACGCCTAGACCAACACGACGCTCACCTAGTGCTTGTACACGGTTTTCCTCTAAGAAGTATGGAGTTGCATCAATAACATTATCCTGCATACGAACACCGACACGAACCGTTTCACGTAGTGCTTCGTAATCTACAGTTTGGTTATCTTTATTCGCAAATTGTGCAAGGTTTACCGCTGCCAAGTTACACACTGAGTATGGCGCAAGGGGCTGTTCCCCACATGGGTTAGTTGCAACAACGCTTTGACCATATGCCTTTGCATTCGTCATATCATTCGCATTGTCGATAAAGAAAATTCCTGGCTCTGCAGAGTATGTTGCACATACGTTAATTAAATTCCACAATTCTTTCGCTTTGATCGTGCGATATGTGCGGATTTTATAGCCCATTTTCTCCCATTCACGAACGTCACCAACATGATGCCATTCTGTGTTGTAAGCATGCATTTCTTCTTTCGAGTATTCTTCAACCGCTGGGAAACGCAGTTCGAAATCAGCATCGTTTTCAACAGCTTCCATAAATTCTTTTGTTAATGTTACGGAGATGTTTGCACCTGTTAAAAACTCTGAGTTATGCACAGTATATGTGCCACCATCACGTAATTTATTTTCAGCCTCACGAATAATGGCTGTATCAAATCCACCTAAACCTTCAATGCTTTTATAGTTTACAATGCCTTGATACATAGCTTCTTCCTGCATAGAAAGTGGCTTGAAGTTTAACTTCTCTTTCGCTAGACGAATGATTGTTTCATCGGTTGTATTTTCAATTAGGTAACGCAGAATACGAGGGTTTTGCATTTTCGAAATAATAAACTCCACAATATCTGGATGCCAATCGGCAAGCATAATCATTTGTGCTCCACGACGTGAGCCACCTTGCTCTACAAGATGTGTTAATTTAGCAATATCATCTAACCAAGAAACAGAACCTGATGATTTACCGTTTACACCACGTGCCAATGTGTTGCGTGGACGTAATGTGGAACCATTTGTTCCTACTCCACCACCACGGCTCATAATTTCCATTACTTGCTTACGGTGATCACTAATACCTTCACGTGAATCCGCAACAAAAGGCATTACGTAACAGTTAAAGAATGTTACATCTGTTTCAGATCCTGCTCCGTAGATTACTCGTCCAGCAGGAATGAACTTTAAGGACACTAATTGCTCATAAAATTTTTCAAACCATTCTTGGCGTTTTTCTGGTGTTTTTTCAACAACCGCCAGTCCTGTTGCATTTCGTTTAGCGATTTGTTCATAAAAAATCTCAAGAGGCTTCTCTAGCACGTCAATTGAACGCGTAATCACACCCGTTTCTTGCTCCTGTGGATCGTCTAAAACGCTACGATAATCTTCCTCAATCAAAATATCAGCTGTTTTTGTAGTCATGTCCAGCTTTTGAATTGTCCCTAAACCACGTGCAGGGAATTTTGGATCAGCTTTTACCGTTAAAACAACAAAGTCACCGGCTTTTAGTGTTTTCTTTTCTGTGTCTTTAAACGAGTAGCGATCGATCATGACAAGTCTTGATACACCTTTGTGCGTGATGTGCATATCAGGCGTTACAGGGTGTACCTGCGGGAATTGTTCGATATCTTTGTTTAACTGTTCAAATTGATTGTTTACATCGGGTTGATGATTTGTGAGTACCATCGTTTTGCCTCCCTTACAAAATAAATACACAATATCATGTGTTGTTAAACACTACATATTGTGTATATGTCTTTAAAAAAGATACTATATATAGATTTTCAATTCAACTCTTGCTTTTTTCAATAGAATCGTAACTACTTGTAATAGCAAGGATTGAACACTTAAAAATATTTTTTTATACCATTTTTTACTTTTTGAAGTTCCACTCATCAGATGCATATTTTTTTTCTTCTAATGCACGGACATATTTTAACTGCTCCTCAGAAAGTGTAAATGGTTTTAATTCAATTTGCAACGATTTTGCAAAACCATCTCGAAAAGCAGTCACACATTGTTCAACTGTCACAGGTTCATCCACAAGACTGTTAATCGCTACTGCTTTCTCTGGTAATTTTCTGCGCATACGATCCTTCGCTTCTTCACTCGAAAAATTAAAGACCGATAATAATTTCTCCTGATCTAAATCTAATAAAATGGCACCATGCTGCAATATAACACCTTTTTGTCGTGTTTGCGCACTTCCTGCTATTTTTTTCCCTTCAACTACCAGCTCATACCAGCTTGGAGCATCAAAGCATACTGCACTTTTCGGACTCTTTAAGTCTGCTCTTTTCTCCTCTGTATCAGGGACACTAAAATAGGCATCCATACCTAAGTTATGGAAACCTTGCAAGATGCCTTCACTTAGCACACGGTACGCCTCTGTCACTGACTCTGGCATATTTGGATAGCTTTCTGTTACGATGACACTATATGTGAGCTCATGCTCATGCAGCACAGCTCGTCCACCAGTTGGTCGACGTACAAAACCTAAGCCTTGCTCACGGACAGCATCTAAATTTATATCTTTTTTGGCTTGCTGAAAATAACCGATTGATAATGTTGCCGGTTCCCACTCATAAAAACGAATGACTGGTGGAATTAACCCCTCACTATGCCAATCAAGTAATGCTTCATCTAGTGCCATATTAAAAGAAGGACTACATTTCCCTGAATTTAAAAAATACCAAGTTGTCATATGTTCATCTCCTACAATTTATAAAAATACCTCAGGCCCCACCTGCGGTTCAACCTTAACGAAGATTACGTTACAGTTCAAGTTGTGGCTTTTCAAACGATATCGACGAATTCGCCACAATCTAGTTAATTTTATCAAACTCATTGGACTATCGCTAGCGCATCTTTTATAATAATAAAGAAGATAGAAAGGGGTAAGAAAATCTTGGACATACTTATCACAATCGGTGTCGTTTTAGTAGTCGTAATTGCATACATCGGTATTAATGCACTAAGACTCAAAAAAGCTGTAACCAACTTAACACAAGAACAATTTATTGAAGGCTATCGTAAAGCGCAGCTAATCGATGTTCGTGAACAAAAAGAATTTGATGCTGGTCACATTCTTGGCGCACGAAATGTTCCTTCCACAACATTACGTCAACGTTATAAAGAAATTCGCCCAGATTTACCAGTATATTTATACTGTCAAAATACAGGCCGTAGCTCACGTGCTGCACTATTTCTTAAAAAACGTGGGTACAACCAAATTTACCAACTTCAAGGCGGCTTCAAAACTTGGACAGGTAAAATAAAAGCCAAAAAATTTTAATATTTCCCTAAAAAAAGTCGTCTCAAAGAACTAGGAGACGGCTTCTTTTTATACAAAAAATTCAGAGTTTCTACTATATTATATCTATTGCAAAATTTTAAGCGGCTATTTCTTACACTCGTTCATACTATAATGATCCTCTTCCTCTCACTTGTCCCCTCTTCATTTCTTCACATAAACCTTTCGTATTTGCGCATACTACGAAAATCTTTGTATGTCCAAAAATACTAATTATCGTTAGTAATTTTCATTTATACACTACATTCTTCTATTTTTCTGAAAATAATATAAATTTCTAGTTGAATAATTGTAAAAGCACTGCTAGGATATATAATATCTTAAAATAATATTTATGATAAAAAATTAATAAGCTATGAATGCTATGGATCAAACTATAGCAGGAGCAGTTCTGGAGAGAGCGCAATGTGCGTCGCCGAAGGGTTCACTATCTCAGGCAAAAGGACAGAGGAGTAATAACAGCTTTTTTAAGCGATGCCATATGATGGTTACGATGATTTCATGAACCATCCGTGATCAAATGGTATTTGTTATTCTGACGTTTTTCCGAGACTAGTGTCACAACTAGTCTCTTTTTTATTTTTCCAGTCATCATTTTTTATGCATCTTTGGGGGGATTAACGTGGAACAGCAACAATTAAAACGTGAATTAAAAAATCGCCATGTACAGCTTATTGCCATTGGTGGGACAATAGGAACCGGCTTATTTCTAGGCTCTGGGAAAGCCATTGCATTAGCAGGGCCTTCGATCATCCTTGCCTATTTAATTGTCGGAACGGCACTCTTTTTTGTTATGCGTGCATTGGGCGAACTATTACTTTCGAATTCAGGATATACATCATTTACGGATTTTGCCTCCGAATACATAGGGCCATGGGCAGGGTATGTAACAGGCTGGACCTACTGGTTCTGTTGGATCATGACGGCAATGGCAGATATTATCGCTGTGGGGGTTTATACACAATATTGGTTTGATATCCCTCAGTGGGTTCCAGCTATTGGTTGTTTAGTAGTATTACTACTATTGAATTTATTAACGGTCAAACTATTTGGGGAGTTAGAATTTTGGTTTGCTATCATTAAAGTAATTACCATTGTGGCGCTCATTATCCTTGGTCTTATTATGTTAGTGACAGGCTTTCAAACAAGCTCTGGGACGGTTTCAGTAGATAATCTTTGGGTCCACGGCGGCCTGTTTCCAAATGGAGTATATGGCTTTTTAATGGCCTTCCAGATGGTTATTTTCGCTTTCGTCGGTGTGGAATTAGTAGGGGTATCGGCAGCCGAGACTGCGGACCCACAAAAAAACATTCCTTCTGCTATTAATAAAATACCATTCCGAATTTTACTCTTTTATGTAGGGGCACTGTTTGTCATCCTATGTATCAATCCATGGTATGAAATGTCTGCCGCAAGCAGTCCATTTGTCCAAGTATTTACATTAGCGGGTATTCCAATTGCTGCAGGTATTATTAATTTTGTTGTGCTCACTTCAGCCGCATCTGCTGGTAATAGTGGTTTATTCTCAACAAGTCGAATGCTCTTTAATCTTGGTAAAAATAAACAAGCATCACCTGCATTTGCTAAGCTCAATAAAAATAGTGTTCCAAGTAACGCACTAGTCATTTCTGCAATTGTTGTATCAGTAGGGGCACTGTTAAGTAAGCTAATGCCAGAGAATGCCTTTAGTATCGTAACGACTATTAGTGCGATTTGCTTCATATGGGTGTGGAGTATTATCATCATTTCTCACATCATCTATAAACGGAAAAATCGTGCCCTACATGAGGCCTCAAGCTTCAAAGCACCGCTGACACCTTTTATTAACTACGTAGTGCTTGCGTTTTTTGCTTTCCTATTAATTGTGATGTTTATTTCTGAGGCAACACGTACAGCTCTTCTACTAACACCTATTTGGTTTATTGCCCTATTCATTCTATATAAAATGAAAAAAAGATGACTTCAGAGCTCACTCTGAAGTCATCTTCTATTCGTTAAAAAATGGTCATATCCCATTCTGTCGCTAAATGTTTCAGCAATTGGACACCTGCGACACTATTCCCAATAGGATCGATGGCTGGTCCATAAATACCTATGCCACAGCCAGCAGGGAATGGTGAATCTAATCCTGCATGACCTGGGACAGCGGTAAGAATGGCACCAGAAACACCACTTTTAGCAGGAAGTCCAATAAACGCCGCAAATTTTCCTGAAGCATTGTACATACCGCATGTTACCATTAAAGCCTTTGCTAATTTTGCCACTTGTTTAGGAAATAATTGTTTCTTTAATAGCGGATGATAGCCATCATTAGCGATAACTAAACCAATCATCGCTAAATCGGATACATTGACTTCAATCGCACATTGCTTTAAGTAAACCTCAAGAGCCGCTTCTACTGGGCAGTCTAAGAAACCAGAATCCATTAAATAGTAGGCTAGTGCTCGATTACGGTTAGCTGTTTGCCACTCGGATTGAAACACTTCCTCGTTGACACTTAATTGCTTACCTATGATTTGCTCTAAAAATTGTAGGATTTTGTCAATCTTCTCCTGTGGTGAATGACCAATCATCATAGAGGAGACAGTAATCGCCCCAGCATTAATCATTGGATTAAAGGGCTTTCCTGGCTGATGACTTTCTAAGCGAATAATAGAGTTGAATGTATCTCCTGTTGGCTCAACATCCACCCTTTCTAATACATAGGGCAATCCTCGATCCATACAGGCCAGTATAAAGGTGATTACTTTGGAAACACTTTGAAGCGTAAATAATTCTGACGTATCACCAGCTTTAATTTCATGCCCTTCAGTGCCAATAATGGCTATGGCTAATTGATTTGGGTCTTTTTTAGCTAATGCAGGGATATAGTTAGCGCACTGTCCTTCTTTTGCGGCAGAGCGAAACTGTGTGACCGATTGTGCCACAAGCTGATCGTGACTAGGTTGTGTTGACATTACTGTGGACTCCTTTCAAAATGTGCAAAAACAGAGTCTTCATAGTTCTCCTATGAAGACTCTATCCATATTTTTGCTATCCTTTTATCGCTTTGGAGGCATTGTCCCCTCCGGAATTAACGATTCATACGTCTCCCCATCAAGACGTTCTTGCCATTCCTTTTTAGCTTCCTCAATCAGTACTGGATTACCCAATAACTCAATCGCAGTACACGCCATAATTTTAGCAGCTTGTAGCATACCTTTATGGGCGATAGGCGTGACACCTTGAGAAACAACTTGCCATGTATGCAGTGGCGTTCCTAATGCCATACATACTGCCGTACATTGAACAGTTGGCACATTCCAGCTAACATCTCCCACATCCGTAGAGCCACCCATGATAAATTCAGGAAGCATTCGAGGAATATGATCAGCAATAACTTTTCCTTGTAATTGTTGAACATCGTCTTTATGTAGACCAACTAATGAAGAGGCTTGTACTTCAGGAGAAAACGTATTGAAAATAGCCTGAGCATACTGTTCATCCTCTATTGTATAGTCTGGCATGCCAATTTCAAGTATTTGTTGATACATGGCATCATAAAGCGTCTTATTTGTTATTAAATTAGAAGCAGCACCTTCAAAATCGATTTCTAGGGAAGTACCTGTCATGAGCGTTGCACCCTTCGCTATTTGTTCAACACGCTGATAGATTTCTTGCACTTGTTGCTTTTTAGGTGCTCGCACTAAATAGGTAACCTCAGCATATGGTTGAACAACATTCGGAGATGTTCCACCAGAGTTTGTAATAGCATAATGCACTCTTGCTTCTGGAATGATATGCTCTCGTAAATAGTTTACCCCAACGTTCATTAGCTCAACAGCATCTAATGCACTTCTTCCCAGATGAGGAGCAGCTGCTGCATGTGCACTTTTACCTGTAAACTTAAATGTAACAGCATAGTTTGCTAGAGAGCTACATGTCATCACCGTTGAAAACGTACCAGGATGCCAAGAAATGGCGATATCTACATCATCGAATAAGCCAGCTTTCGCCATATAAGCTTTACCAGATCCATTTTCTTCTGCAGGGCAACCGTAAAAACGGATGGTTGCGGATTGTGGATGTTGCTCTAAATAATCTTTTACGGCAACAGCTGCTGCAAATGCTCCTGTTCCTAATAAATTATGGCCACAGCCATGACCACTTCCCCCATTCTCAAGAGGCTCATGAATGGTAACACCGCCCTTTTGGCTCAAGCCAGGTAGTGCATCGTATTCCCCTAAAAAGGCGATGACTGGCTTTCCTGACCCAAAAGTTCCAACAAGCGCAGTATCCAGCCCAGCTACGCCAGCCTCAGTTTGAAAACCCTCGTTTTCGAGTGCCTCTTTCATATATTGCATTGATTGTTGTTCTTGAAAATGAAGCTCCGGTACAGCCCAAATTGCATCGCTTAAGGCCACGCTTGCATCCTTTTTTGCCTCAATTAATGTAGAAATTTTTTCTTGAAAACTCATTATTGTTCCTCCAATTTATTTATTATGCTTTCAATAATGCTCCTTTTTGGTCGTTTAACGTTACAAGCGACACAATACAAATGAGCGCGAATCCAATTAACATCCAAAAGGCTGCATCAAAGGAGCCATTAAAGGCATCGACCATAAAACCAATAGCCATAGGTGTAACAAACCCCGCTAGCTGTCCGCCTGTATTCGCGATCCCCATAGCTGAGCCTGTTATAGACGAAGGCAATTTCTTTAGAACAATTACGGGTAGTAGCGTAATGACAAACGCAATAAAGATAGAAACAACTGTTTGATAGCCAATAAATAATGTCACCGTTTTCGCTGTAAACATTAAATACAATAAAAGACCGATGACTGCACAGGAAATGGAGCCTAACACCTTTTCCATTCCTCTTGGAAGCTTATCGATAATATATCCGCTACCATACACCCCAATAATCGTTGTAATAGCAGGAATCGTTTGTGCCCAACCAATGGACATTAAGTCTAGTCCACGATTTTTTTGAAGGTATGTTGGAATCCACGATACTAATCCCCAGTTCACCGCATAAATACAGAAATAAGCAATAATCAAATTCCACATGAGCGGTGTTTTCAAAAGTTCTTTAAAGCTTACCTTAACTGCCGGACTACCTGTCTCAGCAGCCTCTGCTGTTTCAGCTTTTGGGAGCTGAATGTATTTCCAATATAAATAAGCAATAATCGCTCCAATAGCCCCGATTATGATAAACATCATACGCCAGCCAATCGTTCCTAATAAATAAGCGGCTAACAGCGGTACAATTAGCGAAACAATCCCACCAGAAGTCAGCATAATCGACATCGCTCTGCCTCTTTCTTCTTTCGGGAAAATCGTGGCAATAATCTTAGAGCTAGATGGTTGGAATCCACCCTCTCCAATACCGAATAAGAAACGAATAACAATCATCGCTGTTAAAGACCAGGCAATAGCCGTAAGTCCGGTAAATATTGACCACATGATGACAGCCATTAGCAAGATTCGTTTTGCGCCAAATTTATCAGCTAGCCAGCCGCCTGGTATTTGCATAATGGCATAGCCTAAAAAGAAAGCGCTTAAAATAATACCCGTCGAAGATGCATCCAGTTGCAAATCGCCTGTAATTGAAACGACTGCGTAGTTCATAATATAGCGATCTAAGTTCCCTAAAGACCAGCCTAAAAATAATAGTGCAAGGATAACATTTCTAGATTTTTTCGTTACGTCATTTGTTGTCATTTATATCCCTCCCATGATCAAAAACCTTCTCTTTATGGCAGTGATTGCATCACCGCTACAGTTGTTCTTTAAGATTCTTGCCCCCTTGCAAATCTAGTAAAATCAAAACCCCTTTTATATACCGACATTTTCGTTATATATTCGTATAATAATCAAAGTACTCCAAAAAAACAATATTTTTTTGAAAATTTCTAATAGATAGTCGCTTCTCTAGCTATGAATGATCGGCTCAAAAAGGCGCACAACTTGTGTACTGGTCTTTGTTTTATCGATACAAAAATTTAAGAAAAAAAAATGTCCCAAACCACACATTGGTTTGGAACATTTTTTTAGTTTCTAGACAAGCTGATATATTTTGATTGGTCTACCACGCAAATGCTGTAATTCTTCGCCACAAATTCTTGCTAAATCTACACTACATAAATCCGCAACAATCCGCTGTGCATTTCTTTCACTCATTTGAAGCTGTGTCGCTAAATCCTTAGTCGTAAAATGCTTCCAGTGCATTTTCTGCACAAGCGCATGGATTTTCATATACGTTTTAATACTAATATTACCTTTTTTTAGCTTTTCTAAAATATCGGGATCTTCTGCTCGGTAAGAATAAGACAGCTCTTCCATATTTCCGACCGACTCAATAATCGTACCGTCATCCTGAATCATAACGATATCGATGGCTTCATTTTCCTTGGTCTGCCTTAGCCCTCGATGAGCATGTAGCTCTGCATTGAATACGGTTTGTGCAAAACCAATACCTGCAGTTACTTTTGCTTCCATTTCGATGGATAATTGATACATTTTTTCCTGTAGAAATTTAATCTGCCCTTCAATCGCTCCCCTTGTACTAAAAATTGTATATTTTCCATTCCCCTCTTCAATGAGGGAACCGTCAATTTGTTCACAAAGTTGAAGTAGATGTTCCTTAGTACGTAGTTCTAAATATTGGATGCGATACCCTTGCTTCATACGCTCCTTTAAGGAATCAAAATCCTTGATTTCAAGCATTACTGCACCAATTTGAGTTTCTTTATAGTAGGATGTTTTAATTTTTTCCGTAAACAGCTGAACTGTATGGTAAATTTCTGTTTTTGTGGGAGATACCCAATAGGAAGGAACTCCTCGTTCTTTCAGCTCTTCATCGACAGATGGATAACAAGTGATGGCAAAATCGATCTTTCCCTCCTGCCAAAGTGTATAGTGAAAATCAAATAACTCTTTTGGATCAATGGCTACATCAAATTCCTTTAAATACATATGATTGACATTTTTTTGGATCTCCGCTAGACCCTCTGAAGCCATTTGTGAGGGAGAAGGTATAATATCGATACTAACATTTTCAATAAACTTCTTTTGCCGATAGGATTGCTCTAAAAATCCTCTATAAATAGCCGCCTCCGAAAAAATGATATGAGCCAATTTATCCTGTGAAACCTTTGTTTGGCTCGCTATCTTATAGGGGATATAGCCAGAAAACAGCCAGAAATCCACATCTTGATCATAGGTCTCCACAAGATGCTTTGTCTCTGTCGCTATCGCATAAATATACGGAATAAATTCCATATCCTGTTCAATTTCTCTGGCTAAAGCAATAATTCTTTGGACGGATTTGACAGGACCCACAACACCTATTTTATACATCTTTTGTTCCTACCTTCTTTGTGAAACTGCAATAGTTATGTAAAAAAATTTCTTTTCTCTTCTGTTCATAGTATAGCGGACAACCAATTTACTAGACAAATAAAAAATCTATACAGAAAAACCCCGAGTTTCTCGGGGCTTACCTCATTTACTATCCTGTGGATACATGTTTTTATAAAGTAATTCTAATTTTTTGGAAAGCTTCCCATAAGCGGATTGCCAGGCTTTTTGAGCCGCCTCATCACCATCTACCTTGTACAATGCATGGACGTCGGCTACCTTTTTCAAATCACTTTCGGCCTGTGTAAGCTTCGAATAGTTTTTGACAATCTTTTTATCTTGAGCGCTCAAGGCATCATACTTAGTACGAATATCTTTTACTTTATCCTCTAGACCAGCTATATACTCACCATTAACAAGGAGAGAATTGATCGATTCAATTAATGTCAAAGCCTGTTCATTCGTTTGCTGTTGACCTTGTTGCTTCTCGCTAATCCATTTTTGGGTATCTGAAGGAATAAGGCTCACTTGCTTAGATGTAAGTTTTTCAAATGCCTTAATGACAGTGCTTGGGTTACTGTTAAATGATTTTTCATAGGTCTTCATAAAGGACTCTGCTTTTTTCACATCTGCGATTGCTGCTTTTAAAATATCATAATTCGTAATCAGCTTTTTATCACTTGAGCTTAGGCTACTGTATTGCTTAGACAAAGTATTAATTTTATCAATCGACACTAAATACTGATCATTTGAAACAATAGTAGCTAGTTCATCATTCAATTGCTTTATATTTGGTGCATTTTCATCAATAATTTGATTCTTTAACAGTGCTTCGTATTGCTCTTTTGCTAAATGCTGTTGATTAGCAGGTAATTTAGCATATGCTTTTTGCACAGACTCTATTTTTTTTGCTTGTTTCGCCGCATCTGTTTCTTCTTTAGCGGTTTGAATTTTTTTATAGAATGATTTGACACCTGTAATATCCTTCTGAGCAGCAGTTAGTAAATAATTATTAGTGACATACTTTCTTGCACCAGATGACAGCTTTTTATAGGATTGCGCTGCCGTATCAACTGCTTTTTCTAATTGATTGAATGTAAATTTAGTGACATCCGCAAATTTAGCAATATCTGCTTTCAAAGCCTCTGCTGCAGCCTTATCAGCCGGTACTTTTCCATCAACAGAAACTTTTGGCGTATTGAGTAAAAACTCTTGAGCATTATAGACAAGCGATTGCTGTAAAGATGTCAATTTATTATAAGCTTTTAATGTATTCGTATAGCTTGAATTCAGTTTGCTTTCAGTTACACCAGTTACGCCAGAAAGCTTTTGATAAGCATCCATATCTTTTATCACTTTTTCAGCCGTTTTTAAATCCTTTTGTAACGTAACAAGGCTGTCATACCCTTCTATTTGGGCTGCTGATGCTTTTGTTAAGCTCTTATATTCTTTTACCATGCGGGCTACATTGTTGACATGACTTTGCCAAGAACTAGCAGATGGATTGATTGGATAAATATCATCCCCAATATAGCTATCGATATCATTGTTTAATGTAGCAATTTGACTTTCTTCCGCACTTTCAGCTGCCGTTAAAAGCTGACCATACTTGTCTGGCACTAATTTTAATTGTTTATACGTTAATTTTTCATAGGTAGAACGAATAGACTTGGCAACCGTTACCTGCTTATTTGGCGTATTATTGGAAGATAATTTATCAAATGATTTAATAAATTGCTCCACTTTTTTAATATCGGCTTTAGCCTCATTGAGAATCGTTTGGTTTTGAACAGCTCCACGATAATTTTGTGATAATTTAGCAATATCTGCCTCAATCGTATTCACGACCCCCTGTAAGGAATCCTTATCAGAAGGAACATACTGTGAAATGCCATTCGAATAAGAAAGTAAATTAACGATTGCTAGATTTAGTCTTCTGACTTCTTTTATTTCCTCAAGATCATTAGGCTCATTTAAAAGGTTTTTAATGCTAGTATATAAAGCATCATTGACATCCAAGCTACGTTGTAATAAATCGAACTTATCGTAGGCCGCTTCAATTTCCTTTATATAGGCAGGCAAATCTTTGTCGCTAATTCCCCCTACCTTGTCCACTTTTTCATTTAACTTATTAATAAGGTCCACATCTGCAAGTGCTCGCTTGAGAACAGCATAATTTGATACATTCCCTTTAGCAGGCTCTGACAATGCTTGATATTTACTTTCTAATGCCTTAATTTTTTCCTCAAACGACTTTATATCAGAAACATTGTATTTGTTATCATTCACTAATAAATTTTTAATATCATTTGATAATGTATCTGTTGGTTCTTTGGATATAGAAATCACTTCAGAACGTGGAGATTCCACAAAAGAAGTGCCTACCTGAGCTTTTACCTTAACAATAATATCTTTGATTCCCTTTTCTATGGCATCTTTCGGAATAGTATAAGTGCTACCTGAAGCTCCCTCAATAATAGTGAAGGAATTTTCACCCTCACCTAGTTGATAAAACCATTGATAACTATATGTAATTTGACCGCTTGTTAATTTCGCTCCTGCCTTATCCGTTACAGTAACACCCGCTACTTTCACCGTTTCGCCAGGTGCAACAAAATCCGAAGTCGAAAAGCCCTCTAAAGTCGGCGTTGTAATCGCAAGATCCAATTGATTAATGCTTCTTGGCTCACTTTGATATTTTTTTCCATCAGTTGTAGTAGCTTCCACAAAAATAGTTTTACCCGCTGCTTCTACTGGCACCTTTAACGAAGCAGAAGTAGCACCTGCAATCGGTTTATTCGTGGACGTTTTTGAACCATCTTCACTAGCTACCTTTTCTAGATAATACCATTGGTAGGCATTGACTATGGCATTATTGGGTAATTGATGAACCGTTAATGTTTCATTTACAATATTTTGCCCCGTGACCGTCACCGTCTCCGCTGCACTTGCAACAGTTGGTACAATAAGTGCTACGGGTATTGCGGCTGCTGTTAAAAATAATTTTTTATTCAAATCAGTTGACCTCCTCAATCCTTCTATTGAATTATATCGGCCACATCTCCCTGATTTCCTTTATTCAGGGGAAAGAATTCAAAAAAGTGTATATTCTCCTGTATTCCTATCTCTACAATAATAATATTTTGATATTATTTCATGCTCAAAAAACAAAAGCCTTCTAATCTACATTCATAAAAATTATGAAGCGATTAAAAGGTGAAAATTGTAGGCATATAGCGTATTCTGCTTCATCGGGCTATCCTCGAATCATATAAGTTGGTCGGTTCAACGTGCTATACGCATAAGGATATGGATATTGAGTTTCACTTACGCGAATACGAATCATCATTCCCTCTCCTACTTTGCTATTTAATGCGAATTTCCCATTAAACGCCTGAACCCTCTCTTGCATACCTTGAATGCCCATGGATTCGGTCAGTATAATATCATCTAAATTACACCCCACACCATCATCGCTATACAAAACCTCAAAGCCTTCTTCCGTGCTTTGTAAATGGATAGTAACTGCATTGGCATAGGAATGCTTTAATGCATTGTTTAATAATTCTTGAAACAAACGATAAATCATTAAATTTAAACGTTCATCCTCTAAATAAAGACGATCAATCGTATAAAGCAATTCGAAGTTTGCCCGTTTTTGAACTTTTTGAATAAGCTTCTCAAGTGCAGCATTTAAGCCCAATGTATCTAATAAAGGAGGCTTTAAATTTTCACAGTATCCTCGTAAATCATTTAAGGAGGTAATCATATGCTCATGAAGCTTCCCAAGTTTAGTTGAAAAATTTTCTGAATCCTTCATGTGTATCAGGACATCCATTTCTCTTGCGATATGAAGCTGCTCCTGTAAAATCGTATCATGAAGCTCTTGGGCTAACTGATACTTCTCCTCCTCAAAACGAAGCCAAAGTAATTTATTAAGCCACGGCAGCTGCCGATTATCAGCCTCTTTCATATGCTTTAACTGATCTAATAGATCCTCGACCATTTTAGTATTTTCAATAAAGTTATTTAAATATAACAGTAACAGTTCCAGCCATAGCAATTCCTCATCCTTCAAATAAATAGATTTATTATGATCCACAACAAGAATTCGTTTATAACTTGTATCCTGATGAATAAAGGCTATATAGAAATGATCTGTTTTTTTAATATCCCCTAAACCTAATTGTTCAAGTAAAACCTCATCAATTTGATGTTGATTGTATTCCTTGGATTTGTTCGTTAATGTAACTTGATGTGTTTGAAAATCATATGTGAGAACATAAACACTTTCCATTTCAAGCTGGAGCACCACTTCCTGGACAAACTTTTCCAATAAATCCTCAATCTTTACAACTCTCCCTATACTATCGACGGTAGTATATAAGCGATGGATATAGTCACCTTTTGTAGAAAACAAAATCTTTCGCTTACGATAATCAACCCGCTCTTTAATGTAAAACAACGCCATTAAGGAGAGAAACGTAAAAAAGAAAAGCTCCGTCATACGTGTAATCGATAAATCCGTCAATAAGTACAAACCACCCAAAAGCCAAATAGTAAAGGCAAATGAGAAATTAAAATAATAGCGTATACGCGATATAAAGTACTCCATATCAAATATACGTTCTGTGAGTTGAGTGAATAAGAAGCTTAATGGAATGAGCATTAGAAAAAGTGAGCACACCTCTCCAGAAAGAAAATGCTTTTGAAAAAATATTTCTGGTACCGCAAACAAAAAAAGAAATGGCAAGAACGGGATAATAATGCTTAATAGAAAAATCTTAAATTGAGGGATTTTATAAGTAAAATAACCTCTTCCAAGAATATATAGAATGGCAATTAATAAAATCAAAAATAATGATAATGTAATTTTTGAAAATATAGGATTTGTAGATGGATAGACAATGCTAAGTATACTGAAAAAAACAATAATCAAAGGTATTAAATATACTATTTTTATATTTTTAATGAAACTCCATTTTAAATTCAAAAATAAAAAGTAATTTCTTAAAAAATGTATTACTATAACGAGGCAAAGTAACATACTACTTCGATTTACAATAGTACCAATAATATTTAATCTACCAGAAGCTCCAATACTAACGTAAGCTAATGAAACAGTGAGAATAAATAAAATAAGTAAATTAATTAATCTTGAGTTCATTTGTTTGTAATATAAATATATTGCGATTATTAAACTTAATAAATAAAAACAACCTGGTAACATTAACGCATAAAATATTTGTTCCGGAATATCAAAAGGGGCAATATCAATTTGATTGATGTCCCCATTCTCTTTCAATAAGGTTAATTTATTTGCTACCCTAATGACAGGATTATAAACAATATTATTCAATTCGTTAATATCTTTATCATCAATCATTAGAATAATATCGCCATTAGCAATCCTTTGCTTTTCTGCCCAGTCTTTATAGTATGGATCTATTATAATCCACTGATCATTTTTTTCTTGTATTTTAATACCAAAAAAAGGCGTGCTATAAGTAACATATAGTAGGTAAACGCCTAATGTTAAATATATACTTATAGCAAGCCATAGCCACTTATTTATTATTAGCCTAGTACCACAGACCATATTCTAAACGTACATCTTCATCAAACGAATCCAAAATTGCCTTTTGTTCAAGTTCTGTAACACCAACAAGAGAAGCTTTCTTTTCTTTTAACAATGTAACCAACGACGGATTTTGCTCTAAATATTGAACCATGTTAATCATAAAATCGCTCCATTTCATTAGTTTTGTAGTTACTATTATTATCCAATAAAACCTCTAACATAAGGAATTATTAACCATATTTGTAACTATAAATTGATTATACCACCATTCACCTATAATTCAACATAATTTTCTAAAAAATACAATAATATAATAGAATATGTAATGAAATTGCTTATTTCTCCATAGATTGACATAGAAAAAACTTGCTCCTAATGGTAGGAACAAGCTTCTACATTTTTTACTTTTTCAATCCAAAAAACCCTCTTGTAGCCACTTGTTTAAATGAGATGAGACCAATATAGCATGCTGCGGGTTCATATCGCCAACATCTACAACAAAAACCTGACAGGCTTCTTTCTCTAACGCCATTAAAAAGACCATTCCGCCTCCATCATCCCCTATGGCAACATAGCCTTTTGCATATTCCTTCACTTCCCAAGTCTCATTTCTTTCCATTATTTCCTCGGTACCATATATTAAAACACCATTCGTAAATGAAAAACCATTGGACTCTTTCAGTACGCTTTTATATTCCTCTGGAAGATGAATAGCCATTGTCTGTTCTATTAGCAAAATTTCATGCTCGTTAGCGGGAGGATTGGCAGTAAAAATATTATGTAAAGGAGACATTTTGTCACCTCCTTTTTGAAGATTTTTCATATCTTTGCAAAACAAAACTCATAAAAAGCTTCGATTAAATTATCAATCTCTTGTTTTTTTACTATTGCGTTCAACCAATCTTCTGGAATTCCGTTCATTTGATGACACATACCTGCTAAAGCTCCCGTTATTGCCGCTATTGTATCCGTATCTTCTCCCAAATTGACTGCCTTTAAAATAGCTTCTTTGAAGGTAGATGCATGACCAACACTCCATATAGCTGCCTCAAGTGAGTGGACAATATAACCGCTTGATTTAATTTCATCTTCATAGATACTTAAAAAGTTCTCATCAAAAATTCTACTGTAGGCATTTAACTCTGTATGCAATTCATGCTGTAAATTATTGTGCAGCAAGTTAAATACCTCATTTAATGCAAACTCAAGCGAATTGTTTCGGTATAAGCTTAATAATAACTCAATATAAATGATAGACCCTACTATTGAACGTGGATGTCCATGTGTGATCATGGTATATTGCTGAACCAATGCTTTTCTTTCCTTAAAATCACCTTCATTTATCAATACAAATACTAAAGGCGCAATCCTCATCAGCGTTCCGTTGCCATTATCAAACTCACCCGTTTTCCCACAATGCTCAGGTAAAACTCCCTTTTTATAGCTAGACACAGCGTCAGCAGTAGTAATACCAATATCAAACATTTCCCCAAAAGGTGTCAGATAGCCTTGCTCCATATATCGTACAAACTTATCCATTAAGCTTCGTGTATCGCCTTTTTCAATCATGTTTTCGACTAAACATAGCGTTAAAGAAGTATCATCTGACCAGGTGCCAGGTGGTTGATTGTAAGTACCATACCCTATCACATCCTCTACATGGAAAGTCCCTCGCTTCTTAAACTCGACAGGTACGCCCATCAAATCACCAATGATCCCACCATATAAAGTGGCAAACAATCGTTCTCTCAACTTTACTTCTACCATAGGATTACATGTCCCCCTTCTCTAAATCAAACATACTATAAAGTAGACTCTAACTTTTTCTGGTTTACACTATTTCACTAGCCACTCAGCCCAGCCCTTATGAATTTAGATTCAAATATTAGATTGTTTTTTACCACAATTCCATTATGAAAAAACTTGAAAGGCGGATAGCCAGTCAAAGAATATTAATAAACTACTCAAAAAAGATCTATTATGTGATATCTAATTATAATTGATCAGTTTAATATAACGCTATAACACTAATTTCCCAAACTATCTGTATACACACCTTAATTTTTGAAAATATTAAAGGATGATAGGTTTCATGCGACACAGGCTAGCTTTTCTCATGTTGGCAACGCCATTCATAGAATGACAAAACTTCATTTTTCTATTTCTGCTGGTTTTCTTAATAAGCAAAGAGTGTCCAGTGCCTCGAACATGTCATCTCCAAACTTAAATATTGAATACCCATTTTTCCCAAAGACCTTACCAGATATCGAGATAAACATTATTAAATTCCCTCGGTATGCTTCCCCAATTACTACGAGCGGCTCTTTCACTCGTACCTCAAATTCCTCAAAGTCTTCTTTTTCATAATAATCCCCAATAGCTTCTTCTGGGCTAAAATGAAAGGTTTCCAAACTTCCATCCGGATGCTTGAATTTATATTCACCCCCACCAAATTGACTTAAAGCATCAACCGCCGCATTAAACACTTGATACCCCATCGCTTCTAAAAACTTTACTGTTTCTGTTAATTCAACTTTATTATTGGGATTCCATCCTGCTTGTAGTAATATGTCTCCATGGCAACAAAAAAAGATAGAGCAGTTTGCTCTATCTCCTAAAATAAGTCTTTATCTTTTTTGCTGTCGAAAAAACTCATTATCACTTTAACTTTTCCATCGGCATACTTAGTAGTTTCTAATGTTACATAGTATATACCCTCATCCCAAGCAGAATAATACGTTAATAAACTAGAATTATTGATTGTATTTGTTAAATCCGGTACACCAAATTCCTCTATCACTTTTTCTTCATACATGTTATGAAGTTCAGGTACTGTGTTAGGTAAATTTTCCTCATTTTTCCAATCAAATTCATGCCAAAAATAATTTAATCTATTGTTATCATCAAAAAAGTAATACGTTGTTCCTGATAAATTATATCTTGCTCTATTTGTAATAATCCTAGCGTTCTCCGTAGAACTAGTAATATTATTTTTCACATACGTATATACAGAATCATACGACATTCCCCAGTTAATACCAGAATCTTCATAATCAGTATTTGATGCTTCCTTAAACACAAGTCCTTTACCTTCTAAATACGTAATAGTTCTATACATAAAAATTGCTAATTCTTCATTTGTGAGTAATCCTTTAGGTTTAAATGTTCCATCACTATAACCCGCTGCAATTCCTGCCCCAACTAGTTTTTTTATCGAATTGTATGAACTACGTGTATTCGGCACATCTTTAAATTCTAATTTTGCATTATTCGGTAAATATTTTCCGTATGCTCTATCAATAAATACAGCTAACTCCTCTCTTGTTACATATGCAGCAGGTTTAAATGTTCCATCCGTGTATCCTGTGACAATCCCTTTTTCAAATGCAGATTGTATTAAACCACTTTGATCATATTCCTTAGGAATATCAAAAAAAACAGTATCTCTCCTAGTTGCATCTAAATTTAACGATAATGCTATCATTGAAATTGTTTCAGTTCTACTCGCTGTAAATTTAGCAAAAGTATCAAATGTATCTGCAGGATAAAGTAATAAACCTTTATCTTCTAAGTAAACAATTTCTTTAAAGCTTGCACTTACTGGCTTACGTCCTTCGTATTTTGCTTTAGCTTCTACATTAAATATTAAAGAAGATAATACTATCATAAAAATTAAAGCCAAACTTAATACTAATCTTATTTTCATAAATCTCCCTCCTATTGTACTATTAAAACCTATTTTGCTTTTAATTCTTTTTTCTCATGTTACGGTATAATATTATCATATACAAGAAAAATATGCCATAAAAAGTAGAGTATTGTCTATGTTTAGAAGTAAATAAAAAGTCATAAATTATGTGGCTATTTCCGGGAATGCAGCTTTGACATTCCTATTTTCTTTGATAAAGGAGGTTCTTTGGTTTTCATTGATATTTCTACATCAAACAATCCTGATTTTTTGGTCATAATTAAATCCTGCATTCACTTGAAGATGTGGTTGACGCGATCTGAGAATTGAAAGATTTATTAGACGTATTAACGCAAGACATCCTGTTATACATATATTTTCCCTCTCTTTCATTTAGCTGCTTGTATGTTGGAAACCAGCCAATTCACGCCTATACCTTTAATACTACTTGGATGTTGAGACTTGTCCCATATCACATGAACATACAAGCCATCATTTTTAATTTCTTTTACAGTCCCCTTAATTCTAGGCAGTTTTCAGTATAATTAAAAAACCTTGAAAAGCTTATAGCCAATCAAGGTTTGCTTCGAATCAGGATTAATTACACTAGCTATAAAAATTCATTATTAGTTTCTTCTAAAGAAACTTTAGGATTCAAAACACTGATACCCCCAAATTTAATCAATGTACCCCTGAGCAATTGTATACTTTTCTTTAAATTTAAGTCTTGATATCTTTAATCTAGGGAAGATAGTAATTAAAGATCCATTTTAACCATTGTAAATTTTGTTTTTGGTATTCACACTAGTAACAGACTATTTAAATTTTTCCAAACTATAATACGGATTAGAGATATTCTCACCTACTTCATCTATTGTTTCCTGTATTTCATCTAGAATTGATTTATCTATATCCTTATAATGTTCCAATGATTCTTTTATTTTATTAAAGCAAATCTCTAAACCGAGATTTACTACAATAGAAAGAATAATATCTACTTCATCATAGGAATCTGTATTCCATAATCTAGAGAGAGTTCTATCAATATCATTTCTTATATCACTTCTTAATAACTCGTATGTCATAACTTGCCGGTCTGTTAGTTGACTGAGTATTAATAAAAAACCATCTTTTTCAATTTTATTATTTCTAAATTGATCTAATACATTTTGAAACATTGATATTAGTGTTCCAGTTGGTATTCGATCAGGTAGGTTCTTAATTTCATTTATATCCATATTTTATTTCCCTTCTATTGGAATATGAACCTCATTTAAAGATTGATTTTTTGTCCATGTTCCGTCAGATTTTAGCTGTTTATTTCCGATTTTTATCTGTGTAGTCCATCTTGAACCTGACGCTGATTCTGGATATTTGCTTGCCGCTACAGGGTCTGGAGAATGCCATCGAATAATAGCCTTTTGTCCATCGGCAAGTGTAAATTCATATTTTGCACCATCAGTAATAGTATCGGTTGGTTTAAATGTATTTGGAATATTCGAAGGAATCATCGATTCCAAATTTGACATACTAACTTCTCCATTTTTCAGTAGATTTTGAGCAGTATGTCTGGCCTGATCTCTGGTCTGATTTCCGATATTACCCGTACCCTAAGTTGTAATCTTAAACTTAAAATTAAGAAGATGGCAATCGGTTCTCCCAATTACCACCATTATATCTGCTTGCTTGACGCTCTATTAGAGTTGCCCCGATGATGTTGTACATGATGTTTACAAGCATTTCCATGACACATACTATGGCTTGCTTCTTGGGCTTGCCTTCTGCTAGCTTCTGTTTGTAGAACTCATTCATACGCTAGCTTGGTCTTTTCCCTTATCACCTTAACTAAAACGGATAGGAGCGATTCCTGCAAAACCGTATTCTCGGATTTGTTCGGCCAATGAAGAAAGTAAACATTGCTGTAACAGTGCTTATTCCGTTCATCGACTGCAACTATTGTGAAATGTTAAGTTATGTCCTGACAGTATAGTGGCCGGAATATCCTGCTTTTTAGTTGCGATTGATTTCAAAAACTGCGAGAAAACGAAGATAAAAAACAGGTCAATCATAGTTCTGACTATAATCGACCTATTTAATATAATAGAATAGCGTTATTTAGGTTATAAGATTAAAGCACTGATGTACATACAAAAGAAATAATGATATCTTTATACAAGTATTACATGGGTTATATGTGTTATTGGTTGAATGATGAATTCATACGGCACTGGATAGCCCCTACAAAATTTGATCGTAGCAACCACCTATTCAGCACTAAAATTAATCAACTTTCAATCTTAAGATGTAGTCTACTCCTGCTTTAGTAGAATCGCTTGTGTTCCTGATTTTATATTCATCTTTATTATCAATTAACTTTTTACAAATTTGAGTGTCTTGTAACAGCTTTTCGATATCATTTTTATCTATATGTTCTTCAAATTTAATGTTTTCAAGATAACTATCCAGTTTAGAATATATAAAATCAGCAATTTCTTTATATTTCAAACTCTCTATTGCAATAGAAACAAAATATAATGTTTTAGTAAACAAACTAACATTTACTCTTCTCCAATCTTCTTCTAAAATTTTCGCTGAAACCTGCGCAACATTTAATCCCTCTTCTTCAATATATTCCTCAAAGTCCAACATTATAGAATTTTTTATTCTTTCATAGCTTGTTATGCTCATATTATCAGTCCTTATCTCATATTTTCGGAATAAACATTAAGCTCAATATTGGGGAACTTACGTCTAAATTCCATAATTAAATTTGTACAACTTTGACAGGCATCCAATTCTGTATATAAATCTATTTTACCAGGAACATTAGGATCTTTTATCTGAGAAGAAATATCTTCAAGTATTTTAGCCTCAGTATCATTAAGACGAGGAAATCTATCTTCAACATAGGTTTTAAACGACTTTGTTTCTTTTGAAAAAGTAAAATCTCCTAAGTTACTACCCATGCTATCAGAGGAATGGATTTGACTATGCGCTTGAAACTCCTTTTTAACACCAGGAATGGTTACTTCTGCTACAGCAACGTTTCCATAAGTTAATTTATCTAGTTTTTTATCAAGCTTGTTTTTCTGTGTTTTTGAGAGATTTTTGTAATCATCGGAATTTCTTATTTTTTTTTCTATTTCTCTGTTAATATCGCTTCTAACATTTTGAGTTTTATCATATAAATTATCTATTGTCCGATTAGGTAAACTATTTTCAACAGTACCCTTACTACTCGAACTGCTGCTATTAGTCTTACCACTTGTTACTCCAGTAGGTTTTGTACTAGACACCCCTTTAACTCCCAACACTGACGTGGCTACGCCAAAACTATCTATCCAATGCTCTTTCGATAGTGGGTCTTTCGGGTTCACCGAACCTTTTACCATGTCCGTCAAGCCTGATGTTGCATAATTTAAAAAATCAGATGGTGAATTGAACATCTTATCTTTTCTACTTTTTGCACCTGACCAAATGCCATCTACTGCACCTAGTGTAAGATAATTTGCAAAATCAGATGGGGAGTTAAGTGCTTTATTGGCTCTTAAATCTAATCAGTTTTTGAAATCTTAACCGATTTCCTTGAAGCTATTGAATGACTTAACAACTGGATTTTTAATTTCCTTCACAGCCGTTTTCGCAAATTAGAGTGCCACTTTGACCTTCCTTGTCTCCATAATACTAATTCGTAAAAATATACAATACTATACATAAATGTAATATATAGAAATACAAAAAAGCACCTGTCGATAGACAATCAAGTGCTTCAAATTTATATATTTTCTAAGTTTTAATATTTGCAAGTTTTATAAGTTATTTTTATATCGACAGTATTGACATCATTTATACTATTTGGAAAGGGTAACGTTTAAACTCTTTAGCTTGTTTAATCTCGTGTGTTGTTAATAATTCCATCTATAAGTGGCCCTTGTAAGTAATATGTCATCTCGCCTATTCTCACTCTTATTACATTAGTATCAAAATAACATCTCTTGATGGCCTACCTTCATGAGTTTTTAATTCAAATTCAAAAATTTTTCACCTTAATCAAATTTTAATGACTCTGTCATATTATATCTGTATATATCGCAATGTACTTTTTCATTCACATTTGTATCATAGCTTCATTTAACTTAAAAACTTCATTTTGCTCTGTTCTCACGTTTCTTTTCCTATCAGATGTAAAATAAAACCCCATGATAGTACTACATGTGTAAACTCTCATAATAATAGAATTGCAGCAAGTAAAATAGTAATCTTATTATTAAGAACGGACCCCTTTTTATATTTCAACTAATGACAACACTTCAAAGCTTGCACAGAAAAACTTAATAATGTTATTCTCATAATCTTCTACTAAATATTTTTTTGGTAATTCAAAACCTTTATCTTTTAAATTATTAATTCTAAAGCCTGTTATTTGATTATAACTATTTCCAAATCCTAATAAATCTAAAGTAGTAACATCATTAAACTTCATTTTCAAAATAAACTTCCGACTATCGACTTCTAATAAAAAGCTAATTTCTAAAAATGAAACTTGATCATAATAAGAATTGTATCCAATAAAATAATGGAAATCAGTAATAAATTTAACATCAGTTGATTTGAAATTAGGAATTTTATTTTGTAACGCTGTTCCTTCATACCACTCATTTATCATTTCTCTTTCTCCTCAAAAAAATTATACTTGAATTCCTTACCCTATTGCAGTAGTTTATTTTAGTTACAAAACCTTTCAACACAGATTAAATATTAAATTTCCAACTTTTTAATGTGTACCGTACCTAATGGCATATTCATTAATTTTTGTATTTAAATCATCCCTGCATATTGAAGTACAACATGAAATCTCCCTATGTCCATCATTAAGAAAAACATACTCTAAGTAAATAAAAAAATTAAGTAAATCGATTTAAATTTCTTCGTACATCACTTGATCAGAAATTTCAATATCTAAAATTTTTTTATTACATCCATATAGTTTCCTCCTTATTTTACTGAAATAACCGGAATACAGCTACCCTAGCCATTATTATTTAACCCAAAAATAGTAGTACAAACCTATACTTGGTTTGTACTACTATTTTTTTAGTTTGATCATCTGTCAAATTAAATGCATATTTTAAGAGAATTCAATTGTGGAAACTACTCGGGACAAATATCTAAAATATCAAAAAACAAAGCATGTTCCACTGTAACTTGCGAACCAAAAAATGTAATTCCCTTACTAAACTCTAATTCACTAACTACTTCATTCATTTCCCTAAAGGATAATTGAGTAAATTCCTTTTCAATAAAATAGTTTTTGACTAATAATTCTAGCTCTGCTTGTATATAGTTATATGGTTGAGTATCAAAACCATCCAGTGTGGGGTTAATACCATTCACATCTTTATTCACAACTTCAAACTCATGGTGTATATAAAATACAGGAGCAATTTTAGAAATCATCAATCTACTATTATATATAACTTCAAATTCCCCCTTAATATACTTTTCATACTCAAAAATTATACTAGATGACGGCCATATTTCTCCATTGTTCATTTCAGTTATTGAAATATTATTATTTTCAATAAAGTCCTTTACTTCCTCAGGTAAAAAGAATACTTTTTGACATTTTGAAAGATATTCAGATAAATCTTTTTTTCTATAGTACTTATCAATAGTTTTAGTTATTACATCGTTCATTCCATTTCTCTCCTTATTTTACCTTCAAATCGTGACCACCAGATTTGTCAACTGGTTTAGTAGGATTTAAGTTAAAATCTACTTCTCCTTGATGTTTGCCCTTTTTGTTAATTACCTCAAATCTACCATGTTGTGTGTCTAAAGCATAGTAATTTCCTGTTTTATTATCGTAGTAAACAGTTCTACCACCGTTTAGTTTGGTTAATTTAGAATCTTTCTTCCACCCCCGTTGATTTGCTATATCAATCGCAGTTGTTTTTATTGTTGCTACTTTTTCATTAACATTCATATGATTAATATTTTTCTCAAAGGAAGCTACATCAAATTCACCCGTACCCTTATCAAGCTTCTTCACATACTCGCCTAGTTGATCGATTTCTTTTTGGATGGACTTTGCATCCTTTGCCTTTTTGCTATTATTGGCAAGATCGTAGGTTTCTTCTATTACCTTTTCCCAATTTCGTACGTTTTCTAATACTTCTTCGCCCTTTTTCACTTTCCTAACAGGGTTAATTAATGAGACTGATGCTTCAAAATTTTCTTTAATTGGCGCATTTGCATCAGACACTTTGAGATAATCCTCAATAAAGGGCATATGACATTTTGGAGCCTAGCATCACATAAGGATATAGGCCATCTGGAGTGACAGTTGATTCTGCACTTAAGACCTTGCGTTTATCTGCAAGTGTTGTGATTGGTTCACCATCACTGCCGATAACTCTCGTTTTTCTGTGCTCATCTAATAGGGCTTTTAGTTCGGCTTCACTTGTTATCCTGTTTTTATCCCCTGACGGAGTTTTTACCTTTGTACTTGAACTATTCGTTGGTTTCTTGGTTGCTTGTGCAGCTTTTTTCACAACCTTTTTCGTGGTCAGGACCGCTTTTTTAATGGCCTTCTTCGCCCGTTTCACCAATTTACTCTTGGATAAACTATTTTTTAGCTTCCGGGCTTTCGAAAAGTTTAAACTGTTATTTTTCCTAATTTCAATTAATAAAAGCCCTAAACCGTACGGTTTAAGGGCTAGAGTTTACCAATAATAACAATTTTATGAGTTTAACCTAGTTAAAATGAGATTTATTCGTTCAGATAACTCGTCTTGTTTTCTTCTATAAGTTGTTCATAAGGAATATCTAAAATACCTAATTTTCATGTTTTATCTCATTAATATCAAGTTAATAAAATCTCTATGAATATTCATATGTTCATAGATTGCTTTTTCTCTTGTTCTTTTAACTTCTTCTTTCTCTGCCTTTAGAATCAAGTCTAATACACTTGTATATAAACTTTGAATTATTTAAACTGGTTAATTTTTATATATTATAGTTAAAGCATATATCCATAAAAATATTTTTGTCCTTTTTCCCAGTTTCCACTTGAAAGTCTATCAATATAGCCAATAAAATCTTTATAATTACTCGCATTTATGACAGTATTGTAGTCCCCAGGTACTTTTTCACCGGACCAAATTGATAATAAAGAGGGTATTAATTCCATTTTTAATGGCTCCTCATTATTCGCAGCAATCAAAACACGATGTATCAACTTTTTAGCTAAGTCGCCAGGAAAGACTAAATTTTGTTGGAAATAATAACTCTCTGTATCCATTTCCTCAGAATAATTAAAATAGAAATTCCCAATTTCATCTATAGTTGCATCTTCACCAATTTGTTCCTCAAAGTTAATAAAAGAATCAATAGAATCCCTTATAATAATAGCTGTATCACTGATTTCATCCCATTCTTCAAGTAAAGCCAATAAATATGGAATTATATCGATAGAAAGTGATGTTACGGCTGCTGATGCAAAAGTGTTTACTGTTTCTTCGTTTATCTCACTAAGAAAACGTAGATTATTCGAATCCCTTAAATCATCATGTGTTGCAACAGCTAAGGACATTCTAATACATAAATTCAAAACCGATTCATTTCTAGTTTGATTCATTAATTGGAACAATAATGGTTTTTGAGTAAAATCACCTATTTTAAATAATTCAATTAAATTAAATATAACTTCCTTTTCCGTTACTGAATTCAAAATTTTTGCTTTAATTTCTGATTTGTCTAAAGTTGTTTTTTCTCCAAACCATATACTATTCATAAGATTTCCCGTTTCTCCCATAGATGCACCTACTTTCAATGAATTATCTTTTGCCATTTCAAAAAAACAGTAACTTCCGTATGTTGAGGATTATTACCAAATACAATTATCCACTTCTAATACTCATGTATTTTTAGTATATTAGCATTTTCTTTACCATTACCCAATTCATGATAATAATCCAAATTCTAATTCATCAATTTCTTTGAAGAATAGTCGTTTCTACTGTCTTTTTAATATTTGAACTTACATTCTCTCCATTAAAAGATAAATCTTGCTTATGATGACCTTTTTCAAGTTCCCCTCTTCTAACCAACGTTTGATAATCTACTCTTGCTTCTTTTAGTTCTTTTCCCTTTACTATTTTAGATTCATCAGGGTTAGGATACCAATCAGGCTTAGTTTCGTGTAAATTTTTCGCCTCACCATAATAAGGTCCATAAACATCCTTACCTGAAGAATTATAACCCGTACCCTCAGCAGGCTTTATATTCGAGCCATTTTCGTGGTTGGGAATTAGATGGCTTCGGACTTGAAGTTGTTATCTTTCTTCCTACTGTTCCAGTATCCTTTATTCTTCCAATGTTCACACCAGCTAACTCCAGCTGTGGTGATCCCAGCTGACGCAGTTGCTGTTTGACTTCATCTACTTTGGATGGGATCTGCGTTTTCACGTTTGAGACTTGCTTGTTGACTTTTTCTTTTACATTGCATAAGAGAACTTTATTCGCTTTTTGAGCACTTTTACTGATGCCCTTACATCGTAATCTTTTCAATTTACGTATTTAAACATGCAAAAAAGCACTTGTCGCCTGTTATAAACGATAAAGTGCTTTAAGTTTATAAATTTTATAAGTTTATTAATATTTGCAAGTTTTATAAGTTATTTTAGTATTGACAGTATGATATCTTTTTACTAATGACAAGTGTAACGTTTAAACCCCGTTTGCTTGTTTAATCTCGATTGTTAGGTGCTTATGACATCCATAAGTGGTCCTTGTAAGTAAAATGTCATCTCGCCTATTCTCGCTCTTATTGCTTTATTGTTAAAATAGCACTCTTTGATGGCCTAATCTTCATGAGTTATTAATTCACCTATCCCATCCAATATCATAGAATATATTGACTTTTCCAATATTACAAATAGTCAACTACATTTACTATAGTATCTTTTAATGCAACATAACTTAGTTCATTATAGGGCAATACTTCTTCGTAAATTTCTAAAAATGCTTTTTTTAATTCTAATTCTTCATGGTGAGTTAAATCATCGTTATCGATTTTTTCAATTAATTCAAAAAATCTACCTAGCTTTATACATAAGTTCGAATCAATATTTTCATTTGCATCAACTTGGTAAACTACATCTGGTATTAAATGATTACTAGCATTATAAATCAAAATTCCCACCATCTCATTATTCTGTAAAAGAACAGAAAAGTCTGAGGTTATCTTTACTTCAATGGAAAGGTTTGCTCTGTCCCATTTTTCAGAATAGGATAGTAAATTATCCTCTTCAATATAGTACTCGGTAAAATCCGATAAATTACATTCGAAATTCCTTTCTTCACTTATTTTGATGTTCCCCTCTCTCTCTTCTAATAAGACTTTATCCATTTTCCCACTTTTTACTATTATTGGTTCGTTTAACTTTATTACTGCTCCTATAAAATTCAAATCTTCCTTATTAAATAATATAGTATCTGAATCAGACCAGAGCCATTCAAAACTTCCATAACTTTTATTTATTAATTCTTCAATTTCGTCGTAATTTTTCTCTTTACCAATCCATATAATTTGACTCGATAAGTACCATCTTACATCAGTATTACTTATAATTTGTATATTATTAATATTTATTTTCATATTTTACGGTAATATTTGCGTAGCAGGTGGCATGGTCCCCCCACTTGGAGTTGGAATAGTTCCATTTACAATTGCGTCATGTGTGACGGGCTTTCCAGGGTCTGTGGGCTTACCACCAAAGATTGCAGCACCACTTTCTCCTCTTGCTCCATCAGATCCATAACTTGTAATTGTATTTCCTTTATGACTGCCTTTACATTCAACTATTACTACATTTCCTCCCTTCATATAAATTAGATTCTGTGAATTATTACCTGCAACATAAACCGAATCAGGATTCGATAATATTTCCAATTCTTTTTCTTTTCCAAGTCTAACATGATAGTTACTTGCATATTTAATTTTTCCTTCATTGGCTTTTTTACTAATATCATTTGCTGATTTAGCTTGCTTTTCAAAACCTTTTGGTGTACCACCTTTACCCGTACCCTTATCCTCGGTAGGCTTTTTATTCGAGCCATTTTGTGATGGTTGGGTATTAGATGGTTTCGGACTTGGAGTTGTTGTGTTTCTTCCAACTGTTCCTGTATCATTTATTCGTCCAACGTTCACACCAGCTAACTCCAGCTGTGGTGATCCCAGCTGACGCAGTTGCTGCTTGATTTCGGCTGCTTTGGATTGTATCTGGGTTTTCACGTTCGAGATTTGCTTGTTGACTTTTTCTTTTACACTGCCTAAGAGACCTTTATTCGCTTTTTGAGCACCTTCACAGATACCCTTTTCCTGCCATTCATGCCATAGGTTACTTCGTCTTAAACCAATTCTCCCACTTGTAAAAATGAAGAATGTCTTACATAGTATTAGATAAAAATATGAAAAAGCACTTGTCGCCTGTTCAAGACCATCAAGTGCTATATATTTATAAAATTTCTAAGTTATAATATTTGCAAGTTTTATAAGTTATTTTCATACTGACAGTTTGACATCTTTTATATCAGTTTCAAAGTTTAAACCCTTTAGCGTGTTTAATCTCGTGCGTTTCGTCCCTGACATTATAGTGGTCCTTGTAAATAAATTGTCATCGCGCCTATTCTCGCTCTTATTGCTTAATTATTAAAATAGCACTCCTTGATGGTCTAGCCTTCATGAGTTATTAATTCAAATTCTTAAAAGTTTAATTGTCTCCAGTCGGTCTCACATTTTTTTCGTAAGTTATAAAACCTTCAGTCGAAAATCTGTTTTCAAGTATCCTACTAGCCTCGTATTTACTACAATCCTTTTCCATATAAATTTCATCTTGTAAAAATAATATAAATATAGAACTCGATGCATCGTTATTCTCCAAATAGAAACCCAATAGTTCGTTGTATTGAGTGCTAAAAAACAAATCTATATACTCTATTTTGAGTTTTATATTTTCCTTGCATTCAATTAATCCTTCATAACTAGAAAATAAATTAAAGTCATCTAAATCGTAGACTCTATTCACTGAGATTAACGGATTCATACCTCTTATATACAAGCCTATAACATTACCATTATCTTTCTCGAAGAAAAGGACATGGTCTAATCTCTCATTATCATCCTCATCATGTAAATAAATAATATTTGAGATTTCTTTTTTATCGAAAAAATAACCAAACTTTTTGGTAAAAGATATTATATAGTTATTCATAGTCATCCTCACTCTCTAATCAAATCTAAATCGGATTTCAACTTACTTGATAAGCGATCTCCTTTTTTATTTAAAAAAGTCAATATTTCGTTTGTATTTCTATTAACTAAAACAACTGCATCACCCTTAACAAAAGCGTCTACAGAGTCGACCGTATTCCACTGAAAAGGCTTCGAATTAGCGAGATTTTTTGAGTCATTTACGATTGATGAAACGAACTCTTTCATCCCTTCTTTATCCCCTTTTTTAACTGGAACGCCTAAATCCCTTAAGGTTTAATTTCCTCTCCTTTCAACGTAGACAATTAACGCTTCCTTCAATTTTCCTATCTGATTTTATTGCTTTGTTGCAATTGCTCTTATAATGTTTACCTCCCGACTTCGTGAACTTTCGTCCGTTTTTCCGCGAAAAAATATTTATGCGTGCCAAAATGCCAAGCAGATAATCGTTAAGTCCATATACAGTGATTCGTTATTACGCCTTAGCTTCACAGTTAAACATCAATATTTAACCTCCCTCCGTCGCAAGAAGCGTAGGTACGTTTATTTGCGGTGTCATCAGATACCACGTAAACACTACTAAATGGTCCAACGTTTTGAACATATTCGAGTGTTACCTCGTTGGAGATGCTACTTCGACCGAATTTGACGTTAAATCTCTGTACTTCGGTACACACCATGAAATATTCGACCACTACAATCCAGTACCAACGCAAACCTTGACTTTTTTGAAAGTGGTAATGTCACCACCCATGACCCCATCTTCCATAGTTTTTAATTTCGTCCGTTTTTCCGTGAAAATATATTTGCCCCCCCTTTTATTGCGTATTAAAACGTCTTATTTACGAGAAATGGAAAATAGTTTAATCTATATACAATAACACTTTATTTCACTAAAGCGATGAGTATTCGTACATCAGCGCGTATGCCACTCCCTCGCAAGAAACTCCCCAACGCTTACTAGCAATGGCCGTTTGATTTCGTTTGAGCGTTCCTGCGAAATTTCAATAGTTATTAGTGCGTCTAGATAATACCTCGCTAAATTTCGCATATCGTCTGCGTAAAAAGAAAAAAGACCACGCAACAATTACGTGATCCTACCAACGATTTAACATATTATGAATGATTCGCTCGTCTTTAAGTGTGTTTTTTAGGAGACGCTACTAAACGCTTGATTACGTTTTAGCGTTAAGACGGAAATAAAAAGAAACCACAACACGGCAGTTAGCTTGTATTGTGGCGTATTCATCATTAAAAAATATCACCTAACTATATTTCAATATGCTGTAATAATCTATTGTTCGTGTATCAATTTGAATTTTTTACATTCACATAGATTATTAATTGCTTCATAGATATCGCTTCCAAATTCCCAAATATAGTAATCATCATGTGCTCCATAAACTTTTCCCGATTCCGACATAAACAGTATTGCATTATTTCTAAATACGGAACCAATCACTATCAAATACTCTCCAATTAAGGTATCATACCTTTTGAAATGTATTTTCTGAACACCATCTCCTATTTGCTCTTCTGGAATAATAATGAAATTTTCAAAATCATTCCCATCAGAAAACTTATATTCCAATCCACCGAATTGCTCTAATGCCTCTTTTACAACAGAACCCACTCGAAAGCCCTTACTCTCTAAAAATAAGACTGTCGAACTTATATCTATTTTTCTATTTTGGTACCATCCTGCCTCATTCAAAATTTTATAAGTTTTTTCCGAAAAGTTATCCATATTTTCCTCGCTCTACTTTCATTTAAAATTATCAATAAAAAAGTTTTCAAAAGTTTCCTTACAATTTTTACATACTTTTTTATATTTATTTGGCAAAACTTCAATGGTACTTAGCAAGATATCTTCTACTTTAGCACCATCTTTCACTGCTTGATTTACTGCCTGAACTTCAGCACAATTATCTACAGTCCATTTTTCAAAGCTATCCTTGACTTCCCCACCTGCTTGCTTACTGGCCTCTAATGCCCTGTTTTTAGTTTTTTCAACCAACATTACTACCTCGTCATCCAATTCAGAAACAGTCGGATTAAACCTTTCATTACCCGTTCTAAAGTCAACACCTTTGCCATTATACCCAATATATGCCCTGCCTGTTTTAAGATTAACTGCTGCAGTCATAACATGTGGAATATAAATATCTCCAGTATTTGGATCAATATATTTTCCTTCTAATAATTCATTCCTCTCTTGAGCAATCTTGGTTCTAGCAATGCCCTTAGCTTCATCTATGCTAACCGGTTTAGGTACACCTTTACCCGTACCCTTATCCTCAGTAGGCTTTTTATTCGAGCTATTTTGTGATGGTTGGGTATTAGACGGTTTCGGACTTGGAGTTGTTGTGTTTCTTCCAACTGTTCCTGTATCCTCTATGTATCTAACGCCTACATCTGCTCCTGCTAACTCCCGCTGCTGTGGTGGTCGCAGGATCTGACGCAGTTGCTGTTTGACTTCGGCTACTTTGGATTGTATCTGGGTTTTCACGTTCACTACTTGCTTTTTGACTT